>DWZA01000109.1 GCA_019118365.1 Candidatus Lachnoclostridium stercoravium | reverse complement strand
TACTGTAGGGACAAAAGAGTGGGTTGGAAATCTGTATCTTGGAACTGAGGAAGAAGAACATAAAGTCTTTGAAATAGCAAAAAATAATGTGGCAAGCGCTGTTTATCAATATAAAAACGAACATAATCTTTATGATCAAAAATTAAAGTTACTGCTATGTGGACATAGCAGGGCTGCGGCAGTGGCGAACCTGCTGGCTGCTGAATTTGATCGTACGAAGCTTCTTGGAATTGTCCCGTCGGATATCTATGCATATACATATGCGACGCCTAATGTTACAACAAAAGGGATGGTTCGGGATGAGTTGTATAATAATATTTTTAATATTGTAGATTATCTTGATATGGTACCCTCGGTTCCTCTCAAAAGTATGGGTTATGATAAATATGGAAATACATTTGTCATAGCTAATCGATGGGTAGAAAACTATGAAAATACGAAAAGAAGGGTAAGCGTAGAGTATTCCAAATATAAAGGGGATGAGTCTTATGAACCCATTGAAATAATGGATTACATCGACATGTTTGACTTTCCTAGCGAAGAAAAAGATAAGCTTATAGAGATTTTGTATAAAGAACTAGATATTACTGACCTGGAGGAGGCTACAAGACAACTTATTGAGGAAGCTCTTGAAGAAGTTCTTGAATATTTTAAAGATGATCCGGCTGCCAGAAAAAAGCTTAGCAAAGAAAAAATGGTAATGTTTAATGGATTTCTAGTCACTGTGGATGTTCTAACAACGATTGACATAGACTATATTAAGAAACTCATATGCACCCATACTACAGCCAGCTACATGGCCTGGATGGAGAACTCCTCTGGGATCTGGCCGGAAGGAATGTACAGATTTAAGTGTCTGCAGATCGCCTGCCCGGTCGATGTGGAAATATACAACTCCAACGGCAGACTGGTAGGAAGAATCGCTTCCAACACTGTGGACGAGACGATTGAAAATGGCATTTGTACATTCACCGAAGGAGATATCAAATATGCTATCCTGCCGGGAGATGGCGAGTATTCGGTTAAGATCGTCGGAACAGACAACGGAACGATGAGTTATTCTATTATCGAATACGATGAGGACGGCGAGCTGTACAGGGTTGTAACGGCAGACGGTATCGAAGTCACAAATGGCAAGACCTTCCGCGGCGAGATTAACAGTATCACAGGAACTCCACGGGAAAATTACAGGCTTATCTGTGATGATCAAAGCATTGTTTCCATGGAAAAAGAGCTGATGGAAAATGAGATATTCGTTTCAGCTTCTGTTCTGGGGAACGGAGAAGTGAGAGGAACGGGATTCTACACAGCTGGTGAAACAGTGGAGCTTAGAGCAATTCCTGAAAATTCTCAGTTTGAAGGCTGGTATCAGGACGGCGAGCTGGTTTCCACGGAACTTGTTTATAGTTTTACCAGCGACACAGATGTGCTGCTCCAGGCGCGGTTTACGGAAGGTGCGGCGGAAGCGGGATATCAGGTGACATTTGATTCAAAGGGAGGAACTCCTGTTGAAATACAGATTGTTGCTGTAGGAGGAAAAGTGCAGGAACCAGAAACACCTGTAAAAGATGGATATCAGTTTGACGGATGGTATTATAATGGAGAACGATATGACTTTTCCACTATAGTAACGGCAGATATGCTTCTGGAAGCTGGATGGATACAAAACAGTACATCAAATCCTTCAGGTGGTGGAAGTAGTGGAAGTGGTGGAAGCAGCGGCGGCAGTGGAAGCGGTGGAGGCAGCGGCAGCTCGCCTTCGGCCAGCAGCTCAAATACAGACGGCACACCGGATTATGTTGTAAAGGGCGGCACTTGGGTGCTGCATGAATCAGGAAAGTGGCAATATATAAATGGCCGTGTTTATACCAATGAATGGGCTGCTCTGGAAAATCCTTACGCAGATGCTTCAATGGGACAGTCGACCTTTGATTGGTTCCGCTTTGATGAAAATGGATTTATGGTTACTGGCTGGTTCACAGATGAATACGGAGATAGTTATTACCTGAATCCGGTATCAGACGGTACGCAGGGACGCATGATCACTGGCTGGTTTTCCATTGATAACGCCTGGTATTTCTTTACGAAAGAATCAAATGGTAAGAAGGGAGCAATGTTTAAAAATACAGCAACCCCAGATGGAAAGACTGTAAATGAAAAAGGCCAGTACGTTGTAGACGGAGTCGTACAGCAGACTCTGGATTAAATGATGATTGACGCATATATGGATGGCGGTCACTTCCCGCCATCCATATACTGTTTTGCGTCTTTTAAGAAACTTGCTACGATGAGTATGATCACGATCCCGATAGGAAAGGCAGCGATGATGGAAACCGTCTGCAGGTTGGCCATGGAGCTGTCGCTGAACACCAGGGCGATGGGGAAGAGGATCAGCATGATGGACCAGAAGGTCTTGACTGCTGTATGAGGCTCTTCTTCATTGTCCATTTTTTTATAGCTGTAGGAAGAAGCGACCAGGGCGATGGCGTCAAAGCTGGTAGCGTAAAAGGCCACCATTGTCACGGCCAGAAGGACCAGCACGAGAGCCGGGAAAGGCAGGGTGTCTATAATGGCGATGATCGTCCCGTAAAGATCCTGGGATGCACCGTAGATTCCCATTACGTCCAGCCGGCCGTTTACCTGCAGGCCAAGGCCGTAATTGCCCAGGATCAGGAAACTGACGAAGGTGCTGCTTAAGCTGAACACATAGCCGCCAAGGACGGTCTGGCGGATCGTCCTTCCTCTGGAAATGCTGCCGATAAAAAACGGAGACGCTACGCACCATACCATCCAGTAGGACCAGTAAAAGATGGTCCAGTTCTGAGGAAAGGACGTGGTACGCTGAGGATCGGTGTAGGTGGCCATAGTAAAGAAGTTCTGCACAAGATTTCCTACTGCGGAAAACCCGGTTTCAATGATATAGCCAGTCTCCCCGCCGAGGAAGAGGACGTAGGCTAAAAGGGCAAAAAACAGGTAGATGCAGGCGGCGGCCAGGAGGGCGATCCCTTTCATCCCGCGGACAACGGAAACCGTATAGACCACGCAGGTGATCAGAAGGATAGCTATGGTGATCCATTTGGAATTAGGAATGCCAAGGAGAGAAGCGACGATCTGGCTCATCAGGGGAGTCGCCAGGCTGAAGGTGGTGGCGGTCCCGGCTAAAAGGGCAAACAGCGCCAGCAGATCGATGCATGTTCCGGGGGCTTTATCTACCTTGTCGCCAAGGATCGGACGGCATGCCTCAGAATATTTCTGTTTGCGGCAGTTCCGCACATGGAGCATGAACCCAAAGGCGACGGCCAGCACCAGGTAAAAGCTCCAGGGGATTGGGCCCCAGTGAAAGATGGGGTAAGTGCTGGACCACTGCTGCATGGAGCCTAGCTCGGCAATGTGGGGATCGTTAGCGTATAAGACCCATTCGCAGAAGGAATAAAACAGGATATCCGCCGCAAGTCCGGCGGTAAACATCATGGATCCCCAGGTAAACGTGGAGTATTTCGGCTTTTCGTCCGGACGCCCCAGTCGGATATTGCCGTACCTGGAAAAAGCGAGATAAAAGGACAGAAGAAATACGCCCAGGCCGATGGCCAGGTAATATACGCCCAGCTGGTCGCCCAGGAAGAAACGGATGGAATCCAGCATATTTTTTGAAGCATCCGGGAAAAGAAAGAAGCATAAACATAAAAGCAGGATCAGCAAGAAGGGCACAGCTGTGGTGACCCAGTCGATCCTGCCTTTTAAAGTCTGAGAACGGTCTTCCATGAAATGATCTCCTTTCGGTTTAAACTTGTTCAAAAATATAAAAATAATTTATTTATTGAACATTGTAGCACGAAAAGAGAGAATAGGCAAGATGATTTTCACAAACCTATATTGTCCCTATATTGTCTTGGTAACAGTCCAGCCGTGCGCCAGGACTGGTATTATTTATAGAACAGCTCATGCTGCCTGGCCACCCGCTCGCGGATCTGAGAGAGCATGGTTTCCGGCCCAAGCACCCGGATCACCGGGCCGAAGGAGAGAAGCTCGATCAAAAGCTCCGTCTCATCCTGAGGATCATAGAAAATGGAACAGAGATAAACGCCCCGCGCTTCATCAAATTCCGTATGCTTTTCGTAATTGGCAAAATGCAGCATACAGCGTTCCAGAGAATTGCGCCTGCCGTCGATCTCTATGCGCACCGGCTCCGCGCCGGCCCTGGAAAATACCCATTTTTCCGGATGAAAAGATTCTGGAAGCTTTTCCGGGGACGGACGGCAGTCCAGGATCCGGCTGATATTGAAGATATAGGGTATGGTAAATCCACGTTTTGTCCTTTTGACAGCGAGAAGCCGGAACTTATCATCCTTTGGGGAATATTGGATCCGACAGGGAGCCGCCTCCATCACCGAAGGCTCTCCGGTCTTTCCGCCGTAGGAAAGGAGAAGGACGCGGTTTTCTATCAGGGCAGTAAGGACGGCGCGAAAGGAAGAAATATATTGTTTGTCTTCATAAGGATCGCCGTCCCGGTACTGGTCAAAATAATAAAAATCCTGAAGATCAAAAAGAGGTTCTGTATCCTTTAAAGCGTCTTCGAGAAGATCCGGCTCTGATTCAGGAAAAAACAGCCGGATCCGCCGGTCGCTTAACAGAGCTTTTAACCAGGCTTTCTGCAGGCGGGTAAGAGGAAAAGAAAGGTCGGTGCAGGATAGCGCCGAAGAAAATAATTTCCCGTCGTCAGAGGACAAAAGGCAGCTCCAGCTTCCATTTATCAGCTTTGGAACAATGGTCAGATGGCTTTCGCTAAAGGCGGTTTCCTGGCAGATCTCTTCCATCCGCTCCCGCGTGACCGGGGATCGGGACGCCTCTTCCAGGATCTTTCTTACTGCCTGATAATAGCAGCCGTATATTTTGTCAAATAATTCAAATTCTTGTTTTTTCATAATACTCTCCATGTAACAGTTCAGGACGGCGGGAAAACAGGAGCCAAAACAGGCATTAACTCCATTTAAAAGGTTTTCGCTTCAGACGGATCCTGGCAGTACATCCGGTACAGGATCTCCAGATCCGTGGTGATCCTTATCATGGCTTCCCTGTTGGAACTCTGGATATCCAGGATGTGTCCGGTAAAGGATTTTACCCAGGAAAGCATTTCTCCCACGTCAAAGAAAAATCCGCTGTAGAGAAAGGTCTGGCTGTCAATGCGGATGATCTCGCCGCCGCGCCCTTCCCGGAACAGGCGGTTTAGGATATGGCCTTCTTTTTCCTCGTCGATGGCCAGCTTGACGCAGATCTCTTCCAGCCGGGATGCACGGCTGCCAAAGGATACGCCGAAACAGCGGCTCAGATTGGCAGACAGCTTTTCCTGATAAAGGCCGCTGGTTTCCCGCAGATCCAGGGGCTGTACGGAAGAAATGCAGTCCAGCCGGAGGTTCACAAAGCGGCGGTCGCGGGGCGTATAGACGCAGATATAGCGGCGGCCGGTCCTGGTGCTGACGAAAACCTTCAGGGGCAGCCCTTCGATCTCTGTCACCCGTCCGGAACGGGCGCTGTGGTTTGTAAGGAGCACAAAGCGTCCCTCGTGCAGGGCGTTTAAAAGGGGATAGAGGATCCCGTCTTCCAGAGTATGTACGATGAAATAATGTTTAAAGGAGAAGATCGTATTCTTCCCGTAATATTTGTCTTCGATGGTGCTTCCGATAAAACCGAAGGGAGCGATTTGCGAGAAAAAGGAGAGAGCGGCGTGAAAACGGCTGAAAAATTCCGGGTCTTCTTCCAGGCGCTTCCGTAACGCGCTTTTAGGAGAGAGACGGTACAGAAGGGATTTCTTCTCCTTCCTGGAGGTCAGAACGCCCAGATCCTCATAGTCCTTTAATTTCAGCCGCGCCGTCTGGCTGTCGATCTCCCCGCCGAAACCGGAGACAGCGTCCGCAAGCTCCCCGGCGGTCATTTCCCGCCCGTCCGAAAGAAGAGCCAGGATAAAAAAATGAAGGAGCAGGTCGTTGTCCGTAAAGCTTTTGGATTTCCAGGCGGCAAAAAGCGGATTGGAAGAAAGCTCGCCTTCCCCATGGGTGATGGAAACCTGGCGTCCCTTGGAAGTGTATTCCGAATAGATAAAAGGAGAGAGCCAGCTTTCGATCCGCCGCCGTTCGTTATCATAGGTGCGGGCGCTCTTTTCTGTATAATCTCCCCGCACCTTAAAGCCATAGACATAAAATTGCCGCATATAGTCGCGAATGCGCTGGAAATTCTTTACCAGCTCCTGAAATTCAGCCATAGTTCTTACCTCCCCGGTATATCAACGCTAGTTTCAGTGTACCACAAAGTTTCCGTCAGTTCGCAACTTTTTTTAAATGATAAGAAAGAAAAAATAGTCTATGATGTGGATGCAATGAAAAAGTACAACGAAAAATAACAGTACATCCTGTGCTGACAAGAAGATACACGGCTGGACTGTTACACAAAAAAGAAAGGATGTGAGGATATGTTTGTACTTCAGAATGAAAATGGAAAATGGCCGGTAAAGGTGTGGCTGGAAAGGGAAAAGGATTTGGAGGAAAGTTGTCTGGAACAGGCATATCACCTCTCGGAACTGCCGTTCTTGCATAAATGGGTCTGCCTTATGCCGGATACCCATACGGGAAAAGGAATGCCGATCGGCGGCGTGATCGCGGCGAAAAACGTGATCATTCCCAATGCGGTAGGCGTGGACATCGGCTGCGGCATGGCTTATGTGGGAACCAATATCCGGACAGAGGAGATCAGGGACATCCAGACAGGAAACGGAAACCTGATCCAGGGAATCATCGGGGATATTTTACGTAATGTGCCTGTGGGATTCGCCCATCATAAAACAGAAATGCCCTGCTATACCCTGGACCGGGCCTTTGAAGAGTTTGATCAGTATGAGGAAGACGCCGAGCTTTTAGGCCAGCTGGAAGCAGGCTATTATCAGATCGGGACTCTGGGCGGCGGAAACCATTTTATCGAGCTTCAGGAAGATGAGGAAGGGTACATTTCCGTAATGATCCACTCTGGAAGCCGCCATTTTGGAAAAAGCGTATGCGACTATTTCCATCAGAAAGCCAGAGAGCTGAACGCCAGATGGTACAGCCAGGTGCCGGACGAGTATCGGCTGGCGTTTCTCCCGGCAGATACAAAAGAGGGAAAACAGTATTTAAACTGGATGAACCTTTCCTTGGATTTCGCTATGGAAAACAGGGAGAAGATGATGCTGGCGGTCAAGGCGATTCTGGAGAAATGGATCGGAAAGTATACGGATCTTTCTCTGGAATTTTCCGGAGAGATCAACTGCCATCACAACTACGCAGCCCTGGAGAATCACTACGGAGAGAACGTGTGGGTCCACAGAAAAGGGGCTACAAGAGCAAGAGACGGCGAGCTGGCGGTGATCCCCGGAGCAATGGGCTCCTACAGCTACGTGGTGCGCGGAAAAGGAAATCCAGAGAGCTTCTGCTCCTCCTCCCACGGGGCGGGAAGGCGGTATTCCAGAAAAGGGGCGATGAACGAGTTCTCCTGCGAGCAGGTGATCCTGGATCTCAGGGAGCGGGGCGTCGTTCTGGGAAAGAAAAATAAGTCCGACGTAGCCGAGGAGAGCCGCTTCGCCTATAAGGATATCGACGTGGTGATGGAAAACCAGAAAGACCTGGTGGAGCCGGTGAAAAAGCTGCGGACCATTGGGGTGGTGAAAGGGTAATGGAGATTATCTGTTGCAAAAAAGACAAAGACAAGTTATCAGGGAGAATTTGTTTTAAGTGAGATAACATGTAAAAGAAAATAAGATTGCAGTGGTCATAAGGCAGAGTATACGGAAACGAGATTTTTGTATGCTCTGCCTTTTTGATCTTGTCAGTGTTAAAGTATCTGGTATTCCCGGATCTTCCTCCACAGGGTCGTCCGGCTCATCCCCAGTATCTTCGCCGCCTCGGCCCGGTTGAAATGGCAGTTTTCCAGCGCCTTCCTGATAGCTGCGCATTCATCTTCGCCGAGCTCTGCCTCTGAAAGGGCGAAAGAAACGTGTTCTGTTTTCGCAGAAGGCAGAGCCATGCGGACACATTCTTCGTCGATCCGGCTGTCGGTGGACAGGACGGCCAGCCTTTCGCAGACGTTGAAAAGATGGCGTACGTTTCCAGGCCAGGGGGCCAGGGAAAGCATGTGGAGCGCTCCATCATTAATAGAAATTCCGGGAAAATTCTTTTCCAGATAGTCCAGGACGAGCAGGGGAATATCTTCCTTTCGCTGGCGCAGAGGCGGAATGGAGATCCGCAGCACGTCCAGCCGGTAAAACAGGTCTTCCCGGAAACGCCCCTCGTCCACCAGCTTTTCCAGGTTCTTGTTGGTGGCGGCGACGATCCGCACGTCTACCTGTATCACATTGCTGGCCCCGATGCGTATGATCTCCTTTTCCTGGATCACTCGAAGGAGCTTCGCCTGCAGGGCAAGGGGGATCTCCCCGATCTCATCTAAAAATATAGTGCCGTGATGGGCCAGTTCGAAAAGTCCGGGTTTTCCGGACTTTTTTGCGCCGGTAAAGGAACCGGATTCATAGCCTAAAAGTTCGCTTTCCAGAAGGTTGTCCGGGATAGCGGCGCAGTTCACAGCCACAAAGGGGCCGTTCTTTCGAAGGCTGGCGTTGTGGATGCTCTGGGCAAATATTTCCTTTCCAGTCCCGCTTTCCCCGATCAGCAGGATATTGGCTTCCGTCAGGCTGTAGCGCTGGGCGGTATGTATGGTCTGGGCCATGGCAGGAGACTTCCAGATGATATCGTCAAAATGAAGTTTCGCGATAAAACCGCTGCCGGACGAAGATTTTTTGGACGAGTCGTCGGTTCCGTGACTGTCGGAAACGATCTGGAGATTGATGATGGCGCCGGATATAAATGCCTTCGTTTTGATAAACGTCTTGCTGATGCTTAAGGTGTAGCCGTTAATGGTAAAAGGCTCGTCGGAATACTCCTTGTTGTCGGAGAAAATATGCTTCAGCTCTACAGGCAGGAGAAAGTCGGAGATCCGCTTTCCCAGGTAATTTCCGTCGATCCGCAAAATAGTCTGGGCCTTTAAGTTCAGCGTGGTGATCCTGCGGGAAGCATCGATAAAAATGATCCCGTCATGGGAAATATCCAGGATGGACTGCATGTGCAGGGATTTTTCCTGTTCCCGCCGGTAGATCATGCAGGTGCGCTTCGCGGTGGTGAGGGCGTTCCAGAAAGCTTCCCGGCTGGTCTGGATGATCATATTGGGGATGTGGATCATTTCCGCATAGCGGCAGGTGTTGACGCCGCCGATGATCACATCACAGCCTTCCGATACAGCCTGGTCTACCAGCGCTTCGTTGTTCCAGTTAGGGGAGAGCACGTAGGTTTTGATAGGCGCTTCGCAAAGGTCGGAAAGTCCGGAGATGCCTGCCAGCATGTTCCCTGCGGCGATAATGCCGATCTGGGCAGGATCATACAGCTGGATGCAGGAGCGGATGGTCCTTAAGATATCCGCAGTCGGCACGGAGATCTCCACTACCGGGATATCGGCGGAAAGTTTCGCCAGGATCTCCGCTAAAAGGCCGCGGGTAAGCACGATATCCGCCTTTATATGGACGTCGTCAGAGTTGCGGCTGTTGACGATGACCTCTTCCATTACATATTGTTCCGAGTCGCTGGCAGCATACATCTTGTTATGCTGTTCCAGGATCGTTGCGGCGTTGGGGATAAAATCTTTGTGGGGGACGACAAGGGCGATCCGTATCATGGCAGCTCTCCTTTACTTTATTTAAGATCAGATTGTTTCAAAAACGTTTTGTTTAAACATTATATTACAAATGGCGGCTCTAAATCAATAAAAACAACGGAAAATGTGCAAAAAACGACCTGGCACAGAGATTGCTTTATAAAAAGGTGAAGAGAGACAAAGTATTCAGGAGGTTTCGAATATGTTAAGGAGAGACGAAATTTTTCACAACAGGGCAAAAAAGCTTCTGGCAGAAAAGAAAAAGCTCTGCGCCGGATGGCTTCAGTCAGCCAGCCCTGTGACAGCGGAGATCATGGCGAAGGCAGGCTTCGACGTGCTGATGGTAGATATGGAGCATGGACCGGGAGATATCATGCAGCTGATCAGCCAGCTTCAGGCCATCGCCAGATATGACGTGGTGCCTTTTGCCAGGGCGCCCTGGAATGATTTTGTAACGATCAAGAAAATGCTGGACACAGGTTTAAACGGATTGTTGATACCATATGTTAACACTGCGCAGGAAGCAAGGCAGGCGGTAAGCGCGTGCAAATATCCGCTGGAGGGGATCCGGGGGATCGCTCCAAGCCCCCGCGCAGGCGGCTATGGAATGGACAAGAGAAATTATCTGGAATATGCCAACGAGCAGATCGACGTTATGATCGCCGTAGAGACAAAGACAGCCGTGGACAATATTGAAGAGATCGTACAGACCAACGGACTGGACGGCATTTTCATCGGCCCTATGGACCTTGCCACTTCTTTCGGCTATTTCTGTAATCCTCAGGCAGAGGAAGTGCAGGAGGCGATCCGGAAAGTAGAAGAAGCAGTCTTGCCATCGGACAAATTTCTTGCTACAGTAGCAGGAGACTTCGAACAGGCGAAAAAGCTGTATGAGAAAGGCTACAGCCTGGTAGTCATGATGTCTGATACCACAACTCTTGGAAAGATCGCTTTAGACCAGGTCAACAAGTTCCGCGAGTCATATCCGCAGAGGTAAAAAAGGAAAGGAGAAGGAGAAACATGAAGAAGAGGACAGCAATACTTTTATGTACGGCAGCAGTGATGATAGCAGCAGCGGGGTGCCAGAAGAAGGCGGAGCCGGCTGAGACTACGGCAAAGGAAGCGGCTCAGAGCACAGAAAGCCAGGGGACAGGAGAGGACGCAGGCGAAACGGAGACTGTAGGAAACGCGGATTTCCCGAAAAAACCGATCCAGATCATCTGCCCGGTAAAGGCCGGAGGCGATACGGATTACAATACAAGAGTAATCGCCCAGTATTTATCCAAATATCTGGGTGTGAACGTGATCGTTACCAATGTGGACGGCGGAGCGACGATCTTAGGCATGCAGCAGGTGCTTGACGGCGAACCGGACGGATATACCATGGTGATCAACGGACTGGACGCCTACATACCGAAAATGATGGGAACCACAGACGTATGCATTGACAGCTTCAAGACCGTAGGAATCCCGCTGTTTGACAATACGACGGTGCTTGTGGCCAATTCAGCTTCCGGCTACGAGAGCATCGCGGACGTTGTGGAGAAGACGAAAGCAGCCCCCAACACCATCGAATATGCCATGAAGATCGGCGCAGCCAACCAGATCTACGGCATCGCCATGAACAAAGAGTGGGGCGCGGAATTTAAGATGATGGACGTTGGAAATAACTCGGCGAAGATGACGGCCCTTTTAGGACAGCAGACAGATACAGCCGTGCTGGCTTACGCTCTGGCAAAAGACTACTTTGCAACTGGAGAATTCCAGGCTCTGTGCCTGCTGGGAGCAGAGAAGAACGAGCTCCTTCCAGACGTGCCTATGCCTTCGGAATACGGCCTGAAAGATATCGACTGCAGCAAATGGTTCTGGCTGGGAGTACATCCTGACACTCCGGACGAGATCGTGGACATCCTTTCCGACGGCTTAGAGAAAGTGACCCAGGATCCGGAATTTATCGCTACAATGGAGGCCAATTATCTGACTGTGGACTACATTGCGAAGGAAGAGGCTCAGGAGTATGCAAATCAGTTTTATGAGGATACCCTTGTTCCTTACACAGAAGAATTCTTAGCATCAGGGACAAAATAGAAATGAGGGAGTAAAAAATGAGCGAACGGAAAAAGAACATAGCTTCCGGGATATTTTTCCTGGTTTTTGCCATAGCGCTGTACGCGGGATCGTTCTCCATCGTCCTCACTACGGCGGACGTTATGGGACCCCAGTTTTTCCCGCGGACGATCGCCATTTTCACAGCGATCCTGGCTGTCGTGCAGATCGCGATGGCATGGAAGAAAACGCCGGATGAGGAAAAAGCAGAAGCAGAGGGAGAAAAAGAAGGAAAGACAGAAAAGCTTGCCATAAACGCGGTGGCTACCCTGGCGATCCTGTTCCTCTATGCGGTCCTTGTAGACGCGATAGGCTTTATCATAATGACAGCCCTATATCTGTTCTGCCAGATCAGCCTGCTTCTGTCAAAGGAAGCTTTAAAAAGCAAGAAGACCCTTGTGGTGACAGGGCTTGTTTCCGTCCTGACGCCGGTATTTATCTATTACTTATTTTACTATGCATTCAGTATATTCCTGCCAACAGGAATCTTAGGTTAAGGAGGGGACAGCATGCAATTGATCCAGGGATTTATATCCGTATTTGACCCGGTCACGCTGGCGTTGATCGTAGGAGGCGTAGTCGGGGGGATCGTGTTCGGCGCGATCCCAGGCCTTTCGGCATTTACAGCGCTGGCGCTGTTCCTTCCAATGACATTTACCATGGAACCAGTGAACGGAATTTCCTTCCTGATCGCCATTTACGTAGGCGGTCTTTCCGGCGGCCTGATCTCAGCCGTGCTGCTGGGGATCCCAGGCACGCCGTCCTCCATCGCCACATGTTTTGACGGATATCCAATGGCTAGAAATGGCGAGGCGGGCAAAGCCCTCGGCACTGCGATCCTGTTCTCCTTTGTCGGCGGGACTTTCGGAGCGCTGGTGCTCACTTATCTGGGACCGGTGATCGCAGGGGTGGCTTTGAAATTCGGACCTTACGAGTATTTTGCAGTGATCCTGTTCGCCCTGACTACAGTTTCCGGCCTGTCGGCGGGAAATATCAACAAAGGCCTGCTGTCATGCTGCCTGGGGATCGCTCTTTCCTTCGTAGGCATTGACCGGCTGAGCTCTTATATGAGATATACCGGCGGGATCCAGGAGCTTTCCGCAGGATTCAATCTGGTGCCTCTTCTGATCGGAACCTTCGCCGTATCGCAGATCATCGAAACAGCGGAAAAGGGAGCGTCGGCGACGCAGAAAGTGCCGTATACAAAGATCAAAGGAATGGGCCTGTCCCTGAAGGAATTTGTCTATCAGCTGAGAAACGCCGTACCGGCGGCAGTCATCGGACTGGTGATCGGCATACTTCCAGGTATCGGCGGAAACGTATCAAACCTTATGGCTTACGCATTCTGCAAGAAACGTTCCAAATATCCGGAAAAATTCGGCACAGGTATCCTGGATGGAGTCGTAGCTTCGGAAACAGCCAATAACGCCACTATCGGCGGCGCGCTGATCGTACTGCTGACTCTGGGCATTCCTGGAGACAACGCCACATCCATGATCCTGGCTGGTTTCCAGATCCACAGCATTACGCCTGGACCATTACTTTTTAAGACAAGCGCGGATCTGGTATACACCCTGTTTGCAGCCTTTATGATCGCCAACCTGGTGATGATGGTATCGGAATTTATGGGACTGTCCCTGTTCGCGAGAGTCCTCAGCATACCAGGCTCCTACCTCCTTCCGGTAGTCATCGCCTGCTGCTTCGTCGGTTCCTTCTCCGCAAACAACCGGGTATTTGACATCCTTGTTATGGTCATCTTCGGACTGATCGGATATGTACTGAAGAAGTATAAATATCCCCTGGCGCCTATGGTAGTCGGATTCATCCTGGCTCCCCTCCTGGAGGAAAATGTCAGACGATCCCTTATGAGGAGCGAAGGCTCCATGGGACCGATCCTGGCTTCCCCCATCGCTCTGGTATTTTTCATACTGACGGCGGTCATGGTGCTTTTATCCATCCGGAGCGAGCTGAAAGAAAGCAGGAAGAAAAAAGCCGGACAGGCGGCATGATTTAAAACAACCAGAGTATAGGAAAGAAATACAGTATTTAATGAGTAAAAGATAAGAGGGGCCATCGCACTTAGTGCGATGGCCCCATTTAATATGGTTTATCCGTTGATCTTTCTCTTTACATATGTGGTATGGAGCAGGTGGTGCGCCTTCTCGCTTCCCGGTTCGCCCAGATATGTGGCGTACAGTTCTTTGATCGCCGGGTTCTCATGGGACTTGCGGATCTTGTCTGCCGCGTCGTCGTCATAAAGAACTTTGGCTCTCAGAGCGCGGATATCTGTGGTATTGCGCACATATCCCGGCTGCTGCGGCTGGCCGCCGCCATTTACGCAGCCTCCTGGACAGCCCATGATCTCGATGAAGTGATAATTCGCTTCGCCGGATTTAACGCGGTTAAGAAGCTCTCTTGCATTGCCAAGGCCTGATGCAACGGCTACGTTTACATCCATTCCGGCAACGTGGTAGGTGGCTTCCTTGATGCCTGCTGTGCCGCGGACTTCTTTAAAATCTACGCTCTCCAGCTCCTCGCCGGTAAGAGTCTCAACAGCAGTACGCAGGGCTGCTTCCATAACGCCGCCGGTAGCTCCGAAGATGGTGGCGGCTCCGGTACTTAAACCTAAAGGAGCATCGAATTCTTCATCTGGCAGCAGATTGAACTTTAAGCCGCACTTGCGGATCAGGCGGGCCAGTTCCCTTGTAGTCATAGCGTAATCTACGTCCGGAACGCCGTTGGCAGCCTGGTCGTCACGGCCGATCTCAAACTTTTTGGCAGTACATGGCATAACGCTGACGGATACGATATCCTTTGCGTCGATACCGGCTTTTTCCGCATAGTAGGATTTGGCGATGGCGCCGAACATCTGCTGCGGAGACTTGCAGGAAGACAGGTTCTCTGTCATATCCGGGAAGTAGTGCTCGCAGTATTTGATCCATCCTGGGGAGCAGGAAGTGATCAGAGGCAGCACGCCGCCGTTCTTTACTCTTTCCAGGAATTCGTGGGCTTCCTCCATGATCGTCAAGTCAGCCGCGAAATCTGTGTCGAATACTTTATCAAAGCCGATGCGCCTTAAAGCAGCTACCATCTTGCCTTCTACGTTGGTTCCGATAGGATAGCCGAATTCTTCGCCTAAAGCGGCGCGGACAGAAGGAGCGGTCTGTACGATCACATGCTTGGACGGATCCGCGATCGCTGCCAGAACATCGTCAGTGCAGTCTTTCTCAGACAGAGCGCCGGTAGGACATACTGCGATACACTGGCCGCAGGAAACGCAGCTTGTCTCGCCAAGTCCCATGTCGAAAGCAGAGCCGATAAATGTAGCGAAACCTCTCTTGTTCGGTCCGATCACGCCGATCCCCTGTACCTTCTCACAGACTGCGCTGCAGCGGCGGCAGAGGATACATTTACTGTTGTCGCGGATCATGTGGGCGGCGCTGTCGTCGATCTCGGACGGGGTGCGCTCGCCGTCGTAATAATCTTCATCCTCCACGCCCAGTTCCTTACACAGCTTCTGCAGCTCGCAGTTGCCGCTGCGGACGCAGGAAAGACATTTCCTGTCATGGTTGGAAAGGAGCAGCTGAAGGGTCTTTTTTCTGGATTCGATGATCTTTGGCGTGTTGGTCCATACTTCCATGCCGTCGCTTACAGGATATACGCAGGAGGCCACAAGCCCTCTGGCTCCCTTTACTTCAACGATACACATACGGCATGCGCCGATCTCATTGATCTCCTTTAAATAACATAAAGTAGGTATCTCAACGCCTGCGAGCCTGGCAGCCTCCAGAATGGTGGAGCCGGCAGGAGCGCTGACTTCTAAGCCGTTGATTTTAACTGTAACATTCTCCATATTGGTTCTCCTCCATTACTGTTTGTAGATCGCGCCGAATTTACATTTTTCCATGCAGGCGCCGCACTTGATACATTTCTCCTGGTCGATGACGTGAGGAGCGCGGACGGTGCCCATGATGGCGTTATTCGGACAGTTGCGTGCGCAGAGCGTACATCCCTTACATTTATCCGGATCGATATGGAAGGAAAGAAGGGCCTTACATACGCCTGCAGGACAGCGTTTCTCTTTAATATGAGCCTCGTATTCCGGACGGAAATAACGGAGGGTGGAGAGTACCGGGTTTGGAGCGGTCTGGCCAAGCGCGCATGCGGAGTTGGCTTTTACGTAATAGCACAGCTCTTCCAGCTTGTCTAAGTCTTCCATGGTAGCCTGTCCCTTGGTGATCTTTGTCAGAAGCTCCAGCATACGTTTTGTACCGATACGGCAGGAGGTACATTTGCCGCAGGATTCTTCTACGGTAAATTCCAGGAAGAACTTGGCGATATCTACCATACAGTCGTCTTCGTCCATAACGATCAGACCGCCGGAACCCATCATGGAGCCGATAGCGATCAGGTTGTCATAGTCGATAGGTACGTCGAAGTGCTCTGCCGGGATACAGCCGCCGGACGGACCGCCGGTCTGGGCGGCTTTGAACTTCTTGCCGTTAGGAATGCCGCCGCCGATCTCTTCAATAACTTCGCGAAGGGTGGTTCCCATAGGGATCTCTACCAGGCCGGTGTTGTGGATCTTGCCGCCCAGGGCGAATACCTTGGTTCCTTTGGACTTTTCCGTACCCATGGAAGCGAACCATTCCGGTCCGTTTAAGATGATCTGCGGGATATTGGCGTAAGTTTCTACATTATTTAAAATAGTTGGCTTTCCGAAGAGGCCTTTCTGAGCCGGATACGGAGGTCTTGGCCTTGGCTCGCCGCGGTTTCCTTCGATAGATGTCATAAGGGCAGTCTCTTCGCCGCAGACGAAAGCTCCGGCGCCGAGGCGCAGGTCGATGTCAAAGTCAAAACCGGTGCCAAAGATGTCTTTTCCAAGAAGCTCCATCTCTCTGGCCTGCTTGATGGCGATCTCAAGACGCTTTACAGCGATAGGATATTCCGCGCGGACATAGATATAACCCTGGTTTGCGCCGATGGCATAGCCGGCGATGGCCATAGCTTCCAGAACTGCGTGAGGATCGCCTTCCAGGATGGAACGGTCCATGAACGCCCCTGGGTCGCCCTCGTCGGCGTTGCAACAGACGTACTTCTGGTCAGCGTCGTTGCCTTTGGCCAGCTTCCATTTTAAACCGGTAGGGAAGCCGCCGCCGCCTCTTCCGCGCAGGCCGCTGTCCATCAGGCACTGGATCACGTCGTCCGGAGTCATCTCTGTAAGGACTTTTCCAAGAGCGGCGTATCCGCCGGTACCGATATATTCTTCGATCACTTCCGGATTGATGATACCGCAGTTTCTTAAAGCGATACGATGCTGTTTTTTATAGAAATTGGTGTCAGCCAGGGATTTTACTCCTACAGGAGTAACTGTCTCCTGGTATAAAAGGCGTTTTACCGGACGTCCCTTTAAAAGATGCTCAGTAACGATCTCCGGGATATCCTCCGGCTGTACCATGGAATAAAAGGTGGCGTCCGGGTAGATGATCATGATCGGACCAAGAGCGCAAAGGCCGTGGCAGCCGGTCTGAACCACGGAAACTTCCTCTTCCAGGCCCTGTTTCTTCAGTTCTTCTTTCAGCGTGTCGATAATCTTATGGCTTCCGGAGGAAGTACATCCAGTTCCGCCGCAGACTAATACGTGTGAACGATACATTGGCAAATCCTCCTTATTTAATGTCTGCTGCGGCCATGGTATATTCGTCAACCACATGGCCGCCGATCAGATGCTTATCTACGATTTCTGCGGCCTTGGCCGGATTCATCTTGATATAGGTGATCTTGGGCTTTCCGGGCTCAATGACTTCCACGATCGGCTCATACTGGCAGAGGCCGATGCAGCCGGTCTGCGTCACTGAGATATGGTCGGTAAGTCCTTTTTCCTGTACCAGATTGGAAAGGGTGGTAAGGACCGGCCTTGCTCCGGCGGCGATCCCGCAGGTGGCCATGCCTACGACAACCCTTGTATGGGTATGGTCTTCCGCGCGCATGCTTACCTGGTTCTGCATCTTTTCGCGGATTGCTTTCAGCTCTTCAAGAGATTTCATAATGCCTCCTTATTCCGGGCAGATCAGTATACTGCCCCGTTGTCAGTGTCTGTTTTGTTTTCTGTAAGATAATCCATGATGTAGGCGGAAACTTCCGGCGTATCAAAGGGCACGTCCCCAAGGATCTCCCTGAACTGCCTGGTGTCCAGGGTAAACTCCCGTCCATTGTAGCGGTAGGTGTAACAAAAATCTGTATCCGGATGGTAAACGATCAGAGTATGTATGGTGGAAGAGATATCTCCCAAAGGCATCCGGTCTATATGAGAAAGGACGAAGACAGCGGTCACGGTGGTTCCGGTTCCCGGCTGGGATTCGATCGAAAAACTTCCCCCAGTGCTTTCCGCAGCGTACTTGAAAAACGGAACGCCCAGCCCCACCTTGCGGGTGGTCCTTGTGGTGAAAAACGGATCCGTTACATGATCGATCTGTTCTTTCGTCATACCGCAGCCATTGTCGCCGATGACGACTTTCAAAAGGTCCCCTGCGGTATCGGCCTCTACCAGTATGGAAACGAGGGTGGCTTTCGCCCTGGTGGAATTTTCTGCCACATCCAATATATTTAAAGAAATTTCCGGCAGCATAGAGGATCAGTATTTTGCAAGGATGCCGGGGATCTGATCAGGAGTCAGACGTCCGTAAACCTCGTCGTTGATCATCATGACCGGAGCCAGTCCGCAGGCGCCTACGCAGCGGCAGGAATCCAGGGAGAATTTCCCGTCAGGAGTACACTGTCCGTTGGTGATCCCTAAGATCTCTTCCAGTTTCTTGAATATCTCGCCGGATCCCTTTACATAACACGCGGTTCCAAGACAGACGGAAATCTGGTAACGTCCCTTTGGCTGAAGGGCGAACTGCGCGTAAAATGTAGAGACTCCGTAAATTTTTTCCAGGGGGATCCCTGTCTCATCAGAGATCATGGTCTGAACTTCAATCGGAAGATAGCCGTAGATCTCCTGGGCTTTCTGCATGATAGGCATCAGACAGCCTTTTGTATCTTTGAGGCTGGCGATGGTTTCTTTCAGGGCAGCTTCCTGTTCTTTTGTTCCCTGGAAAGGAACGCTTTGTGCTTTCGAAGCCATGTTTAAAAAACCTCCTTAACATTGTTACTTTAATTTTAATAAGACTTATGCAACATACAAGAAACATTTTAGCATAACTCCATATAAAATGCTAGAAAAATAAAAATTTACACCAGAAAAAGCACAATTTAGAGCAAAAAAAGCAATTTCTTTCTGTTGATAATTACCAGATGAAATGATATCCTGATAGTATACGGTTCAAGTGATAATTTGAAGAAGGGAGAGTCATGAAAGTATGACGGTAGAGGATATTCAGAAGGTGCTTGGGGCGGAAGTGCTTATGGGGAAAGAGCATCTTTGCGGAAAGGCTGGAAGCGTGTACAGTTCGGATATGATGAGCGACGTGCTGGCCTTTGCGGAGGATCACAGCGTATTGGTGACAGGCTTATGCAACCCCCAGGTGATCAGGACAGCGGAGATGTTGGATATGGCCTGTATTATTTTTGTGCGGGGCAAAAAACCGGATGAGCAGATGTGCAGGATGGCTGGTGAAAAGGATATGGTGATCCTTTCCACAGCGTTTTCCATGTTCAAGACCTGCGGTCTGCTCTACGAAGCAGGATTGAGGTGAGACGGGATATGGATGATCAGATCGTTCTGGAATATGAGATTTCTCCTGATGATTTTACGAGGGCAGGGGAAGCCAGCAGCGATGTAAAAAGCAAGCTGAAACAGCTGGGAGTGAGTCCGGAGGCAGTGCGGAAGGTGGCGATCGCCATGTATGAAGGGGAGATCAATATGGTCATCCATGCAAAAGGCGGAAAGATCACGGTGACGATCACTCCTGAGGCGATAACCATGATCCTGGCGGACCAGGGGCCCGGCATACCGGATATCGACCTGGCTATGCAGGCTGGATATTCCACCGCGCCGGACGCAGTGCGGGCGCTGGGGTTTGGCGCCGGGATGGGGCTGCCGAATATGAAAAAATATTCGGACGATATGAAGATAGAGACGGAATTAGGAGTCGGTACGACGATTACGATGGTGGTGAACGTGTAGTGGATAAATTTTATCATTCTGTACATTTGGACGAAGATCTGTGCCGGGGATGCATAAACTGCATCAAGCGCTGTCCCACCCAGGCGATCCGGGTGAGGGGAGGAAAGGCCAGGATCAATAAAAAATTCTGCATTGACTGCGGAGAGTGCATCCGCGTCTGTCCATACCATGCCAAGCAGGCGGCGTATGACAAGCTGGATGCTATCAGGCGGTACGAGTATACGGTGGCTCTTCCGGCGCCGTCCCTCTACAGCCAGTTTAATAATCTGGACGATGTGAACATTGTCCTGAACGCGTTGAGATTAATGGGATTTGACGACGTTTTTGAGGTGGGAGCGGCGGCGGAGCTGGTATCTGAGGCGACCAGGGAATACATATCCACCCATGAGGAGGATCTGCCGCTGATCAGTACGGCATGCCCGTCTGTGGTGCGCCTGATCCGGGTCCGTTTCCCGAACCTGATCCCCCATCTGCTTCCGCTGAACCCGCCGGTAGAGGTGGCCGCCTCTCTGGCGCTGCAGAGGGCGATGGAAAAGACAGGCCTGCCAAGAGAGAAGATCGGCATCTGCTTTATTTCTCCGTGCCCGTCAAAAGTGACCTATGCAAAGGCCCCATTGGGTACGGAAAAGAGCGAGATCGACTGTGTGATGGCGATCAAGGATATTTACCCTCACCTGCTTTCTTATATGAAAGCAGTAGGAGAAGAGCCGGAGGAAATCGGCACCTGCGGAAAGATAGGCGTAAGCTGGGGCAGGACCGGCGGCGAGGCGGGCGGACTTTTTACGGAGAGCTACCTGGCTGCCGACGGCATTGAAAACGTGATCCGCGTGCTGGAGGATCTGGAGGATCAGAAGTTCTCCCAGCTGCAGTTCGTGGAGCTGAACGCCTGCAGCGGCGGCTGCGTCGGCGGGGTCCTTACTGTGGAGAATCCTTACGTTTCCGCAGTCAAGCTGAAACGTCTGAGAAAATATATGCCGGTCGCAAGGAGCCATATGGAAGAGGAAAAGGCGGAGCAGTTTGTCCACTGGACCTCGGACGTGGTGTACGAGCCGGTATTCAGCCTTGGAGCGACGATGATGGAGAGCCTTGCGCGGCTGAACCAGGTGGAACGTCTGGTAAGGAAGCTCCCCGGTCTGGACTGTGGGTCCTGCGGAGCGCCTACCTGTAAAGCCCTGGCAGAGGATATTGTCCGCGGCGAAGCCAGGGAAGAAGACTGCGTTTACCAGTTAAAGGACAGCCTTCACAAGCTTTCTGTGGAAGCCTCCACTCTGGCGGAAGATATGGCGGAAGGAAAACGGGGAGAGAAGGAGACTCTGCGCCTTCTGCAGAGATATATACAGAAGCTTTCCGCAGATATGGCGAAGCTGGACGAGGATGGAAAGGAGTAAGCTATGACAGTTCAGGAACTGGCGGATAAGGGTATATTTTCCCTGGCGAGCGAAGGCGGGGAGATGGACAGGCAGATCCAGGCTGTATTTTGCTGCGATCTTCTGAGCATTGCTATGGGAAGGGCGCCGGCGGGCTGCGCCTGGGTGACCGTTATGGCCAATATGAACACCCTGGCGGTGGCATCCCTTGCGGATGCAGCCTGCGTGGTCATGGCGGAAGGCGCGAAGCTGGACGAGGCGGCTCTCAATAAGGCAAAGCTTCAGGGGATCTGCGTGATGGAAACAGAAGAGCCGGTATTTGAAGCGGCTCTGAAGATACACGATTATATGAAGAACAGTTCAGCCGTGCGCCAGGATATATGATAAAGAGCGTTACAAGCTTGCTTGTAAAAGCGATTTACCATATATCCTGGCATAGGGATGACATCCCAGGCTTCCCTCCAGCACATTCTGTGCTGGAGGGAAGATATACGGCTGAACGGTTGTAAGGGGTGAAAGATGGAAAATCTTTATTATGACCTCCACATCCATTCCTGCGCCTCCCCCTGCGGGGACGACGACATGACCCCTGCCAATATCGCAGGCATGGCTATGATCAAGGGACTGGCTGTGATAGCGGTAACGGATCACAATACGTGCAAAAACTGTCCGGCGGTCCTGGCGGCGGCGAAAGAATACGGCCTTCTGGCGATCCCCGGCATGGAGATCTGTACCAGCGAGGAGGTTCACGCCGTCTGCCTGTTCCCGGATCTGGAGCCTGCCATGGAATTTGACCGATATGTCTACGACAGGCTTCCGGATATAAAAAACAGGGAAGATATTTTCGGAAAACAGGAGATCTATAATACTCAGGACGAAAAATGCGGCGTTATAGATAAGCTCCTGATCAACGCCTGCAGTATTTCCTTCGACGACCTGTGGGAGTTTACGGCTTCCTACGGCGGAGTCATGTTCCCGGCCCATATTGATAAAAGCGCCAACAGCCTGATCAATAACCTGGGATTCATTCCGCCGGACAGCCGGTTCGGAACAGCGGAGATCTTCGATTTGAAGAACCTGCACAGGCTGAAGGCAAAAGAGCCATATCTGGAAACCTGCAGGATCATCAGCAATTCCGACGCCCACTATCTCCCGGATATCCACGAGCCTTTTCTTACGATCCCGGCGGAGGAACGGTCGGCGCGGGGAGTCATCGAATATATAAGAAACCGATCAAAATAGGCGCTTTTTTCAGCAGTGGCTTCCTTCCGGAGAATTCCAGAAAAGAGAAGCCATATTGATAAAATCTTTTCCTGCCTTTGTCAGATAAGAACCTTTTTTGTATACGGCGCATATCTCCCAGACCGGGCGGGAGGGGAGGCGGAAATAAGCGACTTTGTCGTCCTCCACCGCGTAGATCTCCGGCAGGATCGTGCAGCAGAGATTATTTTTTACCATAGTGTGAAGGGTATGGTTGCTGGAGCTTTCAAAGAGGATATCGGGAAGGAAACCGGCTTCGCGGAAAAGCTCGTCGATCACCTCGCGCATGGTGGATTCCTTAAACATCAGCGCAAAGCGCTCATGCTTGAAATATTCCAGGTCCATCTCAGCCGGAGGCTCTCCAGGAGCGTTTGCCTGACGGGCGAGGGGATGAGAGCTGGGAACCGCTAAAAACAATTCTTCATCTTTGATATGGACGTATTCGTACCCTTCTTTTTCTCTTTTGTGAAGGGTGACAAAACCAAGGTCCAGGTATCCATTGGAGATCATGGATACCTGTTTTTTTACGCTTATTTCCAGGGGTTCGATAGTAAGTTTCGGATACCATTTATAAAATTTGGGATAAACGGCCACGAACATCTGCAGCCCGCGTTCAGGGGTCAGACCGATCCGGAGATGACCGGTCTTGTTGTTTGCCAGGTCGTTTAAGATCCCGTAAGCTTCATGCTTGAGCTGAATGATCCTTTTTGCGTAGGAAACGTAGATATTGCCGGCTTCCGTAAGACGGAAGTCGTTTTTGGAACGGTGGAAAAGCTGCGTGCCAAGTTCGTTTTCCAGCTTTAAAAGCTGCTGGTTCAAAGCAGACTGGGTGATGTAAAGCTGTTCCGCAGCCTTTGTTATGCTGTTTTCTTCTGCGATCTTTACGATATATTCCAATTGTTTCAGATCCATAGGAGCCTCCTTCTTTGCGCTGTTAAAATTTTGTAAATAAGTTTTACTAAGTAAATAACACAAATTAATTAATTTGACTAAGATATATTTATTTTATACAATAATATCAAGAAAAATCAAGAGAGTTGTGCAGAAATATGACAGCTTTCAGCTTGGGAAAGGAGCACAATATGTCACCGATTATCACAAAAATGGAAGTTTATCCAGTAGCGGGCAAGGATTGCATGGAACTGAACTTGAGCGGAGCCCATGCACCCTACTTTACAAGAAACGTAGTGATCCTTCACGCAGACAACGGGGAACTGGGAGTAGGAGAAGTTCCAGGAGGTCAGAAGATCACAAAAGCTCTGGAAGAATGTATCCCGTTAGTAGAAGGAACAAAGGTCAGCGAGTATAAGAGCACGCTGTTAAAGGTGAAAAAGTATCTGGACAGCAAGGGCGAAGAGGACGTGAGAGGAAACCAGACTTTTGACCTGCGTACAGGAGTCCATGTGATCACCGCTATCGAAGCGCCGTGTCTGGATCTACTTGGAAAATATCTGGAGGTGCCGGTCTGCGAGCTTTTAGGAGACGGACAGCAGAGAGACAAGGTAAGGATGTTAGGCTACTTGTTCTTTGTGGGGGACAGGAACAAGACAGACCTCCCATATGATTCCGAACCGGATTCCGACTGCGAATGGTACAGGATTCGTCACGAGGAAGCTCTGACAGCAGACAAGATCGTGGCTTTCGCAAAAGCGACAAAAGAAAAATACGGTTTCCAGGACTTCAAGCTGAAGGGCGGCGTCCTTCCGGGAAATGAAGAGATGGATGTGATCCGCGCGTTAAAGAAAGAATTTCCGGATGCCAGGATCGACCTGGACCCGAACGGAGGCTGGCTGTTAAAGGATGCCATCGAGTACGTAAAGGGCATGAAGGGCATTCTTACATATTGCGAAGATCCCTGCGGAGCTGAAGGCGTTTACTCCGGAAGAGAGATCATGAGCGAATTCAGACGCCGCACCGGTTTCCCGACAGCGACCAACATGATCGCTACAGACTGGAGAGAAGTTGGCCATTCCCTGGAGTCCCAGGCAGTGGACATCATCCTGGCTGACCCGCATTTCTGGACTATGAGCGGATCTGTGCGCGTAGCTCAGATGTGCCATGATTTCGGATATACATGGGGATCCCATTCCAACAACCATTTTGATATCTCCCTGGCTATGTTCACACAGGTAGGCGCCGCAGTTCCAGGAGAATACAACGCCCTGGATACCCACTGGATCTGGCAGGAAGGCCTGGAGCGCCTGACAAAAGAACCGCTTCAGATCGTAGACGGCTGCGTGGCGGTTCCGAAGAAGCCTGGCCTTGGCATCGAAGTGGATATGGACCAGATCCACAAAGCCCATCAGCTTTACCTGGACAACTGCCTGGGCGGAAGAGACGACGCTGTGGGAATGCAGTACCTGATCCCAGGATGGAAGTTTGATCCGAAGCGTCCGTGCCTGGTACGATAAGAAGTGGGAATGATATTGGGGGCCCCAAGATCGAAAATCCTCTTGCAAGCAAGCTTGCATCGGAATTTCGACCGTTTGACCCTGGTATCATCAGGAAATTAGAATTGCTTATTGCCCCGATTAGAAGAATGAATTAGATTTTTCGCATAGTTCGTGGTAAGGTAAAAGAGTTGAAAATTATCAAACGTAACCTGTTCGGTTACGACTAATCAAAAGGGGGAAACTAGAAATGTTCTTCAAAAAGTATGGAGACATCGTTGTAGGCGTGTTCTTTATGGCTCTCTCTGCAGCGATCATGATCGGCGCCCAGTTGCTGCCAAAGTCCAAGGTCATGGAGATCGGACCGGATTTCATGCCTATGTGTATCGGCGCCGTCAGCTTTATCCTGGCAGCGCTCCTGACATTCTTAAATGTAAAAAATATGAAGCTGCGCATCGCTGAGATCGACCCGGCTTCCATTCCGGACTGCGATTACAAGCGCGTGCTCTTAAGTATCATCCTGGTGCTGATCTACGTGTTCATCCTCCAGCCGGTAGGATTCCTTATTTCCACGCTGGTTTACCTGATGGCCCAGATGATCGTCCTGTCCCCGGATGACAAGAGGACAAAAGCGGACATCATCAAACTGGCTGTCCTGAACGTTGTATTTACCCTGGTAGTATTCTTCCTGTTCCGTTACGGGTTCAAGATCGTGCTGCCGGCAGGTATCTTTACGATCAACTTATAGGAGGTGGAAGTATGGAAGCATTAGCAATGTTAGGAAACGCGTACGTCAGCGTTTGTACACCGGCGTCTCTGGCCATGATGGTGGCCGGCGTTGCCATCGGTATCGTATTTGGATCTATCCCAGGCCTGTCCGCTTCAATGGCGGTAGCGCTCATGCTGCCTCTGACTTTCAGCATGACGCCTTCCATGGGCCTGAACACATTAGTAGCCGTTTACATCGGCGGTATCTCCGGCGGTCTGATCTCGGCCATCCTGCTGAACATGCCAGGTACGGCCTCGTCTATCGCCACTACCTTTGACGGCTACCCCATGGCCCAGAACGGCGAGGCCATGAAAGCTTTGGGACTTGGTATCGTGTTCTCGTTCCTTGGCTCAGTATTTTCCTTTATCATCCTGACCTTCTGCGCGCCGTCCTTAGCGGACATCGCCCTGAAGTTCACGCCGGCGGAGAACTTCGGTATCTGCTTCTTCGCCCTGACCATGGTGGCCATCCTTTCTTCCGGAAATATGCTCCGTGGTATCCTGGCCGGTATGCTGGGACTGATGTTCACCCTGATCGGCATGGCTCCTATCGACGGTACTGCAAGATTTACCTTTGGAAACAGCAGCCTGATGGCTGGTTTTGATACTCTTCCTACCCTGATCGGTATCTTCGCTATCTCCGATATCCTGATCACTGCAGAGAGCATGAAGGGCGGCAAGGTAGAGACGCTGGCAGTCAAAAAAGTAAAAGGCTTTGGCTTCAGCTGGCAGGAATTTGTACACCATCTGCCGAACTTCGTACGTTCTTCTCTGATCGGTACCGGTATCGGTATCCTGCCTGGTATCGGCGGTTCCACCTCCGGTATGCTGGCATACGTAACAGCGAGAAATATGTCCAAATATCCGGAGCGCTTTGGTAAAGGCTGCCCGGACGGTATCGTAGCTACTGAGTCTGCAAACAACGCCACCATCGGCGGAGCCATGATCCCGCTGCTGGTACTTGGTATCCCAGGAGACGGCGTTACGGCTATGATGTTAGGCGGCTTCCTGATCCACGGACTTTCCGCAGGCCCGCTGCTGTTCGTAAAGAATGCGGACGTTGTATATGGAATCTTCGCTGCATGTATGATCTGCGCGTTCATCATGCTGATCGTAGAATGGACCTGTATCAAAGGCTTCGTACAGGTATTAAAGGTGCCGAAGCACATCCTGCTTCCGCTGATCCTGGTACTGTGCTGCGTAGGCGCGTACGCTACCAACAACCGTATCTTCGACGTACAGTCTGTACTGGTATTCGGCGTGATCGGCTATCTGTACCACAAGTTCAGCCTGCCGACGACCCCGTTCGTACTGTGCTTCCTGATCGGGGAAATGCTGGAGACATACTTAAGACGAGGCATCATGCAGTACAAGTCCTTTGGAGCATTCTTTGAAAGACCGATCTTCGATGCGTTCTTCTTTATCGCTATCGGCGTTCTCGTATGGACGATGTATAAAGAATACCGCGCTTACCTGAAGAAAAAGAAAGCGGCGTAAAAGAAAAGAGGGGGAAAATGAGCATTCCTTTATATGTAAAGATCAAAGACGAAGATAATGTGGCGATCGCGGTAAACGAGATCAAAGCAGGAACAGAAGTCATGGAGGGCGTGACCGCCCGCCATGACATCCCACAGGCTCATAAGATCGCCCTCCAGGATATCCCTAAGGGAGAACCTGTGATCCGCTACGGCGTAGTTTTAGGCTATGCCCTGGAAGAGATCAAAAAAGGCGACTGGATCAATGAGTTTATGCTGGAGCTTCCCACTCCGCCGGATGTAGACAATATGGAATTTGCCACTAATATCGTGACAGATCTTCCAGAGCCTCCGGTAAAGACCTGGGAAGGCTATCGGAATCCGTGGGGCGGCCCGGCAGGGACCAGGAATATCCTGGGCATTTCCACCACAGTACAGTGCGTGACCGGCGTGCTGAACGTGGCGGTTGAGAAGATGAGAAAAGAGCTTCTTCCAAAGTATCCCAACGTAGACGCTATCGTGCCGATCAACCATGCTTACGGCTGCGGCGTTGCTATCAACGCTCCGGAGGCGGTGGTTCCCATCCGTTCTTTAAGAAACCTGGCAAAGCATCCGAATTTCGGCGGCCAGCTGATGGTAGTCAGCCTGGGATGTGAGAAGCTTACAGTAGAAAAGCTTCTGGACGAAGCCGATATCAGCCCGGAGAACGTGATCGTCCTTCAGGAAAAACAGGGCTTTCAGGCTATGATCGACGCGCTGATGGAAATGGCGGATAAGAAGCTTAAGATCTTAAACGAGAGAAAGAGGGAGACTCTTCCTTTATCCGATCTTCTTATCGGTATGCAGTGCGGCGGAAGCGACGCCTTCTCCGGC
Source organism: Candidatus Lachnoclostridium stercoravium (assembly GCA_019118365.1). Lineage (GTDB taxonomy): Bacteria > Bacillota > Clostridia > Lachnospirales > Lachnospiraceae > Lachnoclostridium_A > Lachnoclostridium_A stercoravium. The sequence continues at coordinate 98,235 of DWZA01000109.1, read as the reverse complement.
GTAACGGCCAATCCATCCGCAGGCTATGCGGCGGATATGCTGGTAAAAGGCGGAGCTACAGTAATGTTTTCAGAAGTAACTGAAGTCCGGGACGGAGTTTACCTCCTGGCTCACCGCTGTATCAATGAAGAGGTGGGCAAAAAGCTGGCAGCTGAGATGAAGTGGTACGACAACTACCTGAAAGAAGGAGAAGTAGACCGCAGCGCCAACCCGACTCCCGGCAATAAAAAAGGAGGCCTTGCCAATATCGTGGAAAAGGCCATGGGTTCCATCGCAAAATCCGGAACCTCTCCGATCGTGGAAGTCCTTTCCCCAGGAGAAAAGCCTACGAAACACGGCCTGATCTATGCGGCTACGCCTGCAAGCGATATTGTCTGCGGACCGTGCCAGCTGGCTTCCGGCATCGGACTTCAGGTATTTATGACAGGACGCGGAACGCCTTACGGCCTTGCGATCGCCCCGGTGATCAAAGTATGTTCCAGAAATGATATGAAGGAACAGTGGCCGGATCTGATCGATGTATGCGCAGGCCCGATCGCTACGGGAGACGCTACTATCGCCGACATCGGAACACTGCTGTTTAACGAGATCATCGACGTGGCCAGCGGCAGGAAGAAACCTTTCGCAGAGCAGTATAATCTGTGCAACGATCTGTGCATTTTCAATCCGGCGCCGATCACGTAAGGAGATTTCAAACTGATATAAAATAAAGATTTTATATAAAATTCATCAAAAAGGAGAGATTATTATGAAAAAGAAAATCCTGGCAACTATTCTGGCAGGAACCATGGCTCTCAGCCTGGCAGCCTGCGGCGGATCTGAGACAGCTTCTGAAACAACAGCAGCTCCGGCAGCTGAGTCCGGAAGCGAAGCCGCAGCAGAGGGCGGCGATGCAGCGGCAGCAAGCGACTGGAAACCAGAAGGAACTGTATCTATCGTAGTACCTGCAGGAGCAGGCGGAGACACAGACCTTTCCGCACGTGTATTCGCACAGTACGCAAAAGAGCTGACAGGCGTTGACTTCATCGTTGTAAACTCCAATGGCGCCGCTGGTTCTGTAGCAGCTAACCAGGTTCTGGAGTCCGCTCCGGACGGCATGACCTGCCTTTACGGCCACGCTCTTGTAAACGTTGCGAACATCGCAGGCGTTACAGATTACAACTACACAGCATTCAAGATCGGACCAAGCTTCGCTCTTGAGCCGGCACAGCAGTTCTACACCTTTACAGACAAATATCCGGATCTGGATTCCTTTATCGAGGCTGCAAAGGCTGCTCCTGGCCAGTTAAAGGCATGTACAGAGGTTGGCGCTTATACATATTATGAGCTTCTTGGATTCGAGAAAGCTGCAGGCATCGACCTTGACCTTGTAGACGCAGGTTCTACATCCGATAAGATCGCAGCTATGCTTTCCGGACAGATCGACTTAATGCCTGGCCCGTATGTAAACTGCAAGGATTACCTTGAAACAGGCGACTTCACCTGCATCGGCGTTCCGACAGAAGAGAGATACGATATCACAAAGGATCTTCCAACACTGAAAGAACAGGGTATCGACTACTCCTATCCGAACCAGGAATTCTCCTTCTACTTCCCGAAGGAAACACCAGACGAGGTTATCACATGGTACGACAACCTGGTTAAGCAGATCTTAGACAGCGAGGAAGGCAAGCAGGCTCTTGCAGATCTCCAGATGGAACCGAACTATAAGAGCCCGGCAGATACAGAGAAGACAGAAGAAGAAACTTTCAATACGATCAAAGCTATCGCTGATGAGCTGGAAGCGCAGTAAGATGTAAAGGTCTGCTGACGCAGACCATAAGTTCTCCAGAAGATTGACCCAAAGGAGGCGCTGCTATTTTTAGCAGCGCCTTTTCTGGCAATATACCCGGAAATCTGCCGCCGCATCTGCAGGGAAAGACATTTGCCGGGTAACAGACAGCAAAGAAAGGCAAGGGACAGAATATGAAGAGCGTGGTATCGAGCTTGGTAGAAAATGTGAAGATCCCCCGGATGTTTCAGGTGAGGCAGATATTTCCGGAGGACAGGATCGAGGCGGATCAGATCCCGGAGATCCTGGGAGAGAAGATGAATGAAGAAAAATTTGCCTCCCAGATCAAACCGGGGATGACCGTGGCGATCACCGTAGGGAGCCGCCAGATCGCCAATATCCTGACGATCACAAAAACGATCGTGGATTTTGTAAAGGAAAAGGGCGGAAAACCGTTTATCGTAGCCGCCATGGGAAGCCACGGCGGAGCCACGGAAGAAGGGCAGAGGGAGATCCTTAAAAATTATGGGGTGACTGAAGAATCTATGGGCTGTCCGGTAAAATGCAGCATGGAAGTGGTAAAGATCGGCGTCAATGAAGAAGGGATGGACGTGCTGATCGGAAGGGACGCCGCAGAAGCGGACGGCATCATCGTCAACTGCCGGATCAAACCCCATACATGCTTCCGAGGCCCGTATGAAAGCGGCATTATGAAAATGATGACCATCGGCCTTGGCAAGCAGGCCGGAGCAGAAGTATGCCATGAAGCAGGATTTGGGCAGATGGCAAAATATGTGCCCATGTTCGGCCGGGCGATCTTAAAGCATGTCAATATCCTTTTTGCCGTAGCAGTCCTGGAAAACGCCTACGATGAGACGGCAAAGATCGCAGTGGTAAACCACGACGAGATCGAGGACTGGGAGCCGGCCCTTCTGGAAGAGGCAAAGCAGCTTTTACCCTGTATCGTGGTGCCGGAATGCGACGTACTTATCTGCGATGTGATCGGAAAGAATTTCAGCGGAAGCGGCATGGATCCCAATATCACAGGAACTTTTGTCACGCCTTACGCAAGCGGCGGACTGAAGTCTCAGAGAGTGGCGATCCTGGATCTGAGCAAGGAAAGCCATCACAGCGGCTGCGGCATGGGAATGGCTCACGCCACTACCAGGAGATTTTTCGACAAAGTGGATTTTGACCTGACTTATCCGAACCTGATCACGTCCACAGTGGTAGAAAATGCCAGAGTGCCTATGGTAATGAAAAATGATAAGGAAGCCATCCAGGTCTGCATCCGCACCTGCACCGGCATCGATAAAGACAACGTGCGGATCGTCCGCATCGCCAATAGCCTCCAGGTAGAACATATCATGCTTTCAGAAGCGTATTACGAGGAGGCAAAGAAAAATCCGCGCCTTGTGATCGAATCAGAACCGGAAGAAATGAAATTTGACGAAGAGGGCAATCTGATCGGCGTAGGAAAGATCGGCTGAGCGGAGAAAGGACGGACTATGAGCAGATTGGCAGAACTGGTTTCCCATATTAAAATTCCCAGAATGGTGGAAGCAAGACAGATATTTCCAAGGCCGAAAGTGGAAGATCCGAAAGCCGAAATCCGTAAAAGGCTGGAGCTTTCCGGCGCAGGCGCTTCGGTCAGGCCGGGCGGCCGCATTGCTATTACGGCAGGAAGCAGGGGAATCGATAACATCGCCCTGGTTATCAGTGAAATTGCCAGTTTTATCCGGGAAAAAGGCGGGGAACCCTTTATCATACCAGCTATGGGGAGCCACGGCGGGGCTACAGCTCAGGGGCAGGCTGAGGTTCTGGCTTCTCTTGGCATTACAGAGGAAAGCTGCGGCTGTCCGATCCTGGCCTCTATGGATACGGTCTGCATTGGCAGGACAGAACCAGACGGTCTGCCGGTATATGTGGACAGATATGCTTTGGAATCCGACGGCATTGTCCTGGTCAACCGGATCAAACCACATCCATCTTTTAATGGTCCGGTTGAAAGCGGCCTGTTAAAGATGGCTGTTATCGGACTGGGCAAACAGAAGGGAGCAGCGTTATGCCATAGCCTGGGTATGGTAAATATGTCGGAAAATATCCAGAAGATCGGAAGATTTATTTTGGAACATACCCCAGTGCTCTTTGGAGTGGGCCTGATTGAAAACGCCTATGACGAAACTGCGGAGATCCATGTGATAAAGGCAGCGGAAATTTTGGAAAAAGAGCCGCTGCTGCTGAAAAAAGCATATCAGAATTTTCCTAAGATCGTTATTCCCAGCTACGACGTACTGCTGGTAGAGGAAACAGGGAAAAATATCAGCGGGGCTGGTATGGATACCATGATCATTTCCAGGTATACCCATGACGGCATTCCAAAAGATGCGCATCAGCAGATGATCTGCGGCCTGCGCCTGACGGAAGAGACTCATGGAAATGCCTGCGGCATGGGGCTTCTGGACGTGGTTCCGGAAAAATATAGGGATGCCATTGATTTTATGAATACCTACCCGAACCTGATCACGTCCAGAATCTATAATTCCGCGAAGATGCCAATGGTAGTTGATAACGACAGGGTAGCAATACAGACGGCGATCAATGGATGTATGGGTATTGATTATGAGAGGCCTAAAATGATATGGATAAAAAATACACTGGATATCGGAAGGATTTTTTTATCAGAAGCGCTTTGGGAAGAAGCGGCCAGGTATCCGCAGATCCAGATCGTAGGGAAGCCGTTTGATATGCAGTTTAAAGAGAATGGAGATCTGGTGAGGATCGACGAGATGGAATCAGAAAAGCGTAACAGTTCAGCTGTGCGCCAGGATATATGATAAACAGCGTTACAAGCTTGCCATGATCGTGGAACCATAATTTTATATTGAATTTTTGAGGTAAACTCCGTATAATAGCTTTAGAAAAAGTATACAAAGCAAAGAGGCAGCGCGGCCGGGAACGTGTTGCCTCTTTGCGTATTATGGGATACAGAAAAAAGAGGGAGGGGTTAGTGTGACGATACCTGCTATGCTGATCGAATTGGAAAATATGGCCAGGAAAGACGAGGCGCTGCGCCAGCGCTTCCTGGAAACCAGGAAAGAAAAATATCCGGTGGAGTCTTTCTGCAGGCTGTGCCGGGAACTGGGATATGAGATCTATGAGATGGACCTGATCGAAGCGGGAGAAGAGTTTTATGCGACCATGAAGCGCAGCACCAACGGCGGCGGAGAAAATTCTCCAAAGCTGGACGGTCAGGATGATTTTTATGAGATGTTCTTTGCGGAGATAGGAGAAAAGTAGATTTATTGCGGATTCCGTTCAGCCGAAAATCTTCTTGGGCGCTTTAGCGCCCAAGAAGCGGGGAAGGTTCCCCGTATGCTGCAATAAGCTTCAAAGAACTCGTGAAAGCAAGCTTTCCTCGCCTTTTTCAGCTTATTGCAGCGCACGGCTGAACGGATAGAAAATAATATGAAAAATTGGTTGTCCGCCTGTCTCAATCTGTGGTATTATAGTACTAATGATGTATGAGATTATGAAAGGTTGGAGGGCATTATGAAATTTTTATTTGCTTCAGATTCCTTTAAGGGAACATTATCTTCAGAAAAGATCATCGAGCTGCTGACAGAATCAGCGGAGAAGATCTTTCCAGGCTGCGAGACGGCAGGCGTTCCGGTGGCGGACGGCGGCGAGGGAACTGTAGATGCAGTTATCGCTGTGACGAAGGGAACGATCAAGAAGGTCAAAGTTCACGGCCCGCTGATGGAAGAGACAGAAGCTACATACGGCGAGTTCAACGGAGATTCCGCTATTATCGAGATGGCTGCGGCTTCCGGACTTCCTATGGTGCCGACAGATAAGAGAAATCCTCTTAATACCACTTCCTATGGTACAGGCGAACTGATCAAAGACGCGCTGGACAGCGGATACAGAAAGATCTCCATCGCTATCGGCGGAAGCGCTACCAACGACGGCGGCATGGGAGCTATGAGCGCTCTGGGAGTGAAGTTCTTTGACGCAGAGGGCAATGTATTATCCGGAGTTGGATCTGACCTGACAAAAGTTGCTGATTTTGATATGAGCGGCCTTCACCCGGCAGTAAAGGAAACAGAGTTTACGGTAATGTGCGACGTTACCAATCCTCTTACAGGCCCGGACGGAGCTACCTATACCTTTGGAAAGCAGAAGGGCGGCACACCGGAGATCCTGGATACCCTGGAAGCAGGCATGATCAAGTACAAAGATATCATCCTGGCGAAAACAGGCATTGATGTGGACAAGATCGAAGGAACAGGCGCGGCAGGCGGATTAGGCGCTGCGTTTAAGGTATTCCTTAATGCTAATATGAAATCCGGCATTGAGACAGTTCTGGATCTGATCGAATTTGACAAGCTGCTGGAAGGCGTTGATATGGTAGTTACAGGAGAAGGACGTATCGACTGGCAGTCCGCATTCGGCAAAGTTCCAAGCGGCATCGGACAGAGATGTAAGAACCACGGTATCCCGGCGATCGCTATCGTAGGCGGTATGGGCACAGGCGCTGATAAGATCTTTGAATTTGGCGTAGAGAGTATCATACCGACGATCAATGGAGCTATGGACATTGAAGAGGCGCTGGACCGCGCAGTCGAGCTTTACAAAGGAGCTGCTGACAGAGCGTTCCGTCTGGTGCGCGTCGGCATGGAGATCAAGAAATAAGCCGTAAAACACAGTAAGGGGTTGGTCAGCTTCCTGAAAAGGATGATCAGCCCCTTTTTAAAAGCAGAGGCCTTTATATGATGAAAGCATGTTTTGGACATTATTTACAAAATGATCGTATACAGTTTATTGAAAATGGCAAAAATGCTAACGGAAAAACGAAATTGGTTGACAAACTGTTATAACAGTTATACTATGTAATTACAGACAGAGAGGTATGGATAATAAAAAGAATAATGAAAAAACATTAAACAGAGAAAGGGAGACATCGATGGCAGGTGCAGGTTTTCAGACAGCCTCCGATGTCGCTTACAGGATCATCTCCCAGAAGATCTTAAACGGGGAATTCCCGCCGGGAATGAAGCTTTCCCGAAGGAAGATGGCGGACGCTACGGGCGTCAGCGTGATCCCGGTCATCGAAGCATTAAAAAGGCTTGAGGATGACAGGCTGGTTGAATCGAAGCCCCAATGGGGGTCGTTTGTTACGGTTCCTACGCTGGATAAGATCCGCCAGAGCTATCAGCTGAGAGAAGCGATCGAATGTCAGTCAGCCAGGTATCTCTCAGAACATATGACAGCAGAGCAGGAAGCAGTGCTGTGGGCGTTAGCGACAGAACTGGATACAGTCCCTTACAATGAAAATACAGTGCTGAACACAAGCGATACGCACCTGAATTTTCACACCAGACTTACGGAATTTACAGGAAATTCTCTTCTGGTAGATACGCTGCGCAAGATCAATCTATTCTGGATCCTGTGCAAGGGAACAGGTTCAAGAGCGCCGGGATGTCAGTATCCCAGATATTGGCACAGGCTTCTGGTAGATAAGATCAAGGAGGGAGATCCTCAGACCGCCGAGGATGCCATGAGGATCCACGTAAACGACTCTCTTCTGGCAATTGAAGCGACATGGAATGAAGGCACGAAATAAGCGTTAGAGCTGTCCGGTGGGATTATTTATCCCCTTACCGGATGGCTGTTAAAGAGAAAAAACTTCTCTTATTTATTTTTTGCAATAACTGTTATAACAGTTAGCTCAGTTAGTACAGATATTTCGAAAATAACAATCCAGGAAGAAAGAGATCCTGAATCGTTAAAATAACACATCAATCAAAAAAGAAAAAGAGAGGAAAGAGAGGAAAAAAACATGAAAAAAACAATGAAGAAAGCAGCAGCAGGGCTCCTTGCAGTGAGCATGGCCGCATTGATGGCAACTGGATGCAGCAAAGGCGAAGAGGTTTATCCCAGCGACGCAGTCCAGATGATCGTGCCGGTAGGCGCAGGCGGAGACACAGACTCCAACGCCAGACTCCTGGCGCAGTATATGGAGCCGGAGCTGGACGTATCTATCCCGATCGTAAATGTTTCCGGTTCCTCAGGAACCATCGGCATGGAGCAGGTAAGGACTTCTGATCCAGACGGATATACCTGCCTGTTCTATCATACAGAGGCCATGCTTCCAGAGATCTCCGGACTGATCGATTATCAGCTGGATGAATTTAAGATGGCCGGCGTTTGCCTCCAGGCTAATACCACTCTCCTGGTTACTCATAACGATTCCGGATTCTCTACTCTGGACGAGTTCATCGAGCAGGCCAAGGCAAATCCAGGCAAGATCGAATTTGGTATGGCTGTAGGCGGCTATCCGCAGCTGATCGGTCTGGCTCTGGAAAAAGAAGCGGGAATTGATCTGAATCTTGTAGATATCGGCGGCAACGCAGATAAGATCGCGGCGCTGGCAGGACATAACACAGATATCATCAACGTAGAGTACGCTCTGGTAAAGGATTACCTGTCAACAGGCGAATTTATCCCGTTAGCTCTTCTTTCCGCAGAGAGAAACCCGCTGTTTGACGATATCCCGACGGCAAAGGAACAGGGCCTGAACATGGAATTCGGAAAATTCTTCTTTGTAGCATTCCCGAAAGAGACTCCGGACGAGATCGTGGATACCTTCAGCGCGGCTATGGAAAAAGCAGTTGCCAACGAAGAGTTTGTAAAAGCAGCTCAGGATTCCTATGCGTTAACACCTGTTTATATGAATCCGGAAGAAGCGACTACATATGCTCAGGAAATTTATGAACAGCTGAATTCTTACAAAGATCTGTTTACAGCCGCTCAGTAACCCATACTAAGGATACTTCACAACAGGACGGAACCGGCTTTTTTAGCCGGTTCCTCTCTCTAAAGCTGTCAAATGACTACAGGAGGACGCAGTATGAATAAATATAAAGATCTGGTCAGCGGAATATGCGGCCTGATATTTTCCGCCGGAATGTTTTTCATGAGTATACAGATCGCTTCGCAGGAAGACTCATGGATCGGCGCCGGCTTTCTTCCAGAGATCGCATCAGTGATCATGTTTATTACATTTTGTTTTATCACCTATCGGGGTGCTAAGGAAGCGAAATCCCAGGAGCCGGAAAAAGATCCGGGATACAAGTCAAATTATAAAGGCGTTGTGATCATGCTTGTTTTCCTGATCGCCTATGCCGCTCTGCTCAGGTCCGTAGGCTTTATTATCACAAGCATCGTTTTCCTTTACGCGGCGATCTATCTGATGACAAAGAAGGAAAACTTTAAGCCAGTGAAATACGGGATCATTACAGTTGTTCTCGTTGTATTCGTCGACGTTGTATTTACGGAAGTTTTTGGGATCCGTCTTCCAGGCGGGATTTTATAGGAGGTAGCTTATGTCATCTGAAATTATTGCCGGTATTTTATCCATATGTGACATTAAGATCATGCTGCTTATGCTTATGGGAACCATCATGGGGATCATCGTGGGAGCGATCCCCGGTCTGTCCGTAACTATGGGCGTCGCGCTGTTTCTGCCGCTGACGTTCGGAATGGAGCCGGTGGCTGGTCTGTCTCTTCTTGTTTCCCTGTATATAGGAGGTACGTCCGGAGGACTGATCTCCGCCATCCTTTTGAAAATGCCAGGTACGGCATCTTCTGTGGCAACCACATTTGACGGCTATCCCATGGCCCAGAAAGGCGAAGCGCCGAAAGCATTGGGAGTAGGTATCGTATGCTCCTTCTTCGGCGGACTTGTAAGCTATATCGTCCTGATGTTCCTTGCACCAGCTATTGCAAAGGTAGCCCTTCAGTTCAGCGCTTATGAGTATTTTGGCATCGCACTGTTCTCCATGACCATGATCGCCAGCCTTGCTTCGGATTCTGTGGCAAAAGGTATCATCGCGGCTATGCTGGGCATGACATTGTCCTTTGTGGGGATCGCCCCTATTACCAGTCTGACCCGTTTTACGTTCGGGGTCACGGATCTGAACGCAGGCTTTAACATCCTTCCTATGCTGATCGGCCTGTTCGCTGTGGCGGAAGTCCTGACGGCGATCGAAGAAAAATTCAAGAAACAGAACCTGGAGGTACGCGCCTGCAAGATCAAAGGCTTTGGCTTTACAAGAGAAGATATTAAAGGACAGGGCTTTAACTTCTGGGTGTCCGTAGCGATCGGAACCGGTATCGGTATCCTTCCCGGACTTGGAGGCAGCGTCTGCAACATCATCGCCTATTCTGTAGTAAAGAACCACTCCAAGTATCCGGAGAAATTCGGAACTGGCGTTGTAGACGGTATCGTTGCTTCCGAGTCATCCAATAACGCCTGCACCGGCGGCGCCCTTGTTCCTCTTCTGACTCTGGGCCTTCCTGGAGACAACACAACAGCGCTGATCCTGGCTGGATTTATGATCCACGGCATTACCCCAGGGCCGCTTTTGTTCCGTTCAGAAGCAGTTCTCGTATATGGTATCTTCGCGGCTCTGATCGTAGCCAACATTATGATGCTGATCGTGGAGTACGTTGGTATCCGCGCCTTTATCCGGATCCTTTCCGTACCGAAAAATCTGCTTCTTCCCATCGTATGCGTATTCTGCGTAGTAGGCGCATTTGGAACGAATAACCGTGTATTTGACGTAGCGGCTATGGTAGTCTTCGGAGTCATCGGCTACGGAATGAAAAAACTGAACTATCCGCAGCCTCCGCTGATCCTGGGCTTTATCCTTGGCCCGATCCTGGAAACCAACCTGCGCAGAGGCCTGATGAGAAGCCAGGGAAGCTTTATCCCGTTCCTCACATCCCCGATCTGCTGCGTATTCCTGATCATCGCCGTCTTCACTCTGGCAATGACGATCCGGAAAGAGGTTTTAAGAATGAAGGCTCAGAAAGCGGCAGCTTAAACTGCGGCAGTAAAAGAAGGAGAATGGAAAAATGATGAAAGAAAACAAATTAAGATATATGCTGGACAATAATATGCCTACGGTGGCTACAAGGCTTCAGTCCTCCTGGGCCACTGTGACAGAAATGGCGGGAGCCACAGGGGAATACGATTATATCGAATTCCTGGCAGAGTATGCGCCTTACGGGCAGTATGATTTTGAAAATATCGCAAGAGCTGCAGAAGTTCACGATATGGGGACCATGATCAAAGTGGATTACCAGAACCGTTATTATGTGGCTCAGAAAGCGATCGCTTCCGGCTTCCAGGCCGTGCTCTTTACAGATCACAGAACCGCTGAGGACGTGGCGAAGACCATTAAGATGATCACCCCGGAATGCCCGGAATTTGAAGGCGGAATGGGATTTGTAAACCGCAGATGGGTAGGAAATAACTGCTCCATGAAGCAGGAAGAATACGCAAGGATGGCTTCCAGGACCGTAAAAGTGTTCATGGTCGAGAAGAAAGAAGCGTTAGACAACATTGATGAGATCTGTTCCGTACCGGGGATCGATATGGTGCAGTTCGGGCCAAACGACTTTGCTTTAAGTTCCGGCTTCAATATGGCGGAAAATAAAGAAAGAGTCAGGGAAGCAGAACTTAAGATGTTCGAAGCCGCAAAAAAACACGGCGTCCACGTAAGAGCCGAGATGAACAGCGTAGAAGACGCACAGTATTATTTAGACCTTGGCGTACGCCACTTCAACGTGGGAATGGAACTGAGGATCTTAAGCAATTTCTGGAAACAGCAGGGCAGCCAGCTGAATGAGATGATCCGGAAGGCCGGACTGAAATAAACCTGGCTTAAAATACGGCGATACGTACAGCTTTTGCCGCGCCGTCTGTTACAGATTGAAATGGTTTAAAACGGTCGAAAAATCAATCGTAAAAAAATACGATTGATTTTTCGACCGTTTCTGCGTATAATATAGTAATATAATTAGAAAAGGAGGCATGGTGTATGCGTGAAACAAGGACAATAGAGTTCAAAGAAACGATTACAAATACATTTTTAAAAACAGTAAGCGCCTTTTCGAATTACGATGGCGGAGAGATTTTTTTTGGCATTGATGACAATGGAAAAATTAAAGGATTATCAGATGTAAAGCAAGCGTGCCTGGATATTGAAAACAAAATTAACGACAGTATTACTCCACAGCCGGATTATACACTGGAATTGCAGAATAATGACAGGACGATCAAACTGACTGTAAAAGGCGGTCTTCAAAAGCCATATTTATATAAATCAAAGGCATATAAACGAAATGATACTGCAACCATAGAGGTTGATACGCTGGAGTTGTCAAGACTGATCCTGGAAGGAAAAAATATCAGATTTGAAGAATTGCCATGTAAAGATCAAAACCTGACGTTTGATACTTTATGTCAAAAATTGAAAGAATGCATCCAGATTGAAACCTTTAATCAGGATACTTTGAAAACGCTGAACTTATATAACAGCGCCATTGGATACAATAATGCGGCTGGTATTTTGGCAGATAAAAACCATTTTCCGGGAATTGATATTGCGAAGTTCGGTGAAAACATCAGTGTGATCCATAAGAGGGCGACATTTGACAATATATCCATTTTGACAGTATATGAAAAAACTCTGGAGATATTCAGAGATTACTACCAATACGAAGAAATACAGGGCGCCGACAGGAAAAAAATAGAAAAAATACCGGAAGCAGCATTCAGAGAGGCAATTGCGAATGCATTGATCCATCGAACATGGGATGTGGAGCCGCAAATAAAAGTTTCCATGTTTGACGACAGAATAGAAATTATTTCTCCGGGAGGACTGCCGTCTGGAATAACAGTGGATGAGTATTTATCGGGAAAGCTTTCCGTTCTAAGAAACAGGAATCTGGCAAATGTATTTTACAGGCTGGGATTTGTCGAAATATTCGGCACAGGTATTACACGGATAAAACAGCTCTATGAAGGGGAATTGAAACAGCCGGATTTTGAAGTGTCGGAAAATACGATTAAGATCGTACTCCCGGTTTTTGAGAAAGACCTGGATCTAACGGAAGATGAAAGAAAAATATATAAGCTTTTAAGCAGGACAATGCTGAAATCGATCAGTGAAATTGCTCCGTATGTCCCATTTGGCAAATCAAAGACAACACAGCTGCTGAAAGAAATGAGCAAAAAAGGCGTCGTAAGAATTGAAGGCAGGGGAAGAAGTACGAAATATGCAGCACAATAATTGTATCACTTCAGCCGGGCAAGAAGATACACGGCTGAACGGTTGCCAATAATTGCTATGAACAGAAAAGAAAGGCCTTATGGAAAGAGCGTAAATATGGCTTTTTCCATAAGGCCTTGTTATGAAGTACCCAGCAAGACGTGCCGGTGAAGCGTCTTGTCGGATTACGGAAAATCCTTCGCAGATCTCAAAGCCTACCGGTGGAAGTGGCTGCGGATATAGCTGCAGAAGCATTCCTCCGCCGGACCGATCTCCAGGGATTTTCGCCGGGCAAGGACATTCAGCCGATGCATGGGCGGATCCAGCCGGAAATAGCAGAGGGGCAGGCTTAAGGTAATGCAGGATTCCGCCAGAAAGGCGATGCCTGCGCCGGAAGCAGCCATTTTAAGGGCCATAGGAATGTTGTTTGTCTCGCAGCTGGCGCTGGGTGAAAAATGGTAGGTCTGAAAGATCTCGTCGGACAGGTTCCGGATGGTGGAGCCTGGCTTGGCCAGGATAAAATTATCCTCGCTGAAATATTCAGTGATCGCCTGGTGGGAGATCGTAGCCGGAGGGTCGTTCTGGCAGAAGGGGTGGGAAGCCGGAACAGCCAGCCACAGCTCTTCCTCCCGCAGGACTTCAGCGGTCCCTTCCGGAAAAACGTCGATGCGGTTGGCGGCCATCAGGCCGAAATCGATCTGCCCGTCTAAAAGAAGCTTTACAAGGGCCTGATTGGACGATTCTGTGATCTCAATGGTATAATCCGGATATTCGATACGGAATTTCGGGATGACCTGGGCCATGATCCCAAGGCCGAACTGGGAAGTAGTGCCGATGGTGATATTTCCCTTATTTTCCAGAGCGGATATGTCCTTATAAAGCTGATTTTTGATGGAGATCACCTGCTTTGCCGCCGAGATATAGAGATCTCCGGCAGCAGTAGGCACCAGCTCGCCCTTTGCCCGGAGAAAAAGAGGCGTCCCAAGCTCCTGCTCCAGCTTGGACAGATACTGGCTTAAAGAGGACTGGGAGACAAAAAGCTCCTGGGCGGCCTTTGTCATGTTGCGTTTTTCAGCGATCGTAAGAATATAGTTAAGATAATGGGTATCCATAAAATAATCCTTTTCCTATAGTCAGTAGTGAGAATGTTCGGCTTGTTAACACTATATTAACATTATAATCAGGACACTTTGGTCTTGCAAGAAAAATCTGGGGTCACAGTGAGGGAAAAGAGAATCCGGAGAATTTGTAAGCGGCCGGAAAATTATGGCAATGCTATTTCAGCCAGGCCTGTTTTGTGGTATACTAGGAGCACTTAGCGAGGTGCTTTCGAGCTTAGTGCGAGTCATACCTGTCCACTTAACAAGGTCTTCCACGAGTTTTAGTGGACATGGTATACTAGGAGCACTTAGCGAGGTGTTTTCGAGCTTAGTGCGAGTTACCTTCAGTGTTATGGACAAAAAGATAAAGATTTCAGGAGGATTTGGAATGAAGTTTGGTTTTTGTACAACGTTTGATAATTATGGATTGCTGGATGAATTAGGATATGATTATATCGAGCTGGCGGGCAGGGACGTAGTGGAGTATGAGCCGTCCAGACTGGACGAGATGGCGAAAACGATCCGGGAAGGCAGGGTAAAATGCTGCGGCTTCAATTCTGCTGTTCCGGCTTCCGTGCCGATCGTAGGAGAAGGCGCTTCTGCGGATAAGACAAGGGAGTACGCAAAAAGGCTCTGCGAAGTGGGAGCAAAGCTTGGGATCGGCGCTATCGGCATAGGTTCTCCGGCCTGCAGAAGGCTTCCCTACGGATACGACGTGCCCCTTTCCAATTCCCAGGCGGCGGAATTTCTTTCCATTTTCTGCGATGTGGCAGAAGCCTACGGGATCCGGATCCTGTGGGAACACTTAAATCCTACGGAAGCCAACTATGGTCTGTCCTGGAACCATGGGGCGGAGCTTGTAAGACGGGTAAATAAAAAGAATATGGCTCTTGTCTGCGACCTTTACCATATCGACATCAACCGGGAGTCCCTGCGGGATCTGGAGCAGGATCCGTCTCTGATCGGCCACGTACATATGGCGCAGCTGGAAGGGACCGCCAGGCTGGGACTTCTTCCTTCCCACGAAGACCGATATGAGGAATTTTTTGCGAAGCTTCGCTCGCTCCATTACGACGGGATCGTAAGTATTGAAGCGTTTTCCGGCGTTCCGTCCGAGGAAGCGGCGCGGTCCATCGGCATTTTGAAAAAGCTTGCGCAGGCCAGAGATTAAGAGAGGGATATAGATGGAAAAAGCAGTTG
This sequence comes from Candidatus Lachnoclostridium stercoravium, assembly GCA_019118365.1. Taxonomy (GTDB): domain Bacteria; phylum Bacillota; class Clostridia; order Lachnospirales; family Lachnospiraceae; genus Lachnoclostridium_A; species Lachnoclostridium_A stercoravium. The sequence continues at coordinate 83,041 of DWZA01000109.1, read as the reverse complement.
TAAGGATCAAAAAAGGCGAAGGCAGGAGCTTAAAGGCCGGAGGCATGTGGATCTACGACAATGAGATCGATAAGATCGACGGCGCCTTTGAAAACGGGGATATGGTCCTGGTAGAGGATTTTGACGGCTATTGCCTTGGCCATGGATTTATCAATACAAAGTCAAAGATCACGGTGCGTATGATGTCCAGGAAAAGAAACGCCGTCGTAGACGAGGATTTTATTGAAATGCGGGTGAGGAACGCCTGGGAATACCGGAAAAGCACAGTGGATACCGGAAGCTGCCGCCTGATCTTCGGCGAAGCGGACTTTTTGCCGGGCATTGTGATCGACAAGTTTTCAGACGTGCTGGTAGTAGAATCCCTGGCGTTAGGGATCGACCGCTGGAAGCCGGTGATCCTGGAAAAATTGAAAAAAGTCCTGGCAGAGGACGGTATCCGGATACGGGGCGTCTATGAAAGAAGCGACGCCAAAGTCCGGCTGCAGGAAGGCATGGAACGGTATAAGGGATTTATTGGCGAACCTTTTGACACAAAAGTAGAGATCGTCGAGAACGGCGTGAAATATATTGTAGATGTACAGGATGGGCAGAAGACGGGATTTTTCCTGGATCAGAAGTACAACCGTCTGGCAGTGCAGCGCCTCTGCAAAGGGAAAAAGGTTCTGGACTGCTTTACCCATACCGGTTCCTTCGCCTTAAACGCAGGCGTCGCAGGGGCGGAGTCTGTGCTGGGCGTGGACGCCTCTGAACTGGGGATCGCCCAGGCCAGGGAGAACGCAGAGCTAAACGGCCTGTCTGACAAGGTGAGATTCGTCTGCGCTGATGTGTTCGACCTGCTCCCGCAGCTGGAAGAAGACGGAGAGAAGTACGACGTAGTCATCCTGGATCCGCCGGCTTTTACAAAGTCCAGGGCGTCTGTGAAGAACGCGGTAAAAGGCTACCGGGAGATCAATCTGCGGGGAATGAAGCTGGTAAAGGACGGAGGCTATCTGGCCACCTGTTCCTGCTCCCATTTTATGGATCCGGAGCTGTTTGCCAAGACCATCCGGGAAGCGGCGGCAGGAAGCCATAAAAGGCTGCGCCAGGTAGAGTACCGGACGCAGGCGGCGGACCATCCGATCCTTTGGGCAGCCGACGAATCCTATTACCTGAAGTTTTACATTTTCCAGGTGTGCGAGGAAAAATAGATCATATCAGTTCAGCCGGACATCCAGGGCTTCCCTCCAGCGCATTCTGTGCTGGAGGGAAGATACATGGCTGAACTGCTGCCATGACAGCTTAAGAAGCGCTGCGGCGAAAGGACAGGAGAAACTATGGAAAATGAATGTATCGTCCACTCCGGAGAGGATGCTCTCTTAAAGGATGAGTGGAATGGAAAAAGCCTTTTTATCCACAAGGTCCTGGTAGGCCTTGGGGAGGAGTGGGACGGAGATAAACGGCCGGATATACAGGAAGGCTACGAAGCGCTGGCCCGCCTGTTAGACGGAAAGGATTATTTTATCGTTACCCTGAATACGGATGGGAAAATTTTTGAAAGCAGTCTGGATGAGAAACGGATCGTGGCTCCCTGCGGCAACGATCACTGGTTCCAGTGCGAAAAAGCATGTACCGCAGATATATGGGAAGAATCAGAGGCAGAAGAGATGGACGGCGTCTGTCCGCATTGCGGCGCGCCGCTGATCCCCAACACGGTCCGGGCGGGAAAATATATTGAAGAAGGATATCTTCCCCAGTGGAACGCCTATAAACAGTGGCTTTCCGGAACGCTCAACAGGAAGCTGACAGTTCTGGAGCTGGGGGCAGGCTTTGAATATCCGGGCATCATCCGGTGGCCATTTGAGAAAACGGCCTATTTTAACAACAAGGCGAAATTCTACAGGGTCAATAAAACGTTTTTCCAGATATCCGAAGAACTGAAAGATAAAGCGGAGGGCATACAGGCGGATTCGGTGAAATTCATTGTGGATTCGCCCAGGCTGTGGTAAGATTACAAAGAAAAGAAAACTGGTTAAGGCGGTGAGACGGTATGATCGGACTGATCGATTATGATGCCGGCAATTTAAGAAGTGTAGAAAAGGCTCTGGAAGCATTGGGGGAGACTCCGGTGATCACCAGGGATAAAGACGAGCTTTTAAAAGCGGATAAAGTGATCCTTCCAGGCGTCGGCTCCTTTGGGGACGCCATGGGAAAGCTGGAGCAGTACGGGCTAGTGGATGTGATCCATGAGATCGTAAGGAAAGGCACGCCGCTTTTGGGAATATGCCTGGGCCTTCAGCTGCTTTTTGAAAGCAGCGAGGAATCTCCGGGAGTGAAGGGGCTTTCCATCCTTCCGGGAAAGATCTTAAGGCTTCCGGATCAGATGGGATATAAGATCCCTCATATGGGCTGGAATTCCCTGGATATCCGGGAAGGAACGAGGCTGTTTGCCGGGATCGGACAGGGCTCCTATGTATATTTCGTGCATTCCTATTATCTGAAAGCAGAAGACGAGGAGATCGTGGCCGCTTCGACGGAATATACGGCCCATATCCACGCTGCTGTGGAGCGGGGAAATGTGTTCGCATGCCAGTTCCACCCGGAAAAGAGCAGCGCCGTAGGCCTTAGGATCCTAAAAAATTTTGTAGAGCTTACATAGGAGGAAGCAGATGTTTACAAAAAGAATCATTCCCTGCCTGGACGTCCATGACGGAAGGGTAGTGAAGGGCGTTAATTTTGTCAACTTAAGGGACGCCGGGGATCCGGTGGAGATCGCCAGGGCTTACGACCAGGCGGGAGCGGACGAACTGGTATTTCTGGATATCACAGCTTCCTCCGACAACCGGAATACAGTGGTAGATATGGTAAGGAGAGTGGCGGAGCAGGTGTTCATCCCCTTTACCGTAGGAGGCGGGATCCGCACCGTAGAAGATTTCCGGCTGCTTTTAAGAGAAGGCGCGGATAAGATCTCTATCAATTCATCCGCCATCAACAGGCCGGAGCTGATCAGCGAGGCCGCAGACAAATTCGGCAGGCAGTGCGTAGTGGTAGCCATTGACGCAAGGCGGCGGGAAGACGGCGGCGGATGGAACGTATATAAAAACGGCGGACGGATCGACACTGGTCTGGACGCGGTGGAGTGGGCCATAAAGGCGGACCGGCTGGGAGCTGGGGAGATCCTTCTTACCAGCATGGACTGCGACGGCACGAAAGCGGGATACGACAATGAACTGAACGCTGTGATCGCAGAGAACGTATCCGTACCTGTGATCGCTTCCGGCGGCGCGGGGACAAAAGAGCATTTTTACGATGCCCTGACAGAAGGAAAGGCAGACGCGGCTCTGGCCGCCTCCCTGTTCCACTATAAAGAGCTGGAGATCCGCGAGCTGAAAGAATATCTGAGGGGAAGAGGCATATCGGTAAGGCTGTAGCCGCCGGCTGCAGGAGATCATGACAGCGCAAGACGACAAAAGGAGAGACACATGGCAGCGATCGACAACGACTGGCTTGAGCCGTTAAAGGCAGAGTTTAAGAAACCTTATTACAGAAAATTATACGAGACAGTAAAGCATGAATACGAGACAAGGCGGATCTTTCCGGATCCCGACGATATATTCAACGCCTTTGCATTCACCCCCTTATCAAAAGTAAAAGTAGTGATCCTTGGGCAGGATCCCTATCATAATTACGGCCAGGCTCACGGCCTTTGCTTTTCCGTAAAACCGGACGTGGATATCCCGCCGTCTCTGGTGAACATCTACCAGGAGCTTCACGACGATCTGGGCTGCTACATCCCTGACAACGGCTACCTGAAAAAATGGGCGGATCAGGGCGTTATGCTCTTAAATACAGTGCTTACGGTGCGCGCCCATCAGGCCAATTCTCACCGGGGGATCGGCTGGGAAGAGTTTACGGATGCGGCCATAAAGATCCTGAACGAACAGGACCGGCCGATGGTATTTATCCTGTGGGGCGGGCCGGCAAGGAGCAAGAAGAGCATGCTGACCAACCCGAAGCATCTGATCCTGGAATCGCCTCACCCAAGCCCCCTGTCAGCGAACCGGGGATTTTTCGGCAGCAGGCCGTTCAGCAAAACCAACGCCTATCTGGAGGCGAACCATCTGTCTCCTATTGACTGGCAGATAGAAAATATTAACAGGTAAAGGAGGGAAAAAGATGGATATTATTGAATTACTGAAGATCCTGGTGCTGGGCATCGTGGAAGGCTTTACCGAATGGCTTCCTATCAGCAGCACCGGCCATTTGATCCTTGTCAATCAGATCATCCAGGTGAAGCAGTCCGAAGCGTTTGTAAATATGTTTAACGTAGTCATACAGCTTGGGGCGATCCTGGCGGTAGTGGTCATTTATTTCCGGCGTCTGAATCCTTTTGACAGGAGGAAGCGTTCCAACCAGAGGATCGCGACGCTGCGTCTCTGGATGAAGATCGTAGTGGCCTGCCTCCCGGCTATGGTATTCGGCCTTCTTTTAAACGACTGGATCGACCGGGTGTTGATGGACAACGCCTATGTGGTGGCGGCTATGCTCATCCTTTACGGCGTGCTGTTTATCGTGCTGGAACGCTACAACGAAGGACGGAAATTTAAAATGGAGCGGGTAGGGCAGATCTCTTTCCAGATCGCTCTTTACATCGGCCTGTTCCAGGTGCTGGCTATGATACCAGGAACCTCCCGTTCCGGAGCGACGATCCTGGGCGCTATGTTTTTAGGCTGTTCCAGAGGGGCCGCCGCGGAATTTTCCTTCTTCCTGGGGATCCCGGTCATGTTCGGAGCCAGCTTTTTAAAGGTGGTATCCTATCTGGCCAACGGCTACAGCTTCACAGGGATCCAGGTGTTTTACCTGCTTTTCGGCATGGCGGTAGCGTTTGTGGTTTCCGTATATTCCATTAAGTTTTTGGTGGGATATATCAAGAATAATGATTTTAAGTTTTTCGGCTATTACCGGATCATCCTGGGTATCGTCGTCCTGGCTTACTTTGGAGTGACGGCGCTAGCAGGATAGAAAAAATCGGAGGGTATCCCTCAGGCCGTTTCAGGGCCGGGATACCCTCCGATTTTTATGCGTTGAATACATATTTGTCCAGGCGCTCAAAGGCCTCTTTGACGCGGGAAAGAGGCAGGGCAAGGTTGATGCGCAGGTGGCACGGGCCGTGGAACATACGTCCGTCCTGGCAGGCGACGCCCACATCCCAGGCAGCCTTTTCCACATCGTCGATGGTCTTTCCATGGGCCTGGCACCACTTTGTGCAGTCGGCAAACAGCATATAGGTTCCTTCCGGATGAGCGGCTTCTACACCTTCAAAATGATCTTTGATATACTGGCAGGCGTAATCCACGTTTTCACTGAGGACCTGGCACAGCTCGTCCACCCATTCCTGCCCTTCCTGCCGGTAGGCTCCGATCAGGGCGTGCATAGAAAGAACGTTCATATCATTATAGTGAGACAGGGAAGATTCCTTCTTCACCCGGTCGCGGATAAAGGAATTGTAAATGATGTGGTAGCTTCCTACAAGGCCTGCAAGGTTGAAGGTCTTGGAAGGGGCGTAAAGGGCTACCGTGCGCATCTTTGCATCTTCCGATACGCTCTGGGTAGGGATATGCTTATGGCCGTTCAGGATAATATCGGACCAGATCTCATCGGAAACCACCATCACGTCATATTTTTTATAAAGTTCCATGGCTTTTTCAATCTCCCAGCGTTCCCACACGCGGCCGCAGGGATTGTAGGGAGAACAGAAGATCGCCGCATGGATCTTATTTTCTTTGATCTTCTTTTCCATGTCGTCAAAATCCATTCTCCACACCAGATTCTCATCCTGCACCAGAGGAGAAAGGACCATACGGTATCCGTTGTTGTTCAGAGTATTGGTAAAGCCGATATAAGTAGGAGAATGGAGAAGGACCTTGTCCCCTTTGGAACAGAAAACGTTCAGGGCGCTGATCACGCCGCCTAAAACGCCGTTTTCGTAGCCAATGCATTCAGGAGTAAGATCCATCACGCCGTTGCGGTCCTTCTGCCACTGGATGATAGAATCATAATACTCTTTCCTGGGAGAAAAGTAGCCGTAAGCCGGGTGAGCTGCACGCGCAATGATGGCTTCCGGGATCGTGGGTACAGTAGGAAAATTCATATCCGCCACCCACATGGGGATGACGTCAAAGCCCTCTTTGGGCGGCAGGGGCGCCATGGGCGTTTTGCCAAGAGAGTCTACGGCAATGGCGTCCATGCCGGAACGTTTCATGATGGAAGTAAAATCGTATTTCATAAATGATCTCCTTTTTGTTGTGATCTTATCGCGGTATATCTGCGATCAGTATTTCCGTATTATTTTTCTGGCAGCACTCAATAAAAGACCGGGGGATCCCGGAATCTGTGATCATGGTGCTAATCTCGGAAATATGGCCCAGCTGAAGAAAACTGGGGGTTCCGATCTTGCTGCTGTCTGCCATGAGCACCACCTTTTTGGAACGTTCGATGATCAGCCGCTTCAGGGAATATTCCACCGTGCTGGGGGTGGACAGATAGCCGTCTTCTGTGAGGCCGTAAACGCCCAGGAAGGAACAGTCAAAATACATGGTGTGGAGCATGTTTTCCGCGAACATTCCTGTGCAGGAATTGGAATTTTTCCGCAGCTCGCCTCCCAGGCACATGACGCTTATGCTGGTCCTGGTGTTTAGCTCCAGGGCGGTAGTCAGGGTGTCTGTGACCACAAGAAGATTCTGCTCATTGGAAAGAAGCCGGGCCAGGCAGTAGACCGTGGTGCTGGAATCAAAGAAGACTTTGGCGCCGGAGGGGATCAGAGGCAGGGCCAGGCGGGCGATCGCCTCTTTTTCTTTCAGGTGTGACGTGATCCTTGTCTGATACGGCCGTTCTGTGATCACGGTTTCCGGCGGCGCAATGGCGCCGCCGTGGGAACGGATGGCCAGATTCTGCTGCTCAAGTTCATTTAAGTCCCTTCGTATCGTCATCTCCGTAACATGAAACATACGGCATAAATTATTCACTTCTACTTTTCCATATCGGTTCAGCATGCTCTGTATCTGTGCAAGCCTTTCACTTTTTAACATAATTCTCTCCCCTTATTGTTTAAAACGAACATTTTGATTGACATTATAATACCAAACTGCAAAGCGAATGTAAAGACATAAAAAAATATATAACATAAAAATTGTGAAAAAACGTTTAAAAATATAAAAATTACACAAATATCTCCTTGACAATTGGGATGTAAATGATTAATATAAACATATAATGATTGAATAAACAAACATAAACGATAATAAAAGAAAGGAGATATTTATGAAACATATTCCGGTAACAGAGCTTACCAAAGAAAGTTTTGCTCCTTATGGAAGGGTCGTTTTCCCTTACAGAAATACGATCACAAAAGCAGGAGAAGGATGGAAATGCTGTTCTCCTATGGATTTCGTCCTCCCGGACGCGCCCATGGGCATAGGCGTCGTATATTCGGAAGAACTGCCGGAGAAGATAACGGCCATGGAGCGCCACGTGAGCAGGGAAGAAGTACTGTGGGCGGCCAAGGAAGACCTGATCATGCTGGCGGACATCCCGGCGTTTCTCGGTTCCTTTACAGCTAAACCAAATCCGGAGACAGTAAAAGCTTTCCGGATCCCGGCAGGGACCGTGATCATCATTGGAAGAGGCGCCTGGCATTCTCCAGCTTTTGCGGTAAAAGGCACCGCTACCTATTATTTTATGGTAGAGCAGAAAAAAGACTTTATCGACCAGGATGAAAATCCATGGATCCCTTTTGAAGGAGAGGAAGAGATCGTTGTTGACAGATAAATCGAACAAAAGGATCAGCATTATCGGGATCGGAGAATCCGATATGGACCTGTTCTTAAAGGTAGACCGGATGCCTGGACGGGGAGAAAAGGTACGGGCAAAGGAGATCGGAAAGCTGCCGGGAGGCATTATCGGGAATTTCTGTTCCCAGGCAGTTAAGATGGGAGTATCCTGCGGGATCGTGACCGCTGTGGGAAAGGACGATTACGGCAGGTTCCTGAAGGAAGACTATAAAAACAGAGGGATAGATATCACAGGACTTTACGAAGACGAGAAAGAGAACACATTTTACTGCGTTGTTTTTCTTGACGGAAGCGGAGAAAAATACTTAAGCGCGGTGGTTTCTCCCCTTACTAGTCCGGATATCCGGCGGATCGATTACGATTACGTCAGGCAGGCGGAGTATGTCCACATCTGTTCTATGGATCACGCCTTGGCAGAACGTACGGCGCAGGAACTGGCGGGAAGCGGTACAAAACTTTCCCTGGATTATGAGGTCCATGCAGAAAAGCCGGGGATCGATAACTGGGAGCATATCTTCAGCCGCGTATCCGTCCTTTTTACAAATGAAGAAGGCATTTACAGCCTGTTTCCCACAGAAAACATGGAAACAGCAGCCAGGTATCTCCTGAGTCTGGGGATAGAGACGGTCGTAGTCACATGCGCGCAGAAAGGCGGCTGTGTGTATCAAAGAGGAGATTCTTTTCATTACGAGGCGTTCCATCCGGATGAGATCCGGGATACCACAGGGGCGGGCGACAGTTTTAATGGAACATTTCTGGCATGTATGGCAAAGGGGATGACCGCAAGATGGGCGGCGGAATACGGAGCGGCGGCGGCCTCTTTTGTGATCCAGAAGGAAGGAGCGAGAACGGGACAGACAGATATTAAAGAAATAGAGGCTTTCCTTAAGGGAAAGTTTCAGGAGCAAGGGTAAGTGCGTATGGAAAAAATCAGAGGATCATTATCAGAAAATGGAAAAAAGATGTTTGACGATATTGTAAGCCAGAGGGTTTTAGGAGCTTCCACACATATCCGTATGATCGGAGATATGTTCCTGGATCTGGCGGAGGAAGGGAAGAAAAGGAGCGCAGACGTTAAAACGCTGAAGGAAGAGATCGGAGCGCTGGCGGCATTTTTTATTGAAACAAGAGGAAAAGCCAGCTGCGCTGTAACAAATGGTATCCACGAGATGCTGGCTGGAATGTCCGGCCTGGAAACGATGGAAATGGATCAGGCGGAAAAAGCAATTAATAATGCTGTTTCTGCTTACAGAGAAAAGACAAGAGAAAATCTGGAAAAGATCGTAGAATACGCTGCGAGGTTTTCAAAGAACATGAAAAAGATCCTGGTCTTCGACTATTCCAGCACAGTCAATGCTTTTCTGGAAGCGAAAGAAGGCGCGGATATCGAAGTTTTTATTCCAGAGAGCCGGAGCATAAACGGAGGTGCGGCTTTTGCCAGGACGACGGCCGCGAAAGGGATCCGGACCCATTTTATTCCTGACGCGGCGATGATGTACTATCTGCGTCAGTGCGACGGAGCGTTCTGCGGCGCGGAAACCGCGCTGCCGGATGGAACGGCATATAATACGACAGGATCAGAGATGGCGGCGCTTGTATGCAAAACGCTTGGAGTGCCATTTTACGTGCTGACGCCGATGATGAAGATCGACGGCAGGGGCCTGTATGGGTATCATCGGGAAGCAGTGGTAAACGATCTGAAAAGCAGATTTGCTTCTGTGGGACTGACGGAGGAGGAAATGGAAAAGATCGATTTCAGCTGCCCGGAACTTCTTCCCATACCGGCGGAGTATATCACGGGATTTATCACAGAACTGGGCATCATCCCTGCAGCAGGATTTTACGCAGCCGCAGCGGGATATCTGAAACAGCTGGAAGGAGGAAAAGAATGATGATCGACAGAAAGAAGTTCCCTCTGATCCTTTCCATGATCCAGCCGGAACCGCTTCCGGGAAGCTACCGCCACGAAAACATGAGTATCGGTCAGATCTCGGACCAGGCGCTAAAAGAGGCGGAGATGATCATGGAAAACGGCTTTGACGGTTTTATCATCCAGAACATGAACGATATGCCCATCAGGCAGATCTCGTCTCCGGAGGCTATCGCATATATGACGGTGATCGGCGAAAGGATAAGAAACCATTTTCCAAAGGCAGTTATGGGAGTTCTGGTCAACTGGGACGGCGTGGCGGCGCTGGCGGTAGCCGACGCGATCGGGGCGGATTTCGTCCGGGTAGAGCATCTGTTTACCGGGGCGGAAGTGACCAGCGCAGGCCTTTTGCAGGCGCAGTGCTGTGAGATCGCGGCTTTGCGGAAACGGATAAAGACAAAGATCCCGGTCTACGCGGACGTCTATGAAGTCCACGGCGTGCCGCTGGGAGCAAAGCCCATCGAAGACGCGGCCTGGGAAAGCATCCACGAGGCCTTTGCCGACGGCCTTTTTATAGCCGGAAAAACTCCGGAGGAAAGTATCCAGATGGTGAAACGGGCAAGAAAACGTGTTGGGGACGCGCCTATATTTTTAGGAGGCGGCTCCACAGGAGACAACATTGAAGAACTTCTTACATATTTCGACGGGGTCAGCGTGGCCACGTGGATCAAGGACGGGGATATGAAAAATCCTGTGAACCCCGAAAAGGCCAGGATTTTTATAGAAAACGCCCGAAAAGGCGCAGAGAAAAGAAAGAAAGGAGAAAGTGAAACATGAAAAAGGTGAAGATGACGTCGGGAAAATTTACGTTTATCGCAAGACTGGAGGAGGAGAAGAGCCCGGTTACTTGTAAATGGCTGTTAGACCGGCTCCCCTGGGACGCGAAGATGATCCAGGTGATCTGGAGCGGAAAAGCCTGCTTTATGCCTCTGGAAGACTGGGCCCACGGCCTTCCGGACGAATATATGACCAGGATCCCGTCAAAGGGAGAGATCATCGTATATCCGGGCAACGTGCCGCACCTTCAGTGGGACGGGGAATTCTTCATGTCCTGCGGTCCGTGCAGCATCGCTACCCAGATGGGCCATCTTTATGGAAATCTGGTGCTTACGATCACGGAAGGTTTGGAAGACCTGGAAGAATTCAGCACCATCGTACAGCGCAAAGGGGAACAGACGCTGCATATTGAACTGATGGAAGAGTAAAAAATAACGAAAAAACCTGGGGAATATTGAACGGAGAAGGGAGATAACATTATGGCAGGAAAGACAGAAAAGAAAAAGATATCCATGACGACGCAGATCCTGATCGCGACGATCGGAGGCGTAGTATTTGGCGGGATCGTAGGCCCATGGGCAGGAAACCTGAAATTTATCGGAGATATGTTCATCCGGCTGATCCAGATGTCGGTAGTAGTCCTGGTCATGACGGCGGTAGCGGGATCTGTAGGGAACCAGCAGGGAAAAGGACTGGGAAGAATGGGATTTAATACCTTTAAATGGTTTATCCTCTTTACTGTTTTTGCGGCAGTGCTGGGGTATTTCCTCTGTGTGATCATCCAGCCGGGCCTTGGGATCGTGATCAGCGAGCCTACAGAAGCCGGGACAGTGGCGGAAGCCGGCAGTATCCAGGATACCCTTTTGGGATTTATCCCAACGAATATTATTGAGTCCATGGCGGCAGGCAGCATGATCCCGTGTATTGTCTTTGCACTGTTCTTTGGAGCGGCGTGCAGTACGTATACAGCGGCTACTGGAGATGATATCGTCATCCGGATGTTAAAAGGAGTCAACAGCGTTGTCCTGAACATTATCCAGACAGTTATGAAGCTGGCGCCGATCGGCGTGTTCTGCCTGCTGGCAAACGTATCCGGCGCGATCGGATTTGCAGTTGTATTGCCGATGTTAAAGTTCCTTGCAGTACTGGCCATCGGCGATCTGATCATGCTGGTAGTATATATTCCATTTGCAGGGATTCGCTGCGGCGTGAATCCGCTTATGATGCCGAAAAAATTTATGAAGATGTCCATGATCGCCCTGACAACAACGTCCTCAGCTATCACTTTGCCAACGAAGATGGAAGACAGCGTAACAAAATTTGGAGTAAGCCGGAGAGTATCTGACTTTGTAGGACCTTTGGCAATGTCCATGAACAGTAACGGAGCGGCGCTGTGCAATGTGGCGTATATCATGTTTATGAGTCAGTCATGCAACGTAGAGCTGACTATGTCTCAGATCGTAATGGGAATCGTACTGTCCTGTATGCTGTGTATGGGAACGATCACCGTGCCGGGAGGCGCAGTAGTGAGTATGACATTCCTTGCAACAAGCCTTGGCCTGCCGGTGGATGCGATCGCGCTGCTTCTGGGGATCGACTGGTTTTCCGGAATGTTCCGCACGCTTTTAAATGTAGATGCGGACGTGATCGTAGCTATGCTGGTAGCCAATGTAGAGGGCGAACTGGACAGAGACGTATACAACGGAAAGAAAACTGTCGATTATGCAGCATAAAAGGGGAGGTATCATTATGGCAGTCAATAAGGAGCGGATTTTTAACCGTTTAACGGAGCTTGGAAAGATCGGAAAGAAAGAAGACGGGATCTATTGTCTCGCGCTGTCAAAAGAAGAAAACGAGGCTCATGCCCTGGTCAGAAAATACATGGAAGAAGCGGGATTAAAAGTGCGTGTAGACGCAGCTGGAAATCTGATCGGAAGAAAAGAGGGAAAGGATCCACAGTCTTCTGTTGTAATGACAGGTTCTCATATCGATACGGTTTACGGCGGAGGGATTTTTGACGGACGCCTGGGCGTGATCGGAGGGATCGAAGCGCTTCAGGCTATGAACGAAGAAGGTATCGAGACGCTCCATCCGATCGAAGTGATCGCTTACAGAGACGAAGAGGGGACCAGATTTGTCGGTTCTTATTCCGGAGCCGCCCATATGGTGGGAAAGCCTCCGGAAGGGATCATGGAACATGTGGATAAAGACGGGATCTCTGTTACAGAAGCGTTGAGAGAATGCGGGATCGATCCGGATCATGTGACAGATGCGGCGCTGCCGGAGGGATATGCAAAAGCTCATCTGGAGCTCCATATTGAACAGGGAGCGGTATTGGAAAGCAAAGGGCTTTCTGTAGGGATCGTAACAGGGATCTGCGCTCAGATCCGCGGCGAGTATGTTATCAAAGGACAATCGGCTCACGCAGGGACTACGCCGCTGCCGCTCCGTAAGGATGCGCTGTGCGCAGCTTCTGAGGTGATCCTGGCGATCGAAGATGAAACAAAGAAAAGCGAAGGCTGCGTAGCGACGGTAGGAAGGATCGTAGCAGAGCCAGGCGGGGTCAACGTAGTTCCGGGAACTGCGAAATTCAGCATAGATATCCGCCACCAGATCCCTGAGGTGAGAGATCAGCTGTTAAAAAGGATCAATGAAAGAGTAGAAGAGATCTGCAGCCGCAGAAAAGTAACATGGGAATTAAACGTATTGTCGAGGGAAACCACAGAAAAACCATGCGATCCGCGTATCCAGAAGGTGATCGAAGAAGCGTGCATGAAAGAAGGATATCCTGTATATAAGATGCCGAGCGGAGCAGGACATGACTCCGGCGCATTGATACCGTTCTGCCCATCCGGAATGATCTTTATCCGCTCTAAAGACGGATTAAGCCATAATGGAAACGAGTATTCGTCTCCAGAAGACTGCGAAGCAGGAGTAAAGGTGCTTTATGATTCTCTGTATCAGCTGGCAGAGGAAAAATAGCCTGAAAGATGAAGCGTTTCCTATGTCCGATACGACAGGATATTTGAGGCCCTATCTTTTGGATCCTGCATGGGCTATGGCCATGGAAAAAGAAGACTAGCCGAAAGGGACAGTGGACATGATATGGAAAATGCGAAAAGAAGAGAAGTAAACGGTCAGTTTTTGAAATTTGTAATCCTTTCCGTGTCTCTTGTAACAATGGTCAACAATACAATATCTGTGGAATTGGGAAGCATCCAGGAAGCATTCCCAGAGGCTTCTACGGTAGAACTGCAGAGCCTGCTGGCCTATCCTACATTGTCGATGACCATTTTTGTGTTGATAAGCGGAGTCTGCGTTTCATATTTTGGAAATAAGCTCATCCTTCTTACGGGGGTGTTTCTATTTACTGCTGCAGGAGTGCTTCCCATATTTCTTGATGATTTTCAGAAGATACTCGCAGCGCGGTTTGTAATGGGGATGGGAACGGGGATATTTTTCCCGTTGGCATTGGGGCTGATCACAGACTTTTATGAAGGAGAAGAACGGGCGGCCGCTATGGGACAACAGTTTGCCGTAGGCAATTTCGGGCAGATGAGCGCCCTCTTAGCGACAGGACTGCTGTCTTCTATCAGCTGGAGATATGGATTTCTGGTGTATGCCCTGGGAGGCGCGGTCTTTCTTTTGATCCTTTTTTTCCTTCCAGACAAGCCGAAAAAGCAAAAGGAAGAAAAAAAGAAGGTCCGGATCAGCAAAAAAGCCTTTGGCGTTGGAGTCATAATGGCGTTTTACAATATGATCTATCTTGTTATGTATTCGAATGTATCGCTGGTGATGAAGGCGGAACATATCGGAACAGCGATGACCGTCAGTTTGTCTATGGCTCTTATGACCCTGATCAGCGCTTTATCCGGGGTCTGGTTTGGAAAGCTTTACAGCGTGATCGGAGAATGGGTCGGCTTTGCCAGCGGAATGGCGGTGGCTGTATCCTTTGCAATGCTGATCATCGCGGACCAGCCCTGGATGATCTATGTGGCTCTGGCGTTTTTGGGAGTGGGAAACGCTCTGATCATGCCTTATGGATATTACCATACGAGCAAGGCCAGCACGCCGGAGTCGACAAAACTCAGTCTGGCTGTAACGCAGGCGCTTTTAAGCCTGGGATCATTTTCCTCTCCGTTTGTGATCGATATACTGCGGCGCATTCTTTCACAGAACGGAGATCGCTTTCCATTTGCAGCGGCATTGGCAGGTATGGGTATCCTGAATACGCTGCTTTTAATAAAATGTTTGACCGCCAGAAAGGAAGGAGAACAAAAATGCGTATTTTAATGGCAGGATTTTATCATGAATCCAATACGTTTAATCCAGTGCTTACAAAAAAAGAGGATTTTGTAACAGCGGAAAAAGAGGAAATGCTGGAATATTTTCCAGGGGCCGTGAAAGCTTTTGAAAAAGAAGGGGTCGAGATCGTCGCTTCGTCCTATACCGGGTGGATGTCATACGGCGTTATCGAAGAAGGTGCGTTCCGTTACTTTACAGAGAGGATCGTGGAAGATATAAAAAATGCCGGTTCCCTGGACGGGATATGGCTTCAGCTCCACGGAGCGGCTTATGTGGAAAATATCGGAAGCGGGGAACTTTTTATGCTGCGTAAGATAAGAAAAGTTATCGGCGATCAGATCCCCATTGCCGTGGCAATGGATCCCCATGGAAATATTTCTCCGGATCTGACGGAATATGCAGACGTTCTGCGAGCCTATCATACTGCGCCTCATGAAGACCAGCAGGATACGTACCGGGCTGCTGCGGAAGCGCTGATCGATCTGATAAAAAAAGGCCGCAGGGTAAAACCGGCTTTTGTCAGACTGCCTATGTTGATGTGCGGAGATTCGGCGCTGACGAGAGACGAGCCGTTAAAAACAGTGATCGCCAGGTGTAAAGAGCTGGAGAGATCGGAAAAGATAGAAACTGCAAGTTTCTTTATCTCCATGCATTCTGCAAATACAGAGAATACATATCCCTGCGCGGTGATCGTTCCCAGCAGTATGGAATATTATCCATACGCCATGGAAGAGGCGAAGAAGATGGCTCACTACGTATATGACAGAAGAGAACAGTTCCACTTTGAGGGCGCGCTGGTGGAACCAGAGATTGCGCTGGAAATGGCTGTACAAAGTGATAAAAGACCAGTCGTTATCTCTGATTCCGGAGACAATACCACCGGGGGAGCCACGGGCATGAATACCGTTATGCTGAAACTCTGCCTGGAAAAGGATTTTGGCGGTAAAAAGGTGTTGGTATCAACGATCTATGACAGAGAAGCCTGCCGAAAGCTGATGGAGCATAAAGAAGGAGATGAGATCGACTGCATGCTTGGAACTGGGGTAGACGCTTATTCTCAGCCAGTACGCATAAAGGGAACTCTGAAATCAAAAGGAAGGACCTTAATGTATCTTCCAATGAGAGGAAATATGAAGCCGATCGCCAACATGGTTACGGTTTCCTGCGGGGCTGTGGATATTACGATCACAGACGTACCGGATTCGTTTACAGATATGGATCAGTGCAAAGCAGGGAATTTCGATCCTTCAGAGTACGATATCATCATTATCAAACAGGCATATCACTTCCCGGATATTGTAAAGCTGGGCCGGCAGGCGATATTGGCGCTGACGCCTGGTTATACCTTTATGAAACTGGAAGATAAAAGTGAAATTTATACGAAACTGCCGTGGACGCTTTATCCGTTTCAGGAGGATCAATAAGATAAGGAGCTGGAAAAATGGATCAGGAATTTATGCAAATGCATGAAAACTGGAAGCACATCGTAGGCTTTGGCCCCAGGATGATGGGATCGGACGCTGCTAAAGCGTGCAGCCGTTTTCTGGAAGCAGAGATGGCAAAGATCACGTTCAGGGCATTTACCGAAAGCTATGATGTGGAAGTCTGGGAGCAGGACGGCTGGCAGCTGTCAGTAGAGGGAGCGGAAGGGTTAAAGTCCTGTCTCTTTTTAGACAGCGGCGCCTCGGCTGGATTTGAAGGAACCCTGGAATGGCTGGGAAAGAATAGGCTCTGGAATATGTATTCCTGGGATCGGTACGGCGTAACTGACAGGGAAGGAAAGACAGCGGCTTATGTAACTGTCAGGGGAAATGGAGAAGCCATCCCCCAGATGCTTTTTACCGGCGGCGACCTGCCCCACTACCTTGTGGGACTGGAAGAAGGGGAACGGATCCGAAATGCAGCAGAAAGAAAAGCAAAGGTCGCAGGCTGGGCAAAGACAAGGCGGCAGCCGGGAAAGTGCCGGAACGTCGTCGGCAGTTTGGAGGGTGTCCGCAATGGGAAAAAGATAGTGATCTGCGGCCATTATGATACGGTTTATAATACCCCTGGGGCGTACGACAATGCGGCAGGCGCTGCGGTAGTGCTGGAGATCGGACGCCGTCTGAAGAAAGATTATCAACTGAATGCTCCTATTGAACTGCTGCTGACAGACGGGGAAGAGTTTGACCTGGCGGGAGCCAGAAATCGGGCGGAAAAGGAAAGTAAAGATACGGTTTCCATGAACTTATGCATTGACGGAGTAGGGCGCGAAAAAGTCATGGAAGTATGGAGCGGCCCGGAATCTTTTGAAAGAAGGATCGGGGAGATCCTGAAAGGGAAAAAAGATGAGTTTGAGACGATTTTCCTCTGTCCGCCTCCTCCTGGAAGCGATCAGGAAGCTTACTACGCAAAAGGTATCCCGTCCTGCATGCTGACCTTCAACGATCAGGGGATCCTTCATTCTCCGAAAGACGTCTACAGCCTGGATAAGCTGGAAAATATGAAAGTAATGGTAAGGACGGTCATGCTTTTGCTGGAAGGCCTGAAAATAGCGGAAAAGAAACGATGAGTCTTAGAAAAAGGAGAAGATATGGAAAAGATCAAGGTATTATTTGCAGGGGAATCCTGGTTTTTTACAAAAACAGAGACAAAGGGTGTGGATCAGTTTACAGTAGGCGGATATGAGACAGAGATCGGCCGCGTCAGGGACTATATGAAAGATTTTGCGGAGATCACCCATATCCCCGCCCACATGGTTCCCTACGAGTTCCCGGATACAAAAGAAAAACTGGCGCAGTACGATGCAGTCCTGATCAGCGACGTAGGCTCCAATACATTTTATCTCCATCCGGACACATTTTTCAGCAGCAAAACGACGCCGGATCTGATGGAAGTGATAAAAGAGTATGTAGAAGAAGGCGGCGCTTTCGGTATGATCGGCGGCTACATGACGTTTATGGGGATCGAAGGAAAAGGAAGATGGGGCGGCACAAAGGTCGAAGAGATCCTTCCGGTGACCATGGAAGCAGGGGACGACCGGGTGGAGCGTCCTTACGGCGCGGTGATCCATATCGATCCGGCTTCCCATCCGATCCTGGAAGGGCTGGACGAAACATGGAACCCTCTTTTGGGATATAACCGGCTGAAGGCAAAAGAAAGCGGCCAGGTGCTGGTGTCTTATGAAGGGGACCCGATCCTTACGATCGGATATTATGGAAAAGGAAAAACCTTCGCCTGGGCCAGCGACTGCGCACCCCATTGGATGCCGGAAGAATTCTGCAAGTCAGAATGCAACCGCAGGCTGTGGAAGAATCTTCTGTCCTGGGCAGCGGGAAGGTAAAGCGCTTTAGGATGCGCCCTGGAAATACTGGATTTTTAACATTTTGTAGCTGATTCCTCTAACAAACGGCTGATGAGCTCTTGCTTGCCAGCCGTATATTTTTTTGTCTTTGCAGGGGAGGAAGGATAACCTTGTCTGCGGACTGGATCAATGTTAGAATAATAGCAGTAGGAAGTATCTGGGAGGAGGGAATCAGGTCATGGAGACAGACAGAAAGCTCCCGATCGGGATCGAAAATTTTGAACAGATCCGCAGGGACGGATTTTACTATGTAGATAAAACCGGGCTGATCAGAGAACTGTTGGGAAATTGGGGGCTGGTGAATCCTGCAGTTCCTTTTGGACAGCCCAAAGCTATCCCAAACTGATAAAGACCTGTTTGCAGCGCTCCTGAAGCCTGATATGGATGACGGAACATTATATTACAGCCTCCGGGAGATGACAGAATTATTAAAACGGCATTATGGAAAAAAAACGATTCTTTTGATCGACGAATACGATGTTCCGCTGGCAAAGGCCAATGAACGGGGCTATTATGAACCGATGATCCGCCTGATCCGCAGCCTGTTCGGAACGGCTTTGAAAACCAACGAAAATTTATATTTTGCCGTGCTTACAGGCTGCCTGCGGGTGGCAAAGGAGAGCATTTTTACAGGGTTGAATAATTTTAATGTTTTTTCTGTTACAGATGTGGATTTTGACGAGTACTTTGGGTTTTCGGATGAGGAAGTGCGGGCGATGCTGGATTACTATGGGCTGGGAGATAATTACGAAAGCGTGAAAGAATGGTATGACGGCTATCGATTTGGAAATACAGAGATTTACTGCCCGTGGGATGTTAGCTGCTATTGCGGAAAACATCGGAACAATGCAAAGCTTCCGCCTCAGAACTATTGGATCAATACCAGCGGAAATGATGTGGTAAGGCATTTTGTAAAGGATATGGGAAACCATAAGGCGGCTGCAAAGATAGAAATGGAACGGCTGATCGATGGGGAAACGGTGGAAAAAGAGATCCGGCAGGAACTGACGTATCCAGAATTATATACTTCGGCTGACAATATCTGGAGCGCGCTTTTTATGACGGGATACCTGACCTGGCGGGGAGAACCGGATGGAAACCGTTTTCGGCTGGTTATTCCTAATCAGGAAATAAGAAATATTTTTGTAGATCAGATATTGGCGTTATTCAGGGAATCGGCAGCCGGAAAAGCTGCAGGGCGCTGATGGAACGGGAAGGAGGATGAGATCATGGCGGCTAGATTGGAAGCGATCAAAGGGGACATCACGAAACTGACGGACGTGGACGCGATCGTAAACGCGGCAAATTCGTCTCTGTTAGGAGGCGGGGGAGTGGACGGCGCTATCCATCGGGCGGCAGGGAAAGGCCTGCTTTTGGAGTGCATGAAGCTTCACGGCTGTAAAACAGGGGATGCAAAGATCACAGGAGGACATAAGCTTCCCTGCAAGTACGTGATCCATACGGTAGGGCCGGTATGGAACGGCGGGAACAAGAACGAACCGGAGCTTTTAAGATCCTGCTATGAAACTTCTCTGGAGCTGGCGGCTCAGAACGGGATCCGCTCGATCGCGTTTCCTGCAATTTCCACGGGAATCTATGGATACCCCAAAAGACAGGCGGCAGAGATCGCGGTGGAGACGGCGCGGGAATTTTCGCAGAAAAATCCGGAAAAGCTGGATAAGATCGTGTTCGTATTGTTTGACGACGAGAGCCTGGAGATATATAGGGGACTTCTTGGAAAGTAAATCGATATGCCGCTGGCGTGCTGCTGCATTCAGAAAATTGAAATGGGATGTAAGAATACGGCTTCTGAATGAAAAAATAGCTTTTAAACCGTACCTGAATCTGGTAAATACGGATTAAAATTCCAAAATACGTATTTTGTCAGTACCTTTAGACTGGTAAGTACGGTCTAAGAGTGAGAAATCCTCGTTTCATCCGTACTTTTATGTAAAATATACGGTTATAAACCGAAAAAATGCATTTTGAGCCGTATTCTCAACAGAGAAGTACGGCTCAAAATATGAAAGAGTTTCTTTAAGCGGTGTAATCCCGCTAAATGTACGGATAAAACAAAGAATTTTGCAGTTTAAACCGTTTATTCTCCCGTGAAAAAGATCAGCGCCAGGCTTTAATTTTTCTTTCCTACAAATCTCAGCAGATAGAGGAACAGGTTGATGAAATCCAGGTAAAGCTGGAGTGCGGAGAAGATCGAAGCCTTTGCCGCCATCTCCGGCTGATTGGAGTAGTAGGCGTGGTATGCGCGGATCTTCTGAGTGTCATATGCTGTGAGCACCAGGAACAGGAAGATTCCGATCGTGCATACGATCGTCTCAAACTGCTGCAGGTTGATAAAGATGGACAGGATCCAGAATGCGATCAGGAAGATAAGTCCTGCCGTCATAAAGGGACGGATCCTGCTGAAATCCGCGTTAGTGGTATAACCAAGGATTGCCATGATACCGAAGAACAGCGACGTAGCGCCAAAGATCAGGATCAGGTCTGCGGTTGCGTAAACCAGAAACAGAGCGGAGAACACGACGCCGTTTAAAATAGAGTACAGGAAGAACAGAAGTCTTGCCGTACCTACGGACATCTTCTCGATCCTGGCGGAAAGGTAAATCACTACCGCCAGCTCCGCTGCCGCTAAGATCAGATATGCGTATGGAATGGTAAATACGTATAAGATCGTTCTTGTAGCATATCCGAAAAATGCGGTTAAAAATGTGATAAGCAGTCCTGCGAACATCCATCCGAAAGTCTTGGAAGTATATCTGCCGAGAGATTCCGCCTGGTAGCCATAGGACTGGCTGTAAAACTGCTGTGTATTATTATCCATAAATCATCCCTCCTTATGGCGCTTATTTTATCATAATCCAATAGGAAAGTATATAAAGAATTCATAAAAACATTGTGAAGAAAACCGAACCATAGTAAAATAGTAACTGTTCAGCTGTGCCGGCAGGAAGGAGCATGGCTGAACTGATATGTGAAATGATAATGACACAGGGAAGGCGGGGAAATATGACGGAAACAGGTATAAAGCCTCTGGTGATCCAGGAAATACGAAAATTGGCGGAAAAGTATGGGGTAAATAAAGTGATCTTATTTGGCTCCAGAGCAAGGGGCGATTATCGGCCTAAGAGCGATATTGACCTCGCCGTACAGGGGGGAGATACTGTCCGTTTTTCTCTGGATGTAGATGAAGAAACTTCGACGCTTTTGAAATATGATATCGTAGATTTAGACGCAAGCGTTCAGAAAGAACTTCTGGAATCTATCAGCAAGGAAGGAATAGTAATTTATGAAAAAATATGAGAACTTTTGTGCGGCTTTGTCTAATATGAAAGATATATTTGCATATGAGGAACCTTACGATAATGTGATATTAACTGGATCAGTTGGTTTGTATGAAATATGTTCTGCGACCTGAAAAAAGAAGTAGAAGAAAACTGGAGATGAAGTTATGGGAGATCTGATCGCGGCAGCAGTGGTCTGCATAGTATTGGGAAGCATTACCATGGCCTTTGGCTTTCATATATGGTGGCACAGGAAGATCGGACTGATCTTTCTCTTCCCCCACGGCAAGGTAAAGGCGGAAGATGTGGAAGAATATACCCAGCAGATGGGCAAAGCATGCGCTCTGGACGGACTGGGCGCTTTCTCCATGGGAGCGTTCTGGATCCTGTATGGGATCTTTCAGAAAGAAGAACTGATCTATATGGGGATAACAGTGTTTGCCATAGCGATCGGCTTTTCTGTGGTCCGCATGTACCGGGCGCAGAAGCGTTATGCATAAAAAAGATATCAGATTCAAAATAGCGGCGGCATGGCGCTGCCGCACGAAAGGATTTGTGCGGCAAGACTCCCATGGCCGGCCCTGGAATAGGATATCTATATCGGACAGTTTATTACGGGGTATTTGAGGGTTTCAGCTTCAGACCGTCGCTGAAAGCTTCGCCGACGCGCTCGGTCACTTTATAATATCCATGGGTGTACGGATCAAACGCGATCGCGTTTACCAGGGAAATGTCGACCTTTCCATTTGTTATAACGCTTTCATCAGCAGTGACATTCACGACCTTTCCGATCACGCCGCAGCCATACTCTCCATCCTGGTATTCGATGAACTGGCATTCCAGGCAAATAGGGAATTCATTGATCACAGGCGCGTCGACCATTTCTGCCCTGCTGGCAGTCAGGCCGCTCCGGGCGAACTTGTCTGCTACGAGATTGCCGGATTCTACGCCAAAATAATCAGCCTCCGTTATATGAGCGGCTGTGGCAATGCTGATCGTAAATGCGCCGCGTTCCTTGATATTTTTCACGGTCTTGTGGCTTTCTGTCAGGCTGAGAGCAACCGTATCCCGTGCCTGCATGGTGCCCCATGCGGCGTTCATGACATTGACGCTGCCGTCTTCATTGTAAGTTGCGACCATCAGGACTGGCATTGGGAAAATACCTTCTGTGATATTTAATTTTGTTCTCATAATAACCTCCCATTGTAAAAGAGTTTGACAGGATCTTGTGTCCTACATATAATTATACTTGGGAAAAAAAAGAAGTTCAAGTACTGGCAATTAAGACAGGTACTATCTGCGAGGAAAGTGTTATGATCCAGAAGTATATTGAAAATGCGAATTTTGAAGATACAGGCTTCCATTATACCCTGTCCCTCATTTCCGGCAAGCATAAGATGGTGATCCTGTACTGCCTGATGGAGTTCCAGGTGGTACGTTTTAATGAACTGAAACGTTATCTGAAAAATATTTCAGATAAAACGCTCAGCGCCAATCTGAAAGAGCTGGAAGCCGATCGCCTGATCGTCAGGACGGAATATCCTCAGATCCCGCCAAAGGTGGAATACAGCCTCAGCGATCTTGGAAAATCTCTGATGGTCGTCCTGGATCAGCTGTGCATCTGGGGAGAAGAGAACAGGCCCAGGAAATAGTTAAAAATTAAAAGATGGCGGATACGCTCCCGGAAAGGAAGATATCCGCCATCTTTTTCAAATTCTGTTTTATTTCTGGTTCTTTGCCAGTTCAGCCATCTTCATAGCCCTTACCTTTAACGGCAGACCGAACAGGGTGATGAATCCGTCCGCGTCGTGGTGATCATAGAGGTCGCCTGTTGTGAAGGAAGCCAGGGACTCGCTGTACAGAGAGTATGGAGAAGTTGTGCCGGCTTTGATGATGTTGCCCTTGTACAGTTTGAATTTTACTTCGCCGGTCACATATTCCTGAGTAGATTCTACGAATGCCTGGATCGCCTCCCTTAAAGGAGTGAACCATTTTCCTTCATATACGATCTGAGCGAACTTGTTGCCCATGTCTTTCTTCACTTCCATAGTAGCCCTGTCTAATACCAGTTCTTCCAGCTGCTGATGAGCTTCCATGAGGATGGTTCCGCCAGGAGTCTCATAAACGCCGCGGGATTTCATGCCTACCACACGGTTTTCTACGATATCTACGATACCGATGCCATTTTCACCGCCCAGCTTGTTCAGTTCCTTGATGATGTCGGAAACTTTCATCTTCTTGCCGTTTACGCTGGTAGGAACGCCTTTTTCAAATGTCATGGTCACTTCAGTTTCTTTATCAGGAGCCTTCTGCGGAGTAACTCCCAGGACAAGGAGATGATCGTAATTCGGCTCGTTTGCCGGATCCTCAAGCTCCAGGCCTTCGTGGCTGATGTGCCATAAGTTGCGGTCGCGGCTGTAGCTGTTGTCTGCGGAGAACGGGAGATTGATGCCGTGCTGTTTGCAGTATTCGATCTCGTCTTCACGGGACTTCATGGTCCAGACGTCGGTCATACGCCATGGAGCGATGATCTTTAGATCAGGAGCAAGAGCCTTGATGCCCAGCTCGAAACGGATCTGGTCGTTGCCTTTGCCTGTAGCGCCATGGCAGATGGCTACAGCGCCTTCCTTCCTTGCGATCTCTACAAGGCGTTTTGCGATTGCCGGACGGGCCATAGAGGTGCCCAGCAGGTATTTATTTTCATATACGGCGCCCGCCTGGACGCAGGGAACGATGTAATTGTCGCTGAAATCGTCGACGATGTCTTCAATGTATAATTTGGAAGCGCCGGACAGCTTCGCCCTCTCTTCCAGGCCGTCCAGCTCGCTGCCCTGGCCGCAGTCAACGCAGCAGCAGATTACTTCATAATCAAAATGCTCTTTCAGCCACGGGATGATGGCTGTGGTATCAAGTCCGCCGGAATATGCTAAAACAACTTTCTCTTTCATAGTGATCCTCCTCATATATGTATCATTTCTGTTATGGTCTGTTTCAAACTTTCATAAATATACAACATTATCCCGGAAAAATCAAGAGTAAAATTTATAAATATTTATATTATATTCAAAATTAGTGCATAAATATAAAAATGGGAAGAAATATGCAGGGCTTTCAATTTTTCCATAATAATGATATGATTAGGGAAAATCAGACAGGAAAGGGATGGCGATATGACAGAGAAAAAGACAATTGAAGAGTTTTTAGGGGAGCTTTCGTCAAAGGCTCCTGTTCCGGGCGGCGGCGGAGCTTCCGCCATCGGGGGCGCGATCGGAAACGGCCTGGGGCAGATGGTGGCGAATCTGACGATCGGAAAGAAAAAATATGCGGAATATGAAGAAGAACTGAAGGAACTTCTGGAAAGGATGAAGGAGCTGCAGAGAGGCTTCACGGATCTGGCCGACAGGGACGGAGAAGTTTTCGCCCCTCTGGCGGCCGCTTACCGGCTGCCCTATGAGACGGATCTGGAAAAGCAGTACAAAGACCAGGTGATGGAAGCAAGTCTTCTGGCGGCAAGCCTGATCCCGATGCAGATCATGGAAACGTGCATGGAGATGCTGGCGATCCTCTCTGTCCTGGCGGAAAAGGGAAGCCGCATGGCTATCAGCGACGTGGGCGTAGGCGTCCAGTTCATCCGCGCCTCCCTTACCGGAGCGGCTATGAACGTATTTATCAATACCGGATCTATGAAGAACCGGGACGAAGCGGAGAGACTCAACGAGAGAGCGCAGCTGATGATCGACCGCGGCACGGAAGCAGCGGATGAGATTTACGATAAGATCCTGAAAGGACTGAAGAAATAAGATGGAGATATTAAAAGGCGCAGTTGCAGCGGCAAAGATAAAAGAAGAGATCGACCATGAGATGGGACGGCTGAACGGTTATACTCCAAGGCTGGCGATCGTGCGGGTGGGAGAAAAGCCGGATGATATTTCTTATGAGAGAAACGCCATAAAAAAGATGGAAAAACTGGGGCTTCTGGCGGATTCCTATACATTTCCGGCAGATATAAGCGACGGCGAGTTTAAAGAGCAGTTCCAGAAGATCAACCAGGATGAAAATATTGACGGGATCCTGCTTTTAAGGCCTCTGCCGAAACAGATCAGGGAAAAGGATATCGAGAGG
The DNA here is from genome assembly GCA_019118365.1 of Candidatus Lachnoclostridium stercoravium. Classification (GTDB taxonomy): domain Bacteria; phylum Bacillota; class Clostridia; order Lachnospirales; family Lachnospiraceae; genus Lachnoclostridium_A; species Lachnoclostridium_A stercoravium. The sequence continues at coordinate 57,439 of DWZA01000109.1, read as the reverse complement.
ATGATCGATCCTGGCAAGGACCTGGACGGGATATCGCCGGAGAACATCGCAAAGGTATTCGCAGGGGAAGAGGACGGTTTTGCGCCGTGTACAGCCGAGGCGGTGATAGAGATACTGAAGGCGGGAAATATTTCCCTGGAAGGAAAACGGATGACCATCGTGGGGCGCAGCATGGTAGTAGGAAGGCCTCTGGCCATGCTCGCTTTAAAGGAAAACGCTACGGTCACTATCTGCCACACCAGGACAAAGGATCTGGAAGGGACTTGCAGGAACGCCCAGATCCTTGCTGCGGCAGCAGGCAAAGCAAGGATGTTAAACGGAAGCTTTGTAGGAGACGGAGCCGTGGTGATCGACGTGGGGATCAATGTGGATGAGGATGGAAATCTGTGCGGAGACGTGGATTTCGCGTCCATTCAGGACAAAGCGGCGGCAGCCACGCCTGTCCCAGGGGGAGTCGGAGGAGTGACTACCTCCGTTCTGGCAAAACATCTGGTGCGGGCGGCCCTGGCGAGAAAATAAAAACGAGACGCACCCGAAAAGGTATATTTTTTTCATATTGCCGCAGAATAATGCTGAAGATCAAAACAAAAGCAATATGGAGGAAGATATATGTGGGGAATCCTTACTGCGCTGGTTTCCGGCGCGCTTATGAGCATCCAGGGAGTGTTTAATACAGGAGTGACAAAACAGACCAGCGTCTGGGTATCCGCCGGCTGGGTGCAGCTGACCGCTTTTTTTGTATGCGCGGCGGCCTGGGCGTTTACCGGAAGGGAGAGCATTTCCGCCCTGGCGGCCGTAAGCCCCAGATATCTGCTGGCGGGCGGAGTGCTGGGAGCGTTTATTACTTACACGGTCATTAAAAGCGTTGGAAGCCTGGGACCGGCGAAATCTGCTCTCCTGATCGTGGTATCCCAGATCATCATCGCCTATCTGATCGAACTCTTCGGGCTGTTTGGAACGGAAAAAGTTCCTTTTGAATGGAAGAAGGCCATCGGAGCGGCAGTGGCGGTCGCCGGAATTATTATTTTTCGTTATTGATTTCTCATATTATTTTATGTAAAATAGTATTGTCAGACTGAATATGGTATCCGCCTGAAAGGAAGGTGGATCCATGAAATATAAAAAAGCAGCGGTAGCGGCGGCGTGCATGGCCTGCGCGGGCATATGCTACGGCATGAGCGCGGGACCAGCGCAGCAGGCTGCCGTTTATGAGGAAGCATCCGGGGAAAACCTGGAAGAAAGCGGTTCTGCCGGCTATGGCGGGTATGAGGCGCAGGAGAGCGAAACCGCGGAGAGCAGCACAGAGATGGAGACAGTCCCTGTGCCTCTTTATTATGTACATATATGCGGCGAAGTGGTTTCGCCGGGCGTATATCAGCTGGAAGAAGGCAGCCGTGTTTTCCAGGCAGTGGAAGCGGCAGGCGGCCTGACGGAAGCGGCCGCGGAGGAATATCTGAATCTTGCCGGACCGGTGACAGACGGGATGAAGATCGTCGTTTTGTCAGAGGAAGAAGCAGAAGCGTCCGGACTGACGCCTGAAGCAGGCTTGCAGGCTGTTTCGGGAACGGCGGGCGGAGACGGCAAGGTAAATTTAAACACAGCCGGAAAAGAAGAACTGATGACGCTTAATGGGATCGGCGAGAGCAGGGCGGCGGATATTATCCGCTACAGGGAGGAAGAAGGCCCGTTCCGGTCGATCGAGGATATTAAAAACATATCAGGGATCAAAGATGCAGCGTTTGAAAAAATAAAAGACAGGATTAGCGTATAAGGAGAGCATGACGGGAAATGGCTAGAGCATTGGTAGTGGATGATGAAAAATTGATCGTAAAGGGGATCCGTTTCAGCCTGGAACAGGACGGGATGGAAGTAGACTGCGCCTATGACGGGGAAGAAGCCATCAATATGGCGAAGGAAAAAGAGTATGATATTGTACTGTTGGATGTGATGCTTCCAAAGCACAACGGTTATGAAGTGTGCCAGGCGATACGGGAATTTTCCGAGATGCCGATCATCATGCTGACCGCAAAGGGCGACGATATGGATAAGATCCTCGGCCTGGAATACGGCGCGGACGACTATATCACAAAGCCCTTTAACATCCTGGAGGTCAAGGCCAGGATCAAGGCGATCATGCGGCGAAATTCCAAACAGTCCAGGAATACGGGCCACAAGGAGAACAAGGTGGTCACAGCGGGAGATCTGCGTCTGGACGTTGAGGGGCGCAGGGTATTTATCGGCGATAAGGAGATCAATCTGACGGCAAAGGAATTTGACCTTCTGGAGCTTTTAGTATGCAACCCCAATAAGGTCTACAGCAGGGAAGCGCTCCTTACTTACGTATGGGGCAATAAGGCTGCGGATACCGGCGACGTAAGGACGGTGGACGTCCATGTAAGACGTCTCCGGGAGAAGATCGAGCCCAGTCCCAGCGATCCGAAGTATGTCCACACAAAATGGGGCGTGGGATATTATTTCCGGGTATAGTTTCAGGAGGAATTTATGGAATACATAATCAGACAGGCGCGGCCGGAGGATCTGGATCAGGTGGCTGAAGTGGAGCGCATATGTTTTCCAGAAGCAGAGGCGGCCGGCAGGGAGTCGCTGCGCCTTCGGATCCAGGCGTTTCCGGAAAGCTTTCTCGTAGCGGAAGAGCAGGGAGGCGCCATCATCGGCTTTATCAACGGAGCGGTTACGGATAAAAAGACCATCAGCGACGATATGTTTGAGGATGCGGGCCTCCACAAAGAAGACGGCGCATACCAGAGCATATTCGGGCTGGACGTTCTTCCCCAATACCGCCGGCAGGGGATCGCTGCGGCCCTGATGGAAGGGCTGATCCGCTCTGCAGAAGAAAAGGGAAGAAAAGGGCTGATCCTGACCTGCAAGGAACGGCTGATCCCGTATTACGGGAAATTCGGATATAGAAATATGGGCGTGTCAGAATCGGTCCATGGGGGAGCGGTCTGGTACGACATGATCATGGAGTTTGAACAATGAGGATCACCCTTGTAACAGTTGGAAAGATCAAAGAGAAATACCTGGAGCAGGCCATCGCTGAGTACAGCAAAAGGCTGAGCAGATACTGCAGATTGGAGATCATCCAGGTGGCAGACGAGAAGACGCCGGAAGGGGCGTCTTCTGCTGTTGAAGAGCAGATAAAAGAAAAAGAAGGAGAGAGGATCCTGTCCCAGATCCGGGAAGGGGCGTACGTGATCGCTCTGGCCATCGACGGCCAGATGCTGGATTCCGTAGAGCTTTCCCAAAAGATCAGCAAGCTGGGGATCGACGGGATCAGCCATATCGTATTCGTGATCGGCGGATCCCTGGGACTTAGCAGCCGCGTTTTAAAACGGGCAGACTATAAGCTGAGCTTTTCCAGGATGACATTTCCACACCAGCTTATGCGTGTGATCCTGCTGGAACAGATCTACCGCAGCTATCGGATCATCAGCGGGGAACCCTATCATAAATGAAAATGCAAAGGCCTGGAGCAGGGGATCCGAGAAGGGATCCAGGCAATGGCAGCCGCCTGGAACGGCTACGAGAGCAGTTTGCGGATCAGATCCACATCCTCTGCCGTCAGCTTCAGGTTCGAGTCAAGGACCTGGCCGTCAGGGGTCTTTACGCTGATCTCTATGACCGCGCCCTCTGTCACGCCCCGGTCGCAGGCCGCCTTCAGAAACAGAGGGAACTTGGGATGGCGGGACTGGAATCCTTCCAGCTCAGTCTTCAGCTGCATGAGCATTCCGATATTCATATTCATAACAGGTTCTCCTTACACTAAATGATATATATCAGACAATCTTACTATATAAAAAACCATACGTCAAATGATATATTGATCTGCGGCTTTGGAAAAGTATCAGTTCAGCCGTGTATCTTCCCTCCAGCACAGAATGTGCTGGAGGGAAGCCCTGGATGTTATCCCTATGCCAGGATATATGTCAGATCGCTTTTACAAGCAAGCTTGTAACGCTCTTTATCATATATCCTGGCGCACGGCTGAACTGTTACCTGGAAAAGAGGACAGTTTGGTGAAATTTCCGTGAAATTTCGCCGCAGGCCGTAAAAATATGATAGAATGTTTTTGAGGCTTGCGGGAGTGCGGAGCACGGAACAAGCCGGTATCAAAGGGTCAGAAATACGGAAGATCCGGTATAGCGAAAATGATCTTTTTCCCGCTTAGGGCAGGCGGGTATTTTAAGCAGGGAGGAAGGGAGAGTAAGGCGATGAGAAAGAACAGATGGAGGCTGTCCGCGGCGGCAGCGCTTATGGGGCTGTTCCTTGCGGCTGGAAGCTTTCCGGCGCTTGCGGCGCGGGACGATGATAAGGAGCAGCTGGAAGAAGTCTACGAGATGTGGTGGGACGGCAACGGCGAGGCAAACTGGAACGAAGTGGAGTATGCATATCAGTATCAGGTCAGCCTTTACCGGGACGGTTCCAGGGTGACTACAGTAAAGACAAAATCAGAGAGCTACAAATTCGGCTCCAAGATGACAAAAGACGGAGAATATGCGTTCCGGGTACGGCCGCTGGCAAAATCCAGCGACAGGGATCATGACGACGGACCATGGTCAGAGTATTCTGAAACCTTTGACGTGGACGAGGACTATGCGGACGAGATGAGAGAAGGAAAAAACTCGTCAGGAGAAAGCGGGCAGAAACCTACGGCTGCCGTAGGATGGCAGTCCGATGAGATCGGTTACTGGTGGCAGCGTTCCGACGGTACCTATCCGAAGAACGAGTGGATGACTATCAACGACAGGCAGTATTATTTTGACGGGAACGGCTATATGGTCACCGGATGGGTGGACATCGGAGGAAGTCAGTATTATTTTGATGAAAACGGAGCTTACCATCCGGAAGGCTACCAGACCGCAGGCCGGGGAGAATGGAAGCAGGACAATATAGGCCGCTGGTGGCAGTGGGCGGACGGCACATATCCGGTAAATGACTGGGCCGAGCTGGACGGAGAGTGGTACTTTTTTGATTCCACCGGCTATATGAAGACCGGCTGGATCTCCTGGAAAGGTCAGTGGTACTACTGCGGACCGGACGGGAAGATGTGGAAAAATACGTATGTGGAAAATCAGTACTGGGCGGATGAAAACGGCGTATGCGCCCGGTAATGAGCAGGATAAAAGGCAGGACAGCTTTGAAAGAGGCGGCCCTGTCTTTTTTGCGCGATAAGCCCGGCAAGAGGCGGCCATGTCTGCATGAGCAGCCATTTGACGTGCGGGGGACAGAACCTGCTGAATATTTCCCGGACATCCTTTCATATATTGTGTAACAGACCGTTAGGCCGGAAGGAGGAAAATGATGAGGGAAAAGAAGGAGATCTTACAGATCTTTTCCAGGGAGATCCGGGAAAAGCTGGAGCGGACAGAAGCGGACTTTGGCCAGGTGCAGGAGATCCGGCTGCGGATCGGCGGTCCTGTTTTGATGATATACAAAAACAGGGAAGTGTTTATCAGCAGGTACGGGGGAATGACCGGGAGGCGGGAAGAGGCTTACGAAGCCTCCAGAAAAGATATAAAGGAAACGGTAGAATCTATAAGCAGCTATTCCCTATATGCTTTCGAGGACGAGCTGCGGCAGGGATTTATCACGATCCAGGGAGGCCACCGGGTAGGCCTTGCGGGAAAAACGGTTACAGAAGGGATGAATATACGCACGATGAAGTTCATATCTTTTATCAACGTCAGGCTTGCCCACGAGGTGAAAGGCTGCGCGGATAAGGTCCTTCCGTTTCTGTACCGGGCGGAGAAAGATGAGACGGATATTTACAGCACAATGATCATCTCTCCGCCGCGCTGCGGGAAAACCACACTCCTGCGGGATATCGTCCGCCAGATCTCCGATGGAAAGGGAACAAGAAAAGGGATCACGGCGGCGGTGGTCGACGAGCGTTCTGAGATCGCCGCCTGCTATCAGGGAGAGCCGCAGAACGACGTGGGGATCCGGACGGATGTGCTGGACTGCTGTCCAAAGGCGGAGGGCATGATGATCATGATCCGGACCATGTCGCCGGGAGTGGTGGCGGTAGACGAGATCGGAAGCAGAGAAGAACTGGAGGCAGTCCGTTACGCGGCAGGCTGCGGCTGCCGCCTGGTGGCTGCGGTCCACGGGGAATCCCTGGAGGACATAAAGAAAAAACCAGTTTTAAGAGAACTGTTTGAAGAAAATATTTTTGAACGGTATGTGCTTTTAAGCCGGACAGGCAGTCCGGGCCATGTGGAAGGGATCTATGACGAAAACGGGGAAAGGAAGGATGGTTATGGATGAGCTGTGGCTTTCATATGGGATATGGATAAAAACAGCCGGGATCCTCTGTACCGGAGCAGGGGCGGCCGGGATCGGGATCTCTATGGGGAGCCGTTTCCGGGATCGGCTGAAGCTTCTGGAAGAGCTGCAGCGGGCAGTATCTCTTTTAAAAGGAGAGATCCTGTATGCCAACGAACCTCTTAAGGAAGCCTTTTCCCATATCGGACAGAGAAAAGACAGCCCTGTAGGCGGATTTTTTCTGGGAATAGCAGAACGGATGGAAACAGGGGAGGGCGGATCTTTTTATGATATGTGGCAGTCCCAGGTAGACGGGATGGAAAGAGGACTTCCGCTTACAGAAGAAGACAGAAGACAGCTGAAGACGTTCGGAGAGGACCTGGGGTATCTGGATCACAGGATGCAGGAAAGGACGATCCGGCTGTATCAGGATCAGCTGGAAAATGAGATCGCGTACCTAAGGGAGCATCTCCAGGAGAAGAACCGGCTGTATACGAGCCTGGGGATCGCTGCCGGGCTGTTTTTAGTCATTGTCATGTGTTGAGGAGGGCGGCATGGGGGTAAATCTTATTTTTAAAATTGCGGCGGTAGGGATATTGGTATCCGTGATCTGCCAGGTATTAAAACACAGCGGAAGAGAAGAGCAGGCTTTCCTCACCAGCCTGGCGGGGCTGATCCTTGTGCTGTTCTGGATGGTCCCGTATATCTACGAACTGTTTGAGACTATTAAGCAGCTGTTTGCCCTTTGAGCAGAGAGGAGGCAGGGTATGACCATCATAACTATGGCCGCTGCTGGGATCGCGGCGGTGCTTCTGGCAGTGCAGCTAAAGGGCATTAAAAGCGAATACGGCGTGTATATGGTGGCGGCAGCAGGCTTTTTTATCTTTTTTTACGGACTTGGGAAGCTGGAGATCATCCTTCGGACGATGGAAGAGCTGGTCCTACATATCCGGATCAATCAGGTGTATTTAAGCGCCTTGCTGAAAATGGTCGGGATCGCGTATGTGGCGGAATTTTCTTCCGGCATCTGCAAAGACGCAGGGTACAGCGCCGTAGGGAGCCAGATCGAGATCTTTGGAAAATTATCGATCCTGGCCGTAAGCATGCCTATATTTACGGCGCTGATCGAGACAATGGAGGGATTTCTGCAATGACGGTCTGGAAAACTGCCGCATCCCTGGCTCTGAGCCTTTTTCTGCTTTTCTGTTTTCCATTTTCCTCGCTGGCGGAAGAAAAAGAAACGGCTGCGGAAAGCCAGCTGTCGGATTACGATTTTTCCGACATTGAAAAGTTTCTGTCCGGGCAGGAAGGATGGGAGGACTGGCCGCTATCCTTTTCCGAACTTATGAGGCTTCTGATCAATGGAGAAGGAAAAGAAGCGGCGGATATGGCGGTATCCGCGCTGGGCCATGTTCTTTTTTCTGAAATAAAAAACAATGGGACGCTCCTCCTTCAGATCTTTGCTCTGGGGCTTACAGGCGCTGTATTTGCCAATATTTCCGGTATATTTACGACGAATCAGGTATCGGAAACAGGATTTTTTGTAACCTACCTTCTGATATTTTCCTGCCTGGGGATCAGCTTTTTTGCCAGCGTTACCCTGGCGGGGGAGACGATGGAAAAGATCCTGGAATTTCTCCGCCTGTTAATGCCCTCGTACTTCCTGGCGGTCGCCTTCTGCGGAGGGAGCGCTTCGTCCCTGGTCCTTTACGAGACCATGTTTTTTACAGTAAGCGTGGTGGAATGGCTGTTTGCAAGACTTTTGCTGCCTCTTATAAAAATATATCTGCTTTTTTCCCTGGCAGGCCACATCGCAAAGGAAGACATGCTTTCCAGGCTGACGTCGCTGATCGCCGCCATAGTAAACTGGGGGATGAAAACTGTTGTGGGAGTTGTGCTGGGGCTGAACCTTCTCCAGGGGATGCTCATGCCTTATGTGGACGCCGTGAAAAATTCTACGATGGAAAAGGCTATAGAGGCTATCCCAGGGATCGGAAAAGGGGCGGGGATCGCGGCTCAGCTTATGCTTGGCTCAGGGATCCTGATCAAAAATACCATGGGAGCGGCAGCGGCGGTCATCCTTCTGGCGCTGGCGGCGGTTCCTGTTATAAAGCTGGCGGTCCTGGCTTTCATGTACCAATGCGCGGCGGCGGCCCTGGAACCGGTGTGCGACAGGCGGATCACCGACTGCGTCGGCGCGGCGGCGGAAGGCCACAAGCTCCTGGTGAAAATGCTGGCCTATTCGGCGGCCCTGTTCATCATCGTCATCGCCATGGCCTGCAGCGCCACAAACGCCGTATATTTCAGCCGGTAAGGAGGCATTATGGAAGGAATATATACATGGGTAAAAAATATCGTTTTTTATCTGATCTTCCTGACTGTCCTTATGGGGCTTCTTCCTTCGGGAAAATATGAAAAATACATCCGCTTTTTCGCAGGAATGGTCCTTATTATGGCGGCGCTTTCCCCCTTTCTCTCCGGCCTGAGGCTGGAAGACCAGGTGGCCGGATATTTTGAAGAATTTTCCTTTCGCAACGAAGCGGAAGATTTTAAGAAGGAAGTATACGGCATGGAAGAAAAGCGCATGGAACAGCTGATCAGCCAGTATGAAGAGGCGGTGGAAATGGACGTGAAAGCCATGGCTGAAGACGCGGGACTGACAGTGAAGGAAACGGCGGTGCGGATCGGAGCGGACCCTTCCGGAGAAGATTTCGGCAAGGTGACTTCCATACATGTTACCGCAGCAGGAATGCAGGGAGCAGACGGGGAAAAGGCGGCTGTGCTGAGGAGAAAAGCAGCAGGATATTATCAGTTGGAGGAACGGTATGTGGAAATTCAATTTCAAAATGAGCAGGGACAGGTGGCTTCTGGTACTGGCGGCAGGGATCTGCCTGATGATCCTGGCGCTGCCTTCCGGCAGCCGGGGCGTACAGAAGATCCAGGATCATGACGGCGTCCTGGCTTCCCAGGGAACGGGAAAACGGGAAAAACCCTATGAAGAGCAGCTGGAGGACAGAGTAAAGAAGCTTTTATCAACCGTAGAGGGAGTGGGAAAGGTGGACGTTATGATCGTGCTCAGTTCATCCGAAGAGAGGATCCTGAAGACCGACAGCTCCCAGTCGTCGTCAGAAACCCAGGAAGAAGATCCGGACGGCGGGACCCGCAGGGCGGTGAGCCGGGAACAGTCGGAGACTACCGTTATGACAGGAAGCGGGACAGACATCGCGCCTGTGGTGGAAAAGGAGATCATGCCTCAGATCCAGGGGATCGTGGTAAGCGCCCAGGGCGGGGGGAACGCTGTGATAAAAGAAGAAATTTCCGCGGCGCTGGAAGCATTATTTCACGTGCCCAGGCATAAGATAAGAGTATTAAAGAGGGTGGAATAAAGGAGTGCATCACATGAAAAATATGAAAAAATTATTTCGAAGGAACCAGATCATCATTACCACTCTGGCGATCATGATCGCCGCGGCCGGATATCTGAATTATGCGGGAAAACAGGAACCGGTATCAGGGACCGACGTCTATGAGGCTGGGATGATGGAGATATCCGACGAGGATATCCTGGCGGAGAACCAGAGCCTTACAGAGGACGGCCTGATCGAGATCATGAGTCCGGAGGAGGGAATGGACGCGGCTAACGGGGAAGAGGTAAGCAGCGTTTCCAGCCAGGAGACAGCAGATCCGGACGGCCAGGAGACTCAGAATACCCAGGTGGCCGAGGCGGACGGCGAGGAAGCCGGTATGGAGAATCCCGGCGAAGCTGTGCTCACAAGCGGGATGAACGTGTCCGAGTACATAGCCAATGTCCAGCTGTCTAGGGAACAGGTGAGAGCAAAAAATAAGGAAACATTAAATGAGATCATCAACAACCCGTCCATTGACGAAGCCTCAAAGCAGACGGCTGTCAACAGTATCGTCCAGATGACCCAGGTGGCGGAAAAAGAAAACGCTGCGGAAACGCTCCTTCAGGCGAAAGGCTTCCTGGATCCGGTGGTGAGCATTACCGACGGCCAGGTAGACGTGGTGATCAACGCGCCGTCTATCACAGATCCTCAGCGTGCGCAGATCGAGGATATCGTAAAAAGAAAGACCGAGGTGGGAGCGGAAAATATCGTCATTACCCTTCTGAATACAAAATAACTCTCTCAAAGAGATTACCAGGCGGCCAGGATCTTCCGGCCGCCTGAAAAACTGTATTCCCCTTTACTTTTCCAGGCGGTTTATGTAGAATAGAAACGGCGCGCGGCCGGGACAGGCCGCCGGCAGGCTGGTCTGCCGGTCTGTCGGCCCGCTCTGGCAGATGGCCGCGCGCTGCGGCAACTATACAGAGAAAAGAGGAACAGTTATGAAAAGAGAAAAGTTTTCATCCCGTCTGGGTTTTATCCTGATCTCCGCGGGATGCGCCATCGGACTGGGCAACGTCTGGAGGTTCCCCTATATCGTAGGCGAATATGGGGGCGCGGCCTTTGTGCTGGTCTATATCTGCTTCCTGGCTCTTTTAGGCCTTCCTATCATCGTTATGGAATTTTCCGTGGGGAGAGCCAGCCAGAAAAGCATTGCGCTGTCGTTTGACGTGCTGGAGCCGAAGGGCAGCAAGTGGCATCTGGAAAAATATTTCGGCATGGCCGGAAATTATATCCTGATGATGTTTTATACTACGGTCGCCGGCTGGATGCTCCTTTATTTTGTGAAAATGGCAAAGGGAGATTTCGTCGGCCTGAACACGGAGCAGGTAGGTGCAGAGTTTAACAATATGCTGGCATCTCCGGGACTGATGGCGGCTTTTATGATCCTTATCGTCCTGGTCTGCTTTGCAATATGCGGGATGGGACTGCAGAAGGGCGTGGAAGGCGTTACAAAGGTCATGATGGTCTGCCTCTTCCTTCTGATGATCGTGCTGGCGGTCCATTCAGTCACCATGGAAAACAGCGGCCCAGGCCTGGAATTTTACCTGAAGCCGGATTTTCAGAAAATGATGATGGATGAAAATGGAAATATGAGTATGCACGCTTTGGGAGAAGCGGTATTCGCCGCGCTGGGACAATCCTTCTTTACTTTGAGCATTGGCATCGGCGCCCTGGCGATCTTCGGAAGCTATATCGGCAAGGAAAAAAGGCTGACCGGAGAGGCGATCAGCGTAATGGCGCTGGATACCTCCGTGGCGTTTATGTCCGGCCTTATTATTTTCCCGGCCTGCTTTGCGTTCAACATCGACGCGGGCCAGGGGCCGTCTTTGGTATTCATCACTCTGCCCAACGTATTTAACCATATGGCGGGCGGAAGGATCTGGGGCGCCATGTTCTTTATCTTTATGACGTTCGCGGCGGTCTCCACGGTCATCGCCGTGTTCCAGAACATCATATCCTTTGCTACGGATCTGACCGGCTGTTCTATAAAAAAGGCTATCGCCTGGAACGCGGTCATCATCATACTTCTTTCCATGCCCTGCGTGCTGGGCTTCAACGTATGGAGCCATATCCAGCCGCTGGGAGCGGGGAGCACGATCCAGGATCTGGAGGACTTTATCGTCAGCAACACCCTCCTTCCGATCGGAAGCCTGGTATACCTGCTGTTCTGCACCAGCCGGTACGGATGGGGATTTGAAAATTTCCTGAAGGAAGCGAACGCGGGCCAGGGGATCAAGTTCCCAAGAGCCGTCCGTTTCTACGTGACTTATATCCTTCCGGTGATCATTTTGGGGCTGTTTATCCAGGGTTACTGGAGCAAATTTATGTAAGTCCGAAACTGTTGCCGATAGTCGAAGAAAAGATTGTCAGGCGGTTGACAAATGCAGGAAAAAGTATTAAATTATACCTGTAGTATGTAAAACCTGGTTTCACAATGTGAAACAAATTTGCAACGCTGCAACAGGATGTTTCACACTGAAAAAACCGGAGGATACAAATAAAAATTTTAAGGAGGATGATTGAAATGAGAGAGTCAATCCATAAATATTTCCAGATCGGTACTATTTCCTGGATGAGCTATCCGAACAGGGACGTACTTGAGGTAATCCAGAAGGTTGCCAGCGATGATTTCTTCGACGCAATTGAGATTCCTACAAAGATGGATGATGAGACAAGGGCAAAGGCAGCTAAGATGCTGGCAGAAGGCCATTTAAAGGTTTGCTGCGGAGCACAGCCAAGACTGTTAGGACCGAAGTTAAATCCAAACGACATCGATGAAGAAGGCAGAAAAGCAGCAGAAGCTACTCTGATGGAAGCTATCGACCAGGCTGAGGAGTTAGGCGCAAAGGGAATCGCTTTCCTTGCAGGCAAGTGGGCTCCTGAGACAAAGGACGAGGCATATGCTCAGCTGTTAAAGACAACAAGGAATCTGTGCGATTACGCTGCAACCAAGGGAATGAACGTTGAGCTGGAAGTATTTGATTTCGATATGGACAAGGCTGCCCTGATCGGACCTGCTCCATACGCAGCAAAGTTCGCAGCTGATATGAGAACATCTCACAGCAACTTCGGTCTTCTGGTTGACCTGTCTCACTTCCCGACAACTTACGAGACATCCAAGTTTGTCATCCAGACTTTAAGACCATATATCACACACCTTCACATCGGCAACGCTGTTGTTAAGGAAGGCTGCGAAGCATACGGCGATCAGCATCCAAGATTCGGCTTCCCGAACTCTGCAAACGATACTGCAGAACTGTTAGACTTCTTCCGCGTATTAAAGAGCGAAGGCTTCTTCGACGCTGAGAACCCAATGGTACTTTCCTTCGAGGTTAAGCCATGGGGCGACGAGAACGACGAAGTGATCGTTGGCAATACAAAGAGAGTCATCAACAGAGCATGGGCCCTGTTAGAGGACTAATTCCTTAAAACGCAGTTTAAAATGATAAATCAATAGAAGAAAGGACCGAACAACTATGAAAATCGTTGTTTTAGATGGTTACACAGAGAACCCAGGCGATTTAAGCTGGGGAGCATTAGAGGCACTTGGCGAGGTTACTGTATATGACAGAACTTCCTATGTAGACGCGCCGATCATCGCTGAGAGACTTGGCGATGCTGAAGTTGCAGTTATCAACAAGACACCTATTTCCAAAGCTACGATCGACAGCTGCCCGAACTTAAAGATGGTCGCTGTTCTCGCAACAGGCTACAACGTAGTTGATTACAACTACTGCAAGGAAAAAGGCATCATCGTTTGCAACGTTCCAACATACGGAACAGATATCGTTGGCCAGTATGCAGTAGGTCTTCTGTTAGAGATCTGCTCTCACTTCTGGTATCACAGCGAGAGCGTTCACAAAGGCGAGTGGGCAAGCAACGTAGACTGGTGCTACTGGGATTTCCCAATGATCGAGCTGGCTCACAAGACAGTTGGTATCATCGGCTTAGGACGTATCGGCCAGACAACTGCAAGGATCTTAAAAGCTATGAATATGAGAGTTATCGCATATGACAGCTTCCAGAGCGATGCAGGAAGACAGGTTGCAGAATACGTTGACCTTGATACTCTGTTAGCAGAATCCGACGTGATCTGCCTCCACTGCCCGCTGTTCCCAGATACAGAAGGCATCATCAACAAGGACACCATCGCAAAGATGAAAGACGGCGTTATCATCATCAACAACAGCCGTGGACAGCTGGTTGTTGAGCAGGATCTGGCAGACGCATTAAACAGCGGCAAAGTATATGCAGCTGGTCTTGATGTTGTTTCCACAGAGCCGATCAAGCCGGAGAACCCATTACTGGGCGCTAAGAACTGCATCATCACACCACATATCTCCTGGGCTGCAAAAGAAGCTCGTCAGAGAATTATGGATATCACTGCAGACAACATCAAAGCGTACATGGATGGAGCTCCAGTGAACGTAGTAAATAAATAATATTCTCTAAAAACAACAATGCAGGGTGTCTGACCGCTTTTAAAGGCGATCAGCCCCTGCATTTTTAATTACGAAGTATCCGGCAAGACGCGCCAGTGACGCGTCTTGTCGGATTGCATATCAAACGCTCCAATTTCTGCTCTGCATCTGCAGCTTTACCATATGGGGATAAAACCTGCCCGTATCCATCAGTTCTTCCGGCGTCCCCTGTTCCGCGACCAGACCATCGGAAAGCACGACCACCTTATCCGCGCCGCTTACAGTCCGCATGCGATGAGCGATCACAAGCACCGTTTTATCTTTTATAAGCTTTGATAAAGCAGTCTGTATCAATGTCTCGTTTTCCACATCAAGGCTTGCAGTTGCTTCGTCAAGCAAGATGATAGGAGAATTTTTGAGAAAAGCGCGGGCAATGGAAATACGCTGCCTTTCACCCCCGGACAGTTCGCAGCCGTTTTCGCCGATCATACTGTTATAACCGTCGGGAAGCTTTTCTGCAAATTCTTCACAATTCGCCAGCTTTGCCGCTGCGATCACTTCTTCATCCGTCGCATCCTTTCTGCCTATCCTGATATTTTCCATGATCGTATTGTTAAACAGCGTTACATCCTGAAAAACGATGGAGTACAACGACAGCAATGTTTCCGGTTCTATTTTTGATATATCCATGCCGCCGACAGTGATCTTGCCCTTGCTGACATCCCAAAACCGTGCTGCGAGACGGGATACCGTGGTTTTCCCGCCGCCGGACGGCCCTACCAGGGCGGTAACTTCTCCCTGCTTTGCAGTAAAAGATACGTCTTTCAATACGGTTTCTCCTGTATTGTAAGCAAAGCCCACATGATCGAACACGATATCATAGCCTGTATTTGTTACCTTGTCGCAGCCTGTCTGGATCGGATGGTCAAGGATCTCATTCATGCGTTTTATATTTGTTTTCGTAGAGATGACCGCGGCCAGATTTTGCAGCGCGCCTTCCAGGGGAGCGTACAGCCTTGAAGCTACAAGTAAAAACAGAAAGAACAGGGGGATATCGATCTCACCCTGGATAAGAAGCGCAGAACCTGTCAGCGCAACCGTGGCGATCCCAAATTTTAATATCAGTGTTGAGGAAACGACGAAAAGCGCGGTTCCAAGCTCAGTGATAATATGCCGTTTTTCCACGAGATCGATTTTTTCCTCCAGTCCGTGCAGATAGCTTTCTTCCGCGTTATTTGCTTTTAAATCCTGCATGCTCTCGATGCACTCCTGCACGCCGGTTTCAAGGGCAACATTTGCCGCTACAGATTTACTGTTGAAATATTCCTGTATGCGCGCTGAAAAGAATGTGATGGTAAACGCGATCGGCAGGACCCAGACTGCTGCAAGAGCCATACGCCAGTCATAGAAAAAGAGGCAGATCGCGATCAGCGTTGTTGAAATAAGGGAACCTGCCAAAGCTGGTACGTAGTGGGAAAATGCAGTTTCCAGCGTGGCGCAGTCGCCCATGATCGAATTTGTCAGATCGGCGAGATCCTTTTTCCCGAAAAAGGACAGCGGGATTTTGCGGAGCTGCTCCGCCAGGGAGATACGCCTTACGCCGCTTTCTACATAAGTTGCCAGATAAGTGGCGTTATATTGAAACCAGGTCGCAATAAATATAAGGCATAAGCAGATCAAAGCGCCGGCTCCATAGAAGACGAGGCGGCCTCCATTTACGCCCCCGTCCATGAGATCGATGACAAAGTAATAGAGAAGGCCGATGGGAAGCATAAATGATATATCCTGCACAGCGCACGCGATACAGCCTTTTATCAGATCCACAGCTCCCTGCCGTGATAATGCAAATCTTCTTTGCAATGATTTGATCATATATTTTCCTCCTTTGCGATTTTCCATTCTGCCGCTTCGGAATAATTCTTCCACATTTTGGAAAAGATGCCGTTTTGCCCGATCAGACTGTTGTACGTGCCGCTTTCGGCGATCCTGCCATTTTGGAGCACATAAATGCAGTCTGCGTTTGTGATGGAAGACAGTCTGTGGGCGACCATAATAACTGTTTTTCCCATTGAAAGGGCGGATAGCGCCTGCTGTACGCGCACTTCGTTGTCTGGATCGGCAAACGCTGTGGCCTCGTCAAGGATCAGGATCGGCGCGTTTTTCAAAATCGCGCGTGCGATCGCGATCCGCTGCTGTTCTCCGCCGGACAGGTATACTCCTTTGGAACCGATAACAGTATCGACGCCATTTGGCAGCTTTTCGATAATATCCAGGCACTGCGCCGCTTTCAGCGCGCGGGTGATCTCTTCACGAGTGGCATCCGGCTTTGCCATACGTACATTTTCCAGTATAGATGCTTTGATAAGGCGGCTGTTCTGAAACACAAAAGATACTTTGTCCATTAATGCTTTTTTGGGGATGTCGCGTATGTCGATGCCGCCTATGAATATCCGTCCCTTTTGCGGATCAAAAAATCTCGCGATGATATTTGCAAGTGTTGTCTTCCCGCCGCCGGACGGTCCTACGAATGCGGTTACCTGCCCTGGCTTTATTGAGAGCGATATATCGTCGAGGGCGTTTCTCCTGCCGTCATAGCTGTAACTGACGTGTTCTAATGTGATCCCGTTGTTTTGGGGAATATTATCTGCGCTGCTCTCAGATAAGGGCTTTTCATTCAGCACCTCGTCGATCCTTTTGATCGCGTCGCCTACGATCATCGCATCTTCGCTCATGAACATGATCTTGGTAAGCGTTGTGCCGATAACGGGCGTGATCACAATATAGAAGATCAGATTCAGAAGAAGTTCGTTTGTGACGCCGTCCCGTGTAAAAAGAATACCTCCGGCGATCAGAAACGCGAATACGCTGTTGATCGCTGTTGTATAGAACATCATAGGCAGGCGCAGGGTTTTGGTGTATGCTATCACCCACGTTTCGTAATTGTCTATGGAGGCTTTGAAACGTTTAAAAGAAAAGATGGTCTGTCCAAAGGTCTTTACCACGGGGATCCCTCTGACGTATTCAACCGCTTCGTTGGACATGTCGGAAAGCGCATTTTGATACTGCTCCATTTTCTGTTCCATATCTTTCCCGGTCATTTTCATCATGATCAGAAAACCAAGGGCAACAGGTATAAGGCTTAAAAGCCCTAAGCGCCAATCAAAGGTCAGCAGCAGGAAAAGAAGCCCTATGGGAGTGGCGATTGCCCCTGCTTTATCGGGTAGCCTGTGGGCAAGATACGTTTCCGTAGCGGCGCTGGAACTATTTACGACTCTTCTCAGCTTTCCGCTTCCATACTTTTCTGTCACTCCAAGCGGCAGGGACGCGATATGGCGCAAAAGTTCTTTGCGTATATTTGAGGCGATCCGGAATGCGCTTATGTGCGAACACATCAAAGCGGCTATGTAGACGATAATAGACAGGACTGCAAATGCTACGGCGGACCAGCCGTAGTTTATGATATCTTTTGCCTGTGAGAAGTCCGGGGAAACCTCCAGTATATCATGGACGATGCGCCATATATACCAAAAAGGGACAAGAGCCAGCAGAGCGCTTATGACGGACAGTATCCAGGAAAGATAGGTTAATATCCTGTGTCTTCCGGCATAACCTGTCAGCCTTGACAGATCAGACTGTTTTTTCATTGAAAAAGACCTCCTATGCTTAAAAAATATTTTATGATATGAGGGAAAACATACGCCCTCGAATATCCTTGCTAAATGATAACAGTTACGCTAAATGAATGAAATTCTCATTAAGTTAGTTAAAACTAACCAATGTGCCAAAGATAATGGAAAGCACAGACTTTCCATTATCAGAAATGAGAGGACAGACATTTTACTGTCCCATGATCTTCATCCATCCGGCGGTATAAAACTCCCGCATTTCCTGCAGATAATGCTTTGCTTCTTCAAGAGGCATCTCGTGTATGATCAGTTCGAAAAAAGTGTTAAACATTCCTGTGATCAGGATATGCTCTAACCGCTCGTCGATAGGCGGCGACGGCCTCCCTAATTTTTTTAGGACTTCTAAATAATCATGGGTCCCTTTTGTCTCGATTTCCACCATTTTATCGATCAGATCTGAGAAGCGTGTTCCCTCGGAGCAGCAAAGTATAAGCTTAAATTCCGTTAAATGCTCGTAGGCATAAAGGAGCATCTCATACATACATCCGCCGGAAACGGAAGCCAGATTATCAGGCTGCTTTTCAGGCGGGATATCTGCAAATTCTTTCTGCGCATTGCAGAAACAGTTCAATAAAAAATCGTAATGTTCGCCAACCAGCGCTTCAAATAAATCTTCCTTGCACTTATAGTAGCCATAGAAGGCGCCGGTTGTTACGCCTGCCGTTTTGACAATATTCCGTAAAGAAGCAGATCGGAAGCCTTTTTGGAGAAATTCCTGCTTAGCGGCTGAAAGGATCAGGCGTAATGTGGTCTGTTCGATGGCGCTCATTCAATTACCCTTTCTTGATGTAACAATGTTATATAACACTGTTACATCATACTTCACTTTCGAGTATTTGTCAATAGATCAAAAGAGACTTTTCTGAATTAACGCTATATTTTAAAAAGAATGAGAAACTATCGGAAAATAATTGATTTGTCTTAAAAAAGTTAGTATAATAGTAATAAATCAGGACAGCAGGATCAATGGGATCCTGGATGTCTCATACGGTGAGCAAAAACATATACTGATAGCAGAATTGCAGGAAGGGGCGAGGTTTATGAAGCGTAATATTATCACAATAAGCCGTGAGTATGGAAGCGGCGGCCGCAAGATCGGCGAGATGGTCGCGGAACGTCTGGGGATCCCGTTTTATGACAAGGAGATCATCGAAGAGACGGCTAAAGCTGCGGGGATGAGTCCGGATTTTGTGGCGCAGCATGAAGAAAGGCTGAATAACAATATTCTTTACAATTTCACCGTAGGCGCTATCTATGGCCTGGCCCATCCGGATAAGCCAGAGCTGAAGAACCTGCCGGCAAAGGAAAGGATCTTTGTGATCCAGCAGGAAGTCATCCAGGAGATGGCGGATAAGGGGCCGTGCGTGATCGTAGGCCGCTGCGCCGACTTCATCCTGAAGGACAGAGAAGATATGCTCAAGGTCTTCGTTTACGCAGACGATGAGACAAGGAAGAAGAGAGTGATCGAGGAATACGGGCGTGTTCCGCAGTACATAGACCAGACGGTCGCTTATGTGGATAAGAGGAGACGGCTGCATTATGAAAGCTATACCACCCAGCGGTGGGGCGACAGAAAGAATTATCATCTGATGCTGGACAGCAGCGCATTGGGATTAGAGATATGCGCCGATATCATCTGCACAGCAGTAAAGTAATGCTGTTTTGAACGGTTACGTTTTTTATAAAAGCGGCGGTTCCTTTTGGCTTACAGGAGGTTCAGGATCTCCTGCTAATACCAGAAGGAACCGCCGCTTTTTTTGTTCCACAGGAAAAATTGCCGCCTTTCCTATGGAACAAAAACGCTCCGTCAATGCCGCTGAAGAGGCCCGCCGCAGGCAGTCTGTCTTGAATTTAACAAAAAAAGTACGAAAAATTCTGCTTGTTAAAAAAAAACACCTATTTTACGGATAATTTCCCTGTTTTTTGAAAAAAATAAGATAAAAAATAAACAATGCTTGAAAATGCATTATGGCTGTGCTATCATATGCTCAGACAAAAGATATCATATAGTGAAATTGAATTTCACAGATTAAAAATTCAAAAGGAGGGTAACGATGAAACTTATTTCACCAAAAAAAGTGTACTGCAGCTGGAAAATTGAATATAAAAACATTGGACAAAGGTGCCCCATCGTAAAATAACGGTGAGGCATTTTTTCATAAGTCAAAGATTTAACAACGTTGCAAAGAAACAAGAATTTCTAAGGAGGGAAAATTATGATGAACAAAGAAGCATTACATGAAATGTGCAAGACGATCCGTGAGGATATACTGACGATGACCCACGAAGCCGGGTCCGGCCATCCGGGCGGTTCCCTTTCGGCAGTGGAGATCATGACCGCGCTGTATTTTACTGATATTTTCCGCTGCGACCCGAAGAACCCGTCATGGCCGGAAAGGGACCGCTTCATCCTGTCCAAAGGCCATGCGGCGCCGGTTTTATACAGCGTTCTCTGTCGGAAAGGATTTTTCGGCGAAGAGCATTTAAAAACTTTAAGAAAGCTTGGCAGCATCCTTCAGGGACATCCTCACCGCCAGTCTACGCCAGGTCTGGATGCTTCCAGCGGATCCCTGGGACAGGGGCTTTCCATTGCAAACGGAATGGCTATGGGATATAAGAAAATGGGGATCGACGGCCGTATCTACTGTCTGATCGGAGACGGAGAGCTGCAGGAAGGCCAGATCTGGGAAGCGGCGATGACAGCCGCCCAACAGAAACTGGATAACGTATGCGCGATTGTAGACAACAACCATGTGCAGCTGGACGGAATGACGGAAGACATATGCAATATGGAGCCGGTGGCAGGAAAGTGGAGAGAATTTAACTGGCACGTGATCTGCGTAAACGGAAACAGCCTGGAAGAGATGTACAGCGCATACAAAGAAGCGATGGCTACGAAAGGCAGGCCTACAGTGATCGTTGCGGAAACCACAAAAGGAAAGGGCGTTTCCTTTATGGAGAACCAGAGTAGCTGGCACGGACTGGCTCCGAACGACGAGCAGTACAAAGAAGCGATGACTGAAGTAGAGGCTGAATGACATTGGCCGTCCAGCTGCAGCCTGGCTGGATATAAAATGGAAAACGATCATAGAAATCATAGATAACAGGAGGAATGAAAGATGAGTAAGATACCGCCGCGTGATGGATACGGAAAAGCATTATTAAAATTAGCAGAGACAAATGATAAATTTATCGTGTTGGACGGAGACGTGGCTATGTCCACAAGGACCTGTTGGATCCGTGACAAATACCCGGAGAAGTTTGTAGATATCGGTATTTCCGAGCAGGATATGGTAGGAACGGCAGCAGGCCTTGCCCTTTCCGGGATGGTTCCATTCGCCACAACATACTGCGTATTCCTGGCAGGCCGCGCATGGGATCAGATCCGTACTGCAGTAGCTTATGGAGACGCAAACGTAAAGCTGGCTGGCGCTCATGCAGGGATCAACGTAGGTCCTGACGGAGCATCCCATCAGTCCATGGAGGATGCGGCTCTTATGCGCGTTCTCCCTAATATGACAGTTATCGCTCCCTGCGATGCTGTGGAAACAGAAAAGGCCATTCTGGCAGTGGCAGACCACAACGGCCCGGCATTTGTCCGCTTCGGAAGAGAAGCCATGGAAGTGATCACTGATGAGGATACGCCTTTTGAGATCGGAAAGGCCCGCCTGGTAAGGGACGGCGAGGATGTTGCGATCTTCGCAAACGGACCTATGGTATATGAAGCGATCAAGGCTGCAGATGAGCTGGCAAAAGAAGGGATCAGCGCTCTGGTTGCAGATGTTCATACGATCAAGCCTCTGGATGAGGAATTTATCATCGCAGCAGCCAAAAAGACAGGAGCTGTAGTTACGGCGGAAGATCACCAGAAGATCGGCGCTCTTGGCGGAGCGGTCTGCGAATGCCTGTCTGAGAACTGCCCGACTCCGGTTACGAGAGTGGGAATGCCGGATACATTTGGAGAATCCGGAAAGATGGAAGAGCTGATGGCAAAATATGGTCTTGATTGCCCGGCCATTGTAAAAGCTGCAAAACGTTCTATCTCCATGAAAAAATAAGCCTCTTTTTTCTTTTCTTTACCGTCGCCCTGGCAAACCGGGGCGGCGGTTTTTTTGCGCGATAAGCCCGGCAAGCGGCGGCCATGCTTGCATGAGCAGACATTTGCCGGGCAACGGACAGCAAACAGCTTTGCTGTGAGCTGCCCGCAGTATTGCGCGGCGGATAGGGGAAGTTTCTTCCCCTATCCGATTTTCACAGGGACCTCTTTTGCCGGATTGATCATTGACGGATCTCATCGGGTCAGGCTATAATCTCTATGATGCCAGGATCAGGAAAAACCGTGCATGTGCGCGGCATGGATCCGGGAAGGAGAATTAAAGATGAATGTAGTTTACCCGGATTATTACCGGGATTTTCGATGTATAGCCGGCGAATGTCCGGACACGTGCTGCGGAGGGTGGAAGATCAGCATTGACGACAGGACATGGAAGACGTACCGCAGGCAGAAAGGAGACTGGGGCAGGAAGCTGCGCCGGTCTATGGACAGGGAAAACCGCAGCTTCCTTTTAGAAGGCGGGTTCTGTCCGTTCTTAGATGAAGAAAAGCTGTGCGGTATCCAGAAGCGTATGGGAGAAAAGAACCTTTGCCGTACATGCAGGGATTATCCCAGACATATGGAAGTTTACGACGGGCTGAAGGAGGTCAGCCTGTCTCTTTCCTGTCCGGAAGCCGCCCGCCTTATTTTGAAGAGGGAAAAGCCGCCTGCCCTGATAAAAAAGGAGATTCCGGGAGAGGAAAGGACAGGAAAGCTTCTGGAACTTCTTCTGGAAGCGAGAGGAGAGATGTTTGGCCTTCTGGACGACCGTTCTCTGCCATACGGCCTGGGCTGCGGGATGGCTCTGGCGATCGCTCATGATATGCAGTCCAGACTGGACCGGGAAAGCCTCGGAGAGGCCCGAAGGCTTCTCCGGTATGCGGTTTCGGAAAAGGCGCGGCAGGAAGCAGAGAAAAAGACGGCTGTTTTCTATGGCCGGCCGGAGGAAAGGCGGCAGTATATGGCGGCATGGATGGAAGTGCTCGGCGGACTGGAAACTATTTCCGCTTCCTGGCCGGAGCGGAGGGTCCATTGCCTCAGCTTTCTGCAAGATCGGTCCGCTTATGAAAAGACCCATGAAAAATTTTTGGAGTACAGAGAGAAAAACAGGTATGTCTTTGCAAATTTGATGATATATTTTCTATATGTATATTTCCTGGGGGCAGTATACGACGGAAATGTTTATGGCAAGGCGAAGTTTGCCGCAGTCAGCTGCCTGGCAGTCCAGGCAATGTCCGAGGCGGTCCTGGCGGAAAAAGGAGAGCTCAGCGAGGACGACCTGATAGAGGCGGCATACATTTATTCCAGAGAAATGGAGCATTCGGATAACAATCTGGAAGGCGTGGAAGAGATCCTTATGAAAAGCGGGCTGTTTTCCATGGAGAAGATTTTTGTGTGCCTTTTTTCATAAAGGTACACGGCTGAACTGTTACTCATAAAGAAACTGCCGCAGGGAATTTCATTGCCATACTCGTTTTTACATGTTAGAATAATTACTACTCAAGCCAGATGCCGGACCGTACCGGCAAAAGGGCGGAACAGGAGGCATACCCTTGGAGGAGAAAAAAGAGATGAGTCAGGACCAGAAGGACGAACTCATCAAAAAGGAATTGGAAGAAGCGGAGATCCTGGAAAAAAAACTGGCCAGCGAGCGCAGGGATGAGGTCAGCCGCATGGTAGCAGATCTGGAAAAGGAAAATTCAGATAGAGAGGATCAGGAAAATAAAGAAACGGAGGAACCGGACCGGGAGAAAAAAGCGGAAGAGATCCTCCGGCGCGTGAACCAGAAAAAGCAGGAAGAGGAAGAAGCGAAAAGAGCAGCAGGCATTGAGGAAAACCCGGCTGCCGGAAGCCGCAGAAGGAAAAAGGGCAGCGGAAAAGGCAAAAAGACAGCGGCGGTTATCGCGGCAGCGGCAGCAGTGATCCTGATCGGCGGTTACTTTGCTGCAGGGCTGAGATATCGGAACGCATTTCTTCCCGGAACTGTGATAAATGGCGCGGACGTAGGAGGGAAGACTGCTGAAGAGGTAAAAGACCTTATTGCCCAGGGCATCAATACCTATGCCCTTACGCTGTTGGAGAGAGACGGCAAGACAGAGACGATAACGAAAGAAGAGATCGGACTGAGCGCGGGATTTGACGGAAGCCTGGAACAGATCATAGGATCCCAGGATCCTAATACGTGGCTTATGGCCATGATCCGCGGAAGCGAATACAATATAGAGGCGATGATCTCTTACGACAGCGCCAGCCTGGCGGAGCGCATAAACAGCCTGGAATGCATGAAGGAAGAAAATATCGTCCCGCCTCAGGACGCTTATGTTTCAGAATACGTATCCGGCCAGGGATATTCAATAGTCCCTGAAGTGGAGGGAATGGAGCTGAACCCGGATCTGGTGCTGAAGAAAGCAGAAGAAGCCGTACAGTCCCTGCGGACAGAATTGTCCCTGGACGAGGAAGGCTGTTACAAAGAACCGGCGGTCAAGTCTGACGACCCTCAGCTGAAGGAGCGGGCGGACAATTTAAACCGCTATGTAAATGTGACGGTAACTTATAAATTTGGAGATAAACAGGAAGTGCTGGACGGCGATACGATCCACCAGTGGCTGATCACAGACGGCGGAAATATGGATATCTCTCTGGAAGGAGTCAAAGGATACGTCCAGACCCTTGCGACAAAATACAATACCGCCTACCGCGCAAAGACGCTGAAGACCAGTTATGGGCCGGAGGTCACTATCACGCGGGGAAATTACGGCTGGAGGATCGATCAGGCGGCGGAAGCGGAACAGCTGATCGGGATCATCCGTTCCGGGGAAAGCCAGGAGAGAGAACCGGTTTATGCCCAGACAGCGGCCAGCCACGGGCCCAACGATTATGGGGACACCTATGTGGAGATCAATCTTACAGCGCAGCATCTGTATTTTTATAAAGAGGGAAAACTGCTTGTAGAATCCGATTTTGTATCTGGAAATGTGGCCAGGGGCTATACTACGCCTCCTGGAGCCTACCCCCTGACTTATAAGGAAAGAAACGCCACTTTAAGAGGCCAGGGATATGCCAGCCCGGTTTCCTACTGGATGCCGTTTAACGGCGGTATCGGCATGCACGATGCCAGCTGGCGATCCAGCTTTGGAGGAACGATCTATAAGACAAACGGCTCCCACGGCTGCATCAATCTTCCTTACGCAGCCGCAAAGACCATTTACGAGAATATTTCAAAGGGAATGCCTGTGCTCTGCTATAATCTGGCAGGTACGGAGCAAAGGTCGACGACGCAGACCGCGCCTCAGACGCAGCCGCAGACGCAGCCCCAGACCCAGCCGGCTACAGAGACGCAGCCAGCACAGACGCCTCCGCCGGCAGAGACGCAGCCGCCTGTGGAAACCCAGCCAGCTGTAGAGACGCAGCCTCAGACCCAGCCGGCTCCCGGACCGGGAGAAACGGAAGCTCCTGCAGGCCCTGGAGACCAGGTGGGCCAGAATCCGGATGAGCAGGCAGGCCCAGGGGTGGGATTATAGACTGTAACAGTTCAGCCGAGCGCCAGGATATAGGAGAAAGGGCGTTACAAGCTTGCTTGTAAAAGCGATCTGACATATATCCTGGCATAGGGATGACATCCCAGGATTTCCTCCAGCACAGAATGTGCTGGAGGGAAGATACACGGCTGAACTGTTACTATAGGCTTCAGGAAAGAAGCTCATCTACTTTGTCGACGACTTCTGAGATATAGGCGGTCAGGGACTGTTCGCCGCAGCCTACGATAAAGTGGCAGCAGCGGTTTACCGGGATCAGGATCTTAAATGCCGGGCTGCTGCTGACTGCTTCCGCCATTGCAGGGGTGATCTCGCCTAACAGGGAGTTGGCCATGACGATGCCGATAGGACCGATGATGATGTCGGCTGTCCTGCTGTTTACAAGGATCGGATTTTCCCCTGTGGCTGCGGCGCTGGCTCCGGCTTTCAGCATGGCGGAAGTGGCCAGGCTGTTGGTCCCGATGGCGGTGATCTCAAGATCCGGCCATTTCTTTTTCAGCTGTTCGATCACGGATTTCCCCATTCTGCCGCCCTGGCCGTCGATAACGAGAATTTTCATATTTACTTCATCCTTTCTGAACACTTTGCGATACCGTGGGCAGGTATTTCCAGCCCAGGTATTATTGTAATGTTGGGGTCAAAAGACCTTTTGACGCTGGTATCATTGTAATATAGGAAAGGAAAGAAAACAACCGCCGAAAAGCAGCGGCGGCGCAGCGATGCGGAAGGAGGATAGGAATGGATACGAAAACATTTTATGAAATAATAGGATCAGACGGGGATAAAGTCCTGGCCAGGTTCATGGGAAAGGAAGCTATGGTCGTAAGATTCCTGAAGAAATTCCTGGACGACAGGAATTTTGAAGAAGGAAAACAGGCTATAGAGGAGAAGGATTACAAGAAGCTGGAGACTGCGGCTCATACCCTGAAGGGCATTTGCGGCAATCTGGGGCTGGAGCGGCTTTACGGGCTGTCCGCGGACGTCGTCGCAGAGGTGAGAGCCGGAAAGGGCGAAGAAGCGGAGAAAAAGTACGGGGAGCTGGAAGAAGAGTATAAAAAAATAACGGCTCTGATCAGCCAGATGTAAAAGATCCGGCAAGATACGTCACTGGCGCGTCTTGCCGGATTTTTTCATACGCGGTAAAGCGATACGTGCATTTGTATTTTCCTGCCTTTAATAGGCTTTGTTTCTCTTCCCAAGGCGGGAGAAAAAGTGAAAATAGATGAAGAACAGTACGGTCGTTACAGACCAGGTGATCGGGTAGCTGACTACGACCATCTCGATCGTCCTGTGGAATGGAACAGCTGCCAGTACCCATACTACACGGAGCACGCATACGCCCAGGCAGGTAAGGATCATGGGGATCCAGCAGTCGCCGATCCCTCTTAAGGATCCGGAGTAGATCTCGATGGTTACGTAAGTGATCAGAGTAGGCATGAGGAAGTGGAGGATGTCCACGCCGATCGCAAGGACTGCCGCGTCATTTGTAAACAAGCAGAGTATGTAGTATCCGCCCAGATACAGGATCGAAGACAGTGCCAGCGTAGCGCCTGCGGCGATCGCCAGACATACGCGGATGCCTTTGCGCACCCGGTCCATTTTCCCGGCTCCGTAGTTCTGTCCTACAAAAGTAGTGATGGAGATACCAAACGCATTGATGATCATCCAGTAGATGCTGTCGATCTTGCCGTAAGCAGTCCAGGCGGCGATGGTGTCGGTGCCCAGGATATTGACGCTGGACTGGATGATGATATTTGAGGAATTGTACATGACCGACTGGAGCCCTGCCGGGAAACCGATCTGCACGATCTTCTTTACCATAGGAAGGTTCAGCCGGATCTTCGAAAAGACCAGCTTGTAGGACTCTTCCGTGCGAACCAGAGTCATGACTACCAGCACGGCGCTTACCGCCTGGGAAATGATGGTGGCGATAGCGGCGCCTGCGACGCCCATTCCGATATATACGACGAACAGCAGGTCCAGCACGATATTCACGCCGCAGCCTGCCATAAGGAAATATAAGGGGTGTCTGGAATCGCCGATCGCCCGCAGGATACCGGAGCCCATGTTGTAGATCAGGTTGGCTATGATGCCGATAAAATAGATCCTGATATAGATGACAGCGTGTTCCATAATGTCGTCAGGCGTGCCCATGGCTCTTAGGGCAAACGGAGCGCCGATCAGGCCGATGACCATGATAGCCGTTCCCAGGGCGATGGAAAACGCGATAGCAGTATGTACGGCAAGGCTGACCCGCCTTGCTTTTTTTGCGCCGTAATACTGGGAAATGATAACGGTGGCGCCGGAAGAAAGGCCGATAAAGAAGCCGACGAACAGGTTGATCAGGGTGCTCGTTGTTCCGCCTACAGCGGCCAGGGCTTCCTTGCCGACAAATTTTCCGACGACAACCGCGTCTACTGTGTTATACAGCTGCTGGAAAAAGGTTCCGAATAAAATAGGAAAGAAAAACAGAAGAAGCTGCTGCCAGATGACTCCTTCTGTGATCTGATTGTGCATCATTGCGCTTTCTTTTACTGTTTTCTGTGTACTCATGTCGTTTATCTCCTGTAAAAAGATATGCAGAGGCGCGCTGTACGGCGGGCCTGAAATATGTATTTCCGGCTCATTATAATCTCTGTATCTTAAAAATACAAGACGTTTTAAAAATATTTCTTCCGTGGGCAGACAGCCGTCTGTTCTTACTGCGGGACGCAGGCTTTATCCAGAGCTTTGCCGACAGCCATGATCAGAGCTTCCGACGTATAGCGTGTTTCGCTGGGATAGGACAGGTTATCCAGAGACTGGCTGGCGACGATCTGCTGCGCCAGGTCGTCCATGGCAGGCTGCATAAGCGGATACATAGTGGTGATAGATTCGCTTAAGGGCACGATAGACACGGAATTGATCTGGTCGCGGTCCACAGCCACCTGCACGTTTACCTGTTCGCTGCCGAGGGTCAGCGAGGAGGTATATACGCCGGGAGTATAGAGAGAAGCTTCCTCCCATGTAGGAACGGTCTCTTCCCTGGAATGGAACATAATGATAAAAAGGCAGATCAGGAAAATTCCCAGTCCGATAAAAATAGCCGTGTAGATGATCTCTTTCATCCGCAGCACGACGATCTTTGTTTTGGAGCTCATAAAAAAGCCTCCCAGGTTATTTGTTATAGTCTATTAGGAGGAAAGACTGTTTATGAAAAATTTAGAGGAAAGATATTGTAAATGGCAGTGGGATATGTTAAAATGAGTCAAATAGAACAGGTGTTCTAAAACGAGAGAGCAAAGGGGTGGAAAGATGTCATTGCAGTTTATTTTCGGAGGTTCGGGAGCGGGAAAGACACGTTTCCTTTACGACAGTCTGATCCGGGAATCCGTCGAACACCCGGAGGAGAAGTATATCCTTCTGGTTCCGGAGCAGTTTACCATGCAGACCCAGAGGGAGATCATCAGCCTCCATCCCCGCCAGGGTACGATGAATATCGATATCGTCAGCTTTCAGAGGCTGGCCTACCGGATCTTTGAGGAGCTGGCTATTGAGAGTCCGGCAGTTCTGGATGATATGGGAAAGTCCATGGTTTTAAGAAAGATCGCGGCCGAAGAGAAGGACCGGCTGGGTATTTTTAAGAGACATTTAAACCATGCAGGTTTTATCGGCCAGATGAAGTCTATGGTCTCGGAGATGGCCCAGTACGGGATATCCTGGGAACATCTGGAAGACATGGAAGAAAAGGTCAGAAGCCCTCTGCTAAGGGAAAAGCTGAAGGATCTGTCGATCATATACAGAGGATTCCGGGAATATATCGCGGAAAAGTTTATTACGGCGGAGGAGATCCTGGATGTGCTCTGCCGCGTGCTGCCAGAGTCCGCCAGGATGAGGGAAAGCAAGATCGTCCTGGACGGTTTTACTGGATTTACTCCGGTGCAGTACCGCGTCCTGGAACAGATGATGGTATGCTGCCGGAAGGTGACGGTCGCGCTGACCATAGAAAGAGAGGCGAGGCCTTATCAGGAAGGCGGTATACAGAACCTGTTTTATATGAGCAAGCATACGGTCTGCCGCCTTGTTTCCATCGCCGACAGGAACGGGGTGGCAAGGAGCGAAGACATTCATATGGAAGGGCGCCCCTATCCGCGCTTTTCTCAGGATGGGGACAGATCTGCCCTGGACTTCCTTGAAGAGAATATTTACCGCTATGGCAGGAAGACTTATGAGGGAGCGCCGGCGCAGATCAGGATCTTTAAGGCGCTGGATCCCGGAAGGGAGGCCGCCGCGCTGACTCACAGGATCCAGCAGGCAGTGAGGCAGGAAGGCTACCGCTACCGGGACATCGCGGTAGTCACAGGAAGCCTGGAGACTTATGGAAAAGAACTTGGCAGGCGGTTCGAAGCGGCGGGCATCCCTTATTTTATAGATGACAAAAGGAATGTGATGTCTCATCCGCTGGTAGAGCTGATCCGGTCCGCGATCGAGGCTGTCCGCCAGGATCTTTCATATGAAAGCGTATTCCGCTATCTGAAATCAGGCCTTATTTTTACAGACCGGGAGGAAGAAAGGGACCGCCTGGAGAATTATGTCCTGGCTCTGGGCATCCGGGGATTTAAACGCTGGGACGTCCAGTGGGACCAGGTATACCGGGGCGGATCCGGCTTAAACCTGGAGGAGCTGAACGGGTTCCGCAGGGAGATCGTGGAAGGACTGCGCCCTTTAAGAGAGGTATTAAAGGACAGAGAGAAGACGGTGGCGGACAGGTCGGCGGCTATAGTCGGCTATCTTGCGGGATATGAGATCGAGAAGAAGATACAGGATTTCGCGGACCGCTTTGAGGCGGCGGGAGACTACCGGCTGGCAGACGAATACCGCCAGGTCTATGGCTTTGTGATGGAGATGATGGATCGGGTCGTGGCTCTGCTGGGAGATGAAAAGGTGAGCCTGAAAGAGTACGGCGAGATCCTGGACGCAGGATTTGAAGAGATACGGGTAGGACTGATCCCGGCTACTATCGACAGGATCGTAGTGGGGGATCTGACAAGGACCCGTTTAAACCATATAAAGATCCTCTTTTTTACAGGAGTAAACGACGGGATCGTACCGGCGAGGAAAGACGGAGGCGGCATCCTGTCGGATATGGAGAGGGAGAGCCTTAAGGAGCTCCATATGGAAATGGCCCCTACAGCCAGAGAAGAGGGATTCCTGCAGAGATTTTATCTTTATCTGATGATGGCCAAGCCGTCGGATCGGCTGGTGATCTCGTTTGCAGGGATGGACGGGGAAGGAAAAGGGCTCAGGCCGTCCAGTCTGATCCACGAGCTGCAGACGCTGTTCCCGAAACTTGCTGTAGAAGAAGGGGACTGGGACAGGATGGAGATCTCTTCCAGGGAAGAGGGAAAGGAGACTCTGATCCAGTGCCTGAGAGATCTGGAAACGGAAGGACAGGACGGCCGGTTCCTGGAGCTGTACCGGCTTTTCCACATGTCGCCGGAAGGCAGGAGACAGGCGGAAGAACTGGCGGAAGCGGCGTTCTTAGCCTACACGGACAGAGGGATCGGGAAGGCTGCGGCCAGGGAGATCTACGGGAAGATCCTCAGCGGGAGCGTTACCCGGATGGAACAGTACGAGGCATGCGCCTACGCCCATTTTCTGGCTTATGGACTGGAACTTCTCCCAAGACAGGAATATGAGCTGAAGCCGGTAGACATGGGAAATCTTTTCCATGAAGCCATCGACCTCTGCTTTAAACAGGCGGCCAGAGATGGAAAGCGGATCCAGGAGATGTCGGACGAAGAACGCAGAAAACTTGCAAAAAGTTCTGTAGACGAAGTGGCGGATCAGTATGGAGGGGCGATCTTAAAAAGCTCGGCCAGGAACCGGTATCTGACGGAACGGGCGGAACGGGTCACGGAGCGGACGCTGTGGGCCTTGTCTGAACAGCTGAAAAAAGGAGATTTCGAACCAGTGGGATTCGAAGTGTCTTTTTCTGCCATAGATAACCTGAAAGCCATGAGGATATCCCTTTCTGAAGAGGAAGAACTGCAGCTGAGGGGAAGGATCGACCGTCTGGATCTCTGTGAAGACGAGACGCACGTATATGTAAAGATCATCGACTATAAATCAGGCAGCACATCCTTTGATCTGGCGGCCCTGTACTATGGTCTTCAGCTGCAGCTGGTAGTATATATGGATGCCGCGCTGGAGATGGAGGAAAGGAAGCATCCGGATAAGGAAGTAGTTCCGGCAGGCGTTTTTTATTACCATATCAAAGATCCTGTCGCCGAGACTGCAGGAGAACCGGATAAAGAGGAGATCGACCGGGAGATCCTGCGCCAGCTGAAGATGAACGGGCTGGTAAACAGCGAACAGGAAGTGATCTCCCATCTGGACCGGGAGATCGAGAAAGCTTCGGATATCATCCCGGTAGCGGTAAAGGACGGACTGATCCAGGAAGCCAGATCTTCCGTGGCCAGCCGTGAAAGGTTCCAGGCATTGAGAGGCTTTGTAAGAAATAAGCTGAAGGCAGCAGGGCAGCGTATAACAGGCGGCGATATCTCCGTACGGCCTTATAAACAGGGAAACCGGAGCGCATGCGATTACTGCCCGTACCATTCGGTATGCGGATTTGATAAAAAGATCAGCGGTTACGGATACAGAAAGCTGGACAACAGAAAGCCGGAGGATATCTGGCAGGAGATCGAAGGAGGGGACAGGTAAGGATGCAGTGGACGAAACGACAGGAACAGGTGATCACATCCAGGAACAGGAACCTTCTTGTATCCGCAGCTGCCGGAAGCGGCAAGACCGCCGTACTGGTGGAACGGATCATACGTATGATCACAGAAGGAGAAGATCCGCTGGATATCGACCGTCTGCTGGTGATGACCTTTACGAACGCGGCGGCTGCGGAGATGAGGGAACGGATCGGAAGCGCGATCGAGGAACGGCTGAGAGAAGATGGAAAAAACGAACATCTTCAGATGCAGGCTACCCTGGTGCAGCACGCCCAGATCACGACGATCCACAGCTTTTGTCTGAACGTGATCCGGAACCATTTTAACCGGCTGGATATCGATCCGTCTTTCCGCATCAGCGACGAGGGAGAGCTGCTCCTTCTGAAGGCGGACGTGATGAAAGAAATGCTGGAAGATTTTTACCAGGAAGGCTCAGAGCCGTTCCACAATTTTATAGAGACATATTCAGGCGGCAGGGGGGATTTTGGCATTGAGGACCTGATCCTGCAGGTGTATGGATTTTCCTGCAGCAACCCGTGGCCTGGAGAATGGTTTCGCGCATGCAGAAAGGAACTTCAGAGCCAGGGGCTGGAGGATATGGAGAAGACGCCCTGGATGAGATTTTTGATGCAGGATGTAAAGCTGCAGCTGGAGGAGCTGATCCTGCAGCTTCAGGATGCGGCGGAGGTATGCCGGGAAGAGAATGGTCCGGAGGCCTACCTTCCTATGATCCAGGAGGATATGGCCCTTCTGGAAAGGATGATCCGGGCAGAGGATTACGAGAGCCTGGCAAAGGAGATAGAAAAAGCCTCTTTTGGAAGGCTGGCGTCGATACGGAGCAAGACTGTGGATCAGGAAAAAAAGGCATATGTGAGCGAATGCAGGAACCGGGTAAAGAAAGCGGCGGGAAAGATCGCGTCCCTGTATTTCCCGGATGAGCCGGAATATCTGGAAAAGGCCATGAAGGGCACGGCTTCAGCGCTGGATGAACTGCTGTATCTGGCGGAGGAATTTTCCAGAAGGTATCACGAAAAAAAGCTGGAGAAAAATATTGTAGATTTTAACGATCTGGAGCACTATGCTCTGGAGATCCTGACTGAGGAGAAAGACGACGGCTCAGGACAGATGATCCGCGTACCCTCCAGAGAAGCAGACGAACTTTCCAGGCAGTACGAGGAGATACTTGTAGACGAATATCAGGACAGCAATCAGGTACAGGAGACGATCATAAAGTGCATTTCCAGAGAAAAGTGGGGACAGCCCAACGTATTTATGGTGGGGGATGTAAAACAGAGCATATACAGCTTCCGGCTGGCGAAACCGGAGCTTTTTCTGGAAAAGTATAATACTTATTCCACAGAAGAAAGCCAGTACCAGAAGATCGAGCTGCATCAGAATTTCCGCAGCCGGGCCAGCGTACTGGAAAGCGTAAACCAGGTGTTTTTTAAGATCATGACGAAAGCCCTGGGCAATGTAGGATATAGCGAGGATACGGCGCTCCATCCCGGAGCAGTGTTCCAGGAATTTTCTCAGGAAGGGACGGGACTTTCCACGGCCGGTCCTACAAAACTGCTCCTGACAGACACGGATACGGAGCTTTTAAGGGAGCTGGATGAAGAGCATCTGGATTATACTGCAAAAGAGATGGAAGCCAGGATGGTGGCGGAAGAGATCCGGAAGATGACGGATAAAGAGCATGGTATGGCCGTATGGGATAAGGAGAAGGGGGCTTACCGCCCAGCGCAGTACCGGGATATGGTCATACTTCTCAGAAGCGTGGCAGGCTGGGGAGACGTTTTCCTGGAAACGCTGATGAACCAGGGGATACCGGCATACGCGGAATCAAGCACAGGATATTTTACTACCAGGGAGGTAGAGACGATGCTGGCGCTCCTGGCTGTGATCGACAATCCCATGCAGGACATTCCTCTGGCCGCGGTCTTTAAGTCGCCGATCGTAGGGATGGACGATCCGGATCTGGCCCATCTGACGGCCCTGTATAAGAGAAATCCGGCCAAACGCCAGGAGAGAGGGCTTTACGGAGCGTGGAAAAATTACGAGGAGATGTATGCAGCTGGAAAGCTGGATGAAGAGAAGGAAAAGACGCTGTGGGAAAAGCTGTGCCATTTTTCCCATATGCTGGACGGATTCCGCCGCCAGTGCGCATATATGCCAATTCACGAGCTGATCTATGAGATCTACCGGGTGACCGGTTATTACGACTATGTCTGCGCGATGCCTGCGGGAGATACGCGAAGGGCGAATCTGGATATGCTGGCGGAAAAAGCGGCTGCCTATGGAAGGACCAGCTACAGCGGCCTCTTCCATTTTATACGCTATATCCAGAACCTGAAGAAATATAATACAGACTTCGGCGAAGCATCCGCCGCTGGAGAGAACGAGAATACCGTAAGGATCATGAGCATACACAAGAGCAAGGGCCTGGAGTTTCCTGTTGTATTTCTTTCCGGCGCAGGGAAAAAATTTAATAAGCGGGACGTTTACGGAAAGATACTGATCGACGGGGATCTGGGGATCGGAAGCGACTGGATCGATCCAAAACTGCGGACAAAGACGGCGACTCTGAAAAAGAACGCGATCCGGAGAAAGATGGAACTGGACGGCCTTGGAGAGGAGCTGCGGGTCCTTTATGTGGCGATGACCAGGGCGAAGGAGAAGCTGGTGATCACCGCAGCGGATAAAAATCTGGAAAGCCGCCTGGAGAAATGGAGGCAGGTCCCGTGCTTTCACGGACAGATCCCATTTACGGTGCTGTCCTCCGCAGGCTCTTATCTGGACTGGATCCTTATGGGGATGAAGGATGGGGGAAAGATCCTTTTAGAAGAGATACCGGCAGGAAGCATATTGGGAAGAGAGATGGCGGTGCAGACGGAGAAAGTCCGGCTGAAGGAAAGCCTGGACAGCTTTGACGATGACCGGGAATACGACGCCAGGTACAGAAAAGAACTGGAATCCGTATTCCAGTATCGGTATCCTTATATGGAGGACGTAACCCTTTATGCGAAAATGACCGTTTCAGAGCTGAAACAGCAGGGGCAGATGACAGATGAAGAGGAAAGCCAGTGGATCCCCACCGTGCCGGCCTTTATGAAGGAACAGCAGGAAACCGAGCGCGGCGCGTTCCGCGGGACCGCGTACCACAGGGCTTTGGAACTTCTGGATTTTGTATCCGCAGATTCGTGGCAGGAGACAAAAGCGGCTCTGGATCAGCTGGTATCTGACAGAAGGCTGACAGAGTCCAACCGGAAATTAGTAAGATCCGGTACGGTCTGGCGGTTCCTTGATTCGCCTTTAGGCAGGCGGATGAGGAAAGCTGCCAGGGAAGGCCGCCTTCATAAGGAGCAGCAGTTTGTAGCGGGTATGCCGGCCAGGGAGATCGGCCTTGGAGAGTCGGACGAGCTGATCCTGATCCAGGGTATCATGGACGCATATTTTGAAGACGAAGGCGGGTTGGTGCTGGTGGATTATAAGACCGATTATGTGGAAAAGGGCGGCGAAGCAGTCCTGAAGGAACGGTATGGGCTGCAGCTTGGGTATTATAAAAGAGCTCTGGAGCAGATGACAGGGAAAAAAGTATCGGATACGATCATTTATTCCCTTACGCTTCAGGAAGAGATACATTTAAATGAGGAGGTCCCGTTATGATAAAGGAAGGGGAGATCCGGCTGACGCAGATGTCCAGCGCAGCCGGCTGCGCGGCGAAGATAGGGCCGGGAAGCCTTCAGAAGATACTGGAAGGCCTTCCGCGGTTCTTTGATGAGAACCTGCTTGTAGGAATTGAGACGAATGACGACGGAGCTGTATATAGAGTCAGCGACGGACTGGCGCTGATACAGACGCTGGACTTTTTTCCGCCTATGGTAGACGATCCGTATACTTTCGGACAGGTCGCGGCGGCCAATGCGCTCAGCGATATTTATGCTATGGGCGGGGAACCAAAGATCGCCTTAAACATCGTAGCATGGCCAAACTGTCTGGATCCGCAGATCCTGGGAAAGATCCTGGCCGGCGGAGCAGATAAGGTAAAGGAAGCCGGAGCGGTGCTGGCCGGCGGGCATTCGATCCATGACGATGTGCCAAAGTACGGTCTCAGCGTTACAGGCTTTGTCCGCCCGGACAGGATGTTTAAAAACTGCGGCGCTTTGCCGGGAGACGTTCTTATCCTGACGAAGCCTCTGGGGACCGGAATTGTAAATACAGCGGTAAAAGCGGGGCTTGCATCGGAAAAGGCGGAGAGAGAAGTGATACAGGTCATGACCTGTCTGAATAAAAAGGCAAAGCAGATCATTGAAAGATATCCGATCCACAGCTGTACGGATGTAACAGGATTTGGACTGGCGGGACACGGAACAGAGATGGCGGATGGAAGCGGCGTTACTTTCGCGCTCTGCCCGGACTGGATCCCGGTACAGGAAGAAGCTGCGGAATATGCGAAGATGGGGCTGGTTCCGGAAGGAGCGTACCGAAACCGCAGATTCCTGGAAGATAAGATCGACACAGGAGAGACGGAAGTTTATATGCAGGATCTGATCTTTGATCCCCAGACTTCCGGCGGCCTTCTGATCAGCGCGGACAGGGAAACAGGAGAAGCGATCCTGAAAGAATTGAAAGACCAGGGTCTGGAAACAGCGTATGGCATGATCGGCGTCGTGGAAAAACGAGGGGAAAAGAGTATCCGTTTCGAGAAAAAACTATGAGAAGAAAAGAGAACAGGATGGTCATCGCTTTCTCTGCTACTGCGGAGGCTGCGGCTATGGACGAAGCCTGCAGAAAAGACAATATGCCGGGCAGGCTGATCCCCCTTCCAACGGTGATATCCGCAGGCTGCGGGTTTGCCTGGAGCGCTCCTGCCGACCGGGGGGAAGAGCTTCTGCAGTATATGGAAGAAAAAGGTCTGTCCTATGAGAAAGCGGGGATTTATTTTATATGAGGATATGGGGATTGGAAAGGGGACGTCTTAAGGAAAAACAGATAAAACTGGAAGAAGCGGCGGGGCTGGAAAGAGAACTGGTCCGGACAAAGATCAGCCGCTGCCGCCAGCAGGGATATCCCTATACGATCGCTCTGACAGGGGCAGGGGGAAAAACTACGGCGATGCTGCAGCTTGCAAAGGAATTGTCAGAGGATGGATGGAAAACAGCGGTCATTACTTCGACCCATATCTTCGTACCAGAGACAGGGCTGGTATTTATAACAGAGAAGGAAGAGGACAGGGCTCCTTTGGAAGATGAGCGGGAGTATATGAGGCTGGAGCAGATCTGCAGAGAGGCAGAAGAAAGGAAAATTTATGTGACGGCGGGAGGACAGGGTCCGGCGGAGCAGAAGGATAATAAGCTGTCCGCCCTTTCCGCCTCTTTTCTGGAGCAGTTAAAGCGATGGGCGGATATCCTTCTTGTAGAAGCAGACGGATCCAGGCGTCTTCCCCTGAAAGTTCCGGCGCCCTGGGAGCCGGTCATTCCAGAAGAAACCTCCCTTGTGATCGGCTGCGCCGGCCTGTCTTCCATAGGAAGACAATGGAAGGATGTATGTTTCAGACAGGAGTACGCGAAAGATTTTTTTGCAGAAGAACTGGTGACAGCAGAGGCGATCGCTGGTATACTGACAGACAGCCGGGGAACGAAAAAGTCAGTGGGGGACAGGGAATATGTCATCCTGCTGAACCAGGCGGACTCGGAGGAAGAAAGAAAGCAGGGGGAAAGGATCCTGGCGCTGACAGAGGGAAAATGCGCCAGAGGGATCTGCACCTGTTTCCTTCCGCTGGAAGACAGAGGTTGATGGTATGAAGAAAAAGGTATTGATAAAAGGGGCGGGAGATCTGGCTACTGGGATCGCGTGCCGTCTGCATAACTGCGGCTTTCGGATCGTGATGACAGAGACTGCCGTGCCGACTACAGTAAGGCGGACGGTTGCTTTTTCCAGGGCAGTCTACGAAAAGCGGGCCCAGGTGGAAGGGATCGAAGGCGTCCTGTGCCGGGATCTTCCAGAGATCGAAAAAACTCTAGCTCAGGAAAAGATCGCGGTGATCGTAGACGAAGACTGCAGGATCGTTCGCGGCTGGAAACCAGATATTGAAGTAGACGCCATTATCGCTAAAAAGAATACAGGCACCACGATCCAGGATGCGCCGATCGTTATCGCCGCAGGGCCGGGATTTAAGGCGGGAAAAGACTGCCATTGCGTGATAGAGACAAAGAGAGGCCATGATCTGGGCCGCTGCATCTGGAGCGGCGAAGCGGCCGCCAATACAGGGATACCCGGCATGATCGGAGGATACGGCATAGAACGGCTGATAAAGGCTCCCTGCGACGGTATATTTTTCGGGACAGTCCCGATCGGATACCAGGCTGCTGCAGGAGAAACTGTGGGATATGTATCAGATGGGTCAGGAAAGAAGACTCCGGTGACCGTATCCATCCAGGGAGTGATCCGGGGGATCCTTCAGGACGGCGTGCCGGTAAAAAAAGGCATGAAAGCAGGAGACGTAGATCCAAGGGACGTGGTCGAAAACTGCCATACGGTTTCCGATAAAGCGAGAGCTGTGGGAGGAGGCGTCCTGGAAGCGATCCTGGCTCTGGAAAACAGGATGGAAAAAGGAGTATGAACATTTCACTGGTACTGCTGGCGGCGGGAAACAGCCAGAGGTTTGAAGGAAATAAGCTTTTGTCCCTGATAGATGGAAAGCCTATGTATCTTTATATTGCAGACGAGATCGAAAAATGCTGCGACAGCCTGTTTGCCCAGAAGATCGTCGTCTCTCAGTATGAAGAGATCCTGCGGGAGATGGGCCGGAGAGGCTACACAGTTTTAGAGAATCCAAAAGGGGGAGACGGGATCGCCAGCTCCCTGAAGATAGGGCTGGATGCAGCGACCGGACAGGCAGTCTGTTTTGCGGTCTGCGATCAGCCATACCTGAAAGGGGATACCATAGCGCAGTTCTTAAAATGCTGGGAAATGAGCGGCCGCGGGATGGGCTGCCTCAGCTTTGAGGGGGTGCCGGGAAACCCTGCGGTCTTTTCAGAAAAGTATTTTGAGGAGCTGAGAGGCCTGGAAGGAGATGCCGGCGGGAGAAGGATCCTGTCCGGACATCCGGCCGACAGGTATATGCATGAGATAAAAG
Organism: Candidatus Lachnoclostridium stercoravium; assembly: GCA_019118365.1. GTDB lineage: Bacteria > Bacillota > Clostridia > Lachnospirales > Lachnospiraceae > Lachnoclostridium_A > Lachnoclostridium_A stercoravium. The sequence goes on along the minus strand of DWZA01000109.1, from coordinate 18,148 downwards.
ACAAAAAAGAATTAGAGGATATAGATATCAGGAGGAAATTATGATCTTACTGGAGCGAACAAGCGTTATGAACCTGGAAAATGCCATGCGCGGCGCCAGAAACCCTATGAACAGCTGGAACCGCATGGACAGCTATTATGATGAAGAGGGAAATTATATTCTGGGGCCCAATGACCTGGATCTTGCCAAACGGCTGCGTCAGGCAGGAAGCGACCACAGAAAGTTTATCCGCCAGATCTTTGTATCTGTGGATATTACCGCGCCTTTATACTGGTGGAAGGAGTACGATACTTATAAGGTAGCTACGGTGGCAAATTCCACCAGTACCATGCACAAGATACACAGCAAGCCGTTTTCCCTGGATGATTTCAGCCACGACCATATGACGGCGTATGCGCTGTCGGTAATGGAGATGGTGGTCAATGAGCTGGAAAAGATCAGGCTCCGGTATATGGAAACGAAAAGCAAGGACGACTGGTATGATATGATCCAGCTGCTGCCGTCCAGCTATAACCAGATGAGGACCTGCACGTTTAATTATGAGACCCTTGTTAATATCTATCATGCCAGAAAAAATCACAAGCTTGCGGAGTGGCATGAATTCTGCGACTGGATCAGGACGCTGCCTTATGCGAAAGAGCTGATCATTGGAGAACAGAAGGATGGAGAATAGTATGGAACAATGGTTTGCAGACGTAAGCGGCGACATGCCTGGAAATGTGTTTCTGTTTCAGGGAGAGAAGAATTTTATCATTGACGCGGACATGGCTTACTGCGGGGAACGGCTGGCGGACAATATAGAAAAAGCCCTGGGGGGAAAGCCGCTGGACGGGATATTTCTGACCCACTCCCATTATGACCATATTTCCGGCGTGCCTGCGCTGAGAAAACGCTGGCCTTCCGTCAGGGTTTACGCGGCAGCCTACGCCGTCTGGGTCATGACGCGGGAATCCGCGCTCAGGATGATGAGACAGCTGAACATAGCGGCGGCTGCAGACCGTACGGCCATCGATCCGGGCGCTCTGGATTACAGGGATGAAGACCTGAAGGCGGACGTGCCTCTGGGAGACGGAGATATGGTGGATATGGGAGATTATCAGATAACAGCTTACGCCACGCCTGGCCATACGAGAGACTGCATGTCTTACATGATCCAAAGAAAGGGGCAAAAGGAGAAGCTGCTGTTTTGCAGCGAGACAGTAGGAGCCCCGGCAGGGAGCAGATTTATCCCGGTTGCTTTGGTAAGTTTTCAGTCGGCGGTAGATTCCATTGACCGGATGGAGAGTCTGAAGCCGGACGGCCTCCTTTTTTGCCATCACGGCTATGAAAAGCCGGATCAGAAGATATGGCATAAGATGAGAGAGGCCTACAGCCTGGCAAAAGAGCGGTATGTCCGGGAGCTGGAGTCAGGAAAAAGCGAGCAGGAGATGATCCGCGATCTGGAGCAGTATTACTGGACGGAAGAAGTGAGAAAGTATCAGCCTCACAAAGCTTTTGAGGAAAATACGAAGCACATGCTCCAGGTGATCAGACGGGAGATCTGCCAGAAAGGAGAAGTCGGATGAACATCATTGTTGCAGCAGATAGAAAATGGGCGATCGGAAAGCAGGGCGGCCTTTTAGTATCTATTCCGGAGGACATGAGGCTGTTTCGGGAGGAAACTCTTGGAAAGGTAGTCGTTATGGGAAGGAAGACGCTGGAAAGCCTGCCGGGGGGCCAGCCTCTTTACGGCAGGACAACGATCGTTCTTACGAGAAATCCAGAATATAAGGTAAAGGGAGCGATCGTCTGCCATTCGCTGGAGGAAGCCCTGGAGAAGCTGAAAGCATACCCTTCGGAAGACATCTTTATCGCAGGAGGCCAGAGCATCTACGAGCAGTTTCTTCCTTATTGCGATACCGCCCATGTCACCTATATCGATTATTCCTACGAGGCGGACACATGGTTCCCGGATCTGGATAAAGATGAAGACTGGAAGCTGGCGCTGGAGACAGAAGAAGAGACGTATTTTAACTTATGCTACAACTTCCGGATGTATAAAAGAAAGGCGCGGGGCTGACGCCTGGCCGGGGCCTTTGTCCAGGAAAAATGCGGCCGGGAAACCAGAAAAAAGTTCCCAGTACTGGAAAGTATTAAAAGTTAGTAAAATGTGTTTACGGCTGATTGACATCCCATGTTGGCGGTGATATACTGAGATTGTTAGTTAAATAATTAACGATTTCATATCAAGGAATTAAAAGGAGAGGTCAAAATGGGAAGATTTACATTACCAAGAGATTTATATCATGGAAAGAACGCTCTTGAGGCTTTAAAAACTTTAAAAGGAAAAAAAGCAGTGGTAGTCGTAGGCGGCGGCTCTATGAAGCGTTTTGGATTCCTGGATAAAGTGGTTTCTTATCTGCAGGAAGCAGGCATGGAAGTAAAGCTGTTTGAAGGGGTAGAACCAGATCCGTCTGTAGAGACAGTTATGAAGGGCGCCGCAGTTATGCAGGAATTTGAGCCGGATTGGATCGTATCCATCGGCGGCGGCTCACCGATCGATGCAGCAAAAGCAATGTGGGTATTCTATGAATATCCGGATACCAGCTTTGAGGACCTGATCACTCCGTTCAGTTTCCCGACGCTGCGTACAAAAGCGAAATTCTGTGCGATCCCGTCCACTTCAGGAACAGCTACAGAAGTAACGGCGTTCTCTGTTATCACAGATTATCATAAAGGCATCAAATATCCGCTGGCTGATTTCAATATCACTCCGGACGTTGCGATCGTTGATCCGGCTCTGGCAGAGACTATGCCGAAGAAGCTGACGGCTCATACAGGTATGGATGCGTTTACCCACGCTACAGAGGCATATGTATCCACTATGCACTGTGATTACACCGATCCTCTTGCTCTCCATGCATTGAAGATGATCAACCAGTATCTGGTTTCTTCTTATAATGGAGATATGGACGCAAGAGCGAAGATGCACGACGCGCAGTGCCTTGCAGGTATGGCGTTCTCCAACGCTCTGCTGGGTATCGTACACTCTATGGCCCATAAGACAGGAGCTGCTTACAGCGGCGGCCATATCGTTCACGGCTGCGCAAACGCTATGTACCTGCCGAAGGTTATCCGCTACAATGCAAAGGTAGAAGAGGCTGCAGAGCGCTATGCTGAGATCGCGAGATTCATCGGCTTAAAGGGAGAGACGACGGCAGAACTGGTAGACGCTCTGATCGCCAGGATCCAGGAGATGAATAAAGAACTGGATATCCCGTCTTGCATCAAAGATTATGAAGGCGGTATCATTGACGAGAAAGAATTTATGGAGAAGCTTCCGTCTGTTGCAGAGCTGGCAGTAGGCGATGCCTGCACAGGCTCCAATCCAAGAAGCATCGATCCGGAGCAGATGGCAAAGCTGTTAAAGTGCTGCTATTATGACGAAGAAGTAGATTTCTAAGATTTGGAAACGTGATCTTTAGAAAGTAGAGTTAAGGCAAAGCTTGTCTGAAAACGTGTAACTGGATGGAAAAACAGGAACACAAAAAAGACAGGCTTTGCCTTATTTTCAATCTGAAAGGTACATTTGCGGACTCCAGAGTGCAAAAACTATGGTAACATACAGTTCAGCCTGGCGCACGGCTGAACTGATACAAATTATCAGTTGCCAAGGTTTTTGGAACGTGATAATATATAATCGATTCTGCTTTGTTCCGATAAAGCGTGAAAAGGAGATGAAGACAATGGCAGAGAAGCGGACAGCGCTGGAAAACGACAGCCTGCTTCTGGAAGTGGAACAGACCGGCGCGCAGCTGGCCCGTATCTATGATAAAGAGAAGGGCCGAGAGCTTTTATGGGAAGGCCGAAAGGAGATCTGGGGAAGGCATTCTCCCATCCTGTTTCCGTTTGTAGGAAGATCTTTCGAAGACTCCTATATCTGGAATGGCAGCGTTTATCCCATGGGACAGCACGGATTTGCAAGAGATATGGATTTTTCCCTGGTATCGGCGGATCCCCTGGAGGCGGAATATCTCCTGGAGGATACAGAGGAGACGCGAAAAAAGTATCCGTTTTCTTTTAAACTGTATTCCGGCTTTCGGCTGGAGGGAAGAAAGATCCATGTGACCTGGAAAGTGGAGAATAAGGGCGAGTCAGAGATGTATTTTATGATAGGCGCTCATCCGGCTTTTCGTGTTCCTGAAGGGAAGACCATATACGATTTTTCTTTTGACTTCCATAAGTCAGGCAGCCTTCATTATCAGTCTCCGGATCCGGACGGATACGAAGAAGAGGCGCGGAGCGGATACCTGGATATAAAAGACGGGACAGTTCCGCTGACAAAGGGATTTTTTAAAGATGTCCTCACTTACATATTTGATAAAGGCCAGGTGGACAGGCTCAGCCTGCTGGCGGACGGGGAACCTTATGTTACAGTAGAGTGTCCCGGATTTCCGTATACAGCTCTTTGGACGGTAGAAGAAACCCACCCCTTTGTCTGCATCGAGCCGTGGTTTGGCAGATGCGCACAAAAAGGATTTTCCGGGGAGCTGAATGACAGGGAAGGCATCGTATGCCTGGAGAAAAACGGCGTATTCCAGACAGAATATGTGATAGAGATCCATTAACAAAAAAGAGAAAGGCAGGAAAAGACATGTTTCCAATCATTAAGGCAGAAAAACTTGCTGAAAACATCTACCTGATGGATGTGAAGGCGCCCCGCGTTGCGAGAGCATGCCAGCCAGGGGAATTTGTTATCGTAAAAATGGATGAAAAGGGAGAGCGTATCCCCCTTACCATCTGCGACTATGACAGGGAAGAAGGGACCGTTACCATCGTATTCCAGATCGTAGGCGCTTCCACTTACCGGATGGCGGACTTAAAGGCCGGAGATTCCTTCCAGGATTTCGTAGGTCCCTTAGGAAACCCTTCCGAATTTGTGAAGGAAGACATCGAAGAGCTGAAAAAGAAGAAATACCTGTTTGTTGCCGGAGGCGTTGGGACCGCTCCGGTATATCCCCAGGTGAAATGGCTCCATGAGCATGGGATCGACGCGGACGTGATCATCGGCGCAAAGAACAAAGACCTGATCATCCTGGAAGACAAGATGGAAAAGGTAGCGGGCAACCTGTATGTGACCACCGACGACGGTTCTAACGGCCGCAAGGGCATGGTCACGGAAGTGGTAAAGGATCTGGTGCAGGACCAGGGCAAGAAATACGACGTGTGCGTAGCCATCGGCCCGATGATCATGATGAAGTTTACCTGCCTTCTGACCAAGGAACTGGGCATCCCGACGATCGTCAGCATGAACCCGATCATGGTAGACGGGACGGGGATGTGCGGAGCCTGCCGTCTGACCGTAGGCGACAAGGTGAAGTTCGCATGCGTGGATGGACCGGAGTTCGACGGCCATCTGATCGATTTTGACGAAGCCATGAAGAGACAGCAGATGTATAAAACAGAAGAAGGCCGCGCGTACTTAAGAGCAAAAGAGGGAGCGACCCATCACGGCGGCTGCGGACATTGCGGAGGTGACGAATAATGGACGGGATGAAGAAAGTACCGGTAAGGGAACAGGAGCCGTTAGTAAGGGCAAAGAATTTTGATGAGGTATGTTTAGGATACAATGAAGAAGAGGCCATGGCAGAGGCAAAGCGCTGCTTAAACTGCAAGAACGCGAAGTGCATGGGCGGATGTCCGGTATCCATCGATATCCCAGGGTTTATCAAGCAGGTAGCGGAAGGCAATTTTGAAGAAGCGGCCAGGATCATCGCAAAGTCCTCCGCACTTCCGGCAGTATGCGGCCGCGTATGCCCCCAGGAGACACAGTGCGAAGGCGTGTGCATCCGTGGGATCAAAGGAGAGGCAGTCTCTATCGGAAAGCTGGAGCGTTTTGTAGCGGACTGGTCCAGGGAACACGGCTTTGTACCGGAGAAACCGGATAAGACAAACGGAAAGAAAGTAGCGGTCATCGGTTCCGGCCCATCCGGCCTGACCTGCGCCGGGGACCTGGCGAAGATGGGATACGAGGTGACGATCTTTGAGGCCCTCCACGAGCCGGGCGGAGTGCTCACCTATGGTATCCCGGAATTCCGTCTTCCGAAAGATGGCGTGGTACAGCCGGAGATCGAAAACGTGAAGAAGCTTGGGGTTAAGATCGAGACGGACGTTGTCATCGGAAAATCCGTGACTATCGACGAGCTGATGGAAGAGGAAGGGTACCAGGCGGTATTTATCGGTTCCGGAGCAGGCCTTCCGAAATTTATGGGGATTCCGGGAGAGAATGCCAACGGCGTTTTCTCAGCCAACGAATACCTGACAAGGAGCAACCTGATGAAGGCGTTCCGTGACGACTATGACACGCCGATCGCCGCAGGGAAGAAGGTAGCGGTAGTAGGAGGCGGAAACGTAGCGATGGACGCGGCCAGGACAGCCCTGCGCCTTGGAGCGGACGTACACATCGTATACAGAAGGAGCGAGGCGGAGCTTCCGGCCAGGGTGGAGGAAGTGCACCACGCCAAAGAGGAAGGGATCGTGTTCAACCTGCTCACCAACCCGGTAGAGATCCTGACGGATGAGAAGGGCTGGGTAAAGGGAATGATCGTGCGCAAGATGGAACTGGGGGAGCCGGATGCCTCCGGAAGGAGAAGGCCGGTGGAGATCCCAGGATCCGATTATACGATCGAATGCGACACGGTGATCATGTCCCTGGGAACATCTCCGAACCCATTGATCTCATCTACCACAGAGGGCCTTGAGGTAAATAAATGGAAATGCATCATAGCGGACGAGCATAACGGAAAGACGACGAAAGAAGGCGTATATGCAGGCGGAGACGCGGTAACAGGAGCGGCAACGGTGATCCTGGCCATGGAGGCAGGCCGCGCCGGAGCAAGAGGCATTGACGAATACCTTTCAAAAAAATAATGCAGCATTCCAGGACGGCAGGAAAACGTGCCGTCCCGGTGCTTTTTAGGAGATACAAATGAGTGAAAAAGCGATAAAAACAAAGGCTTCTTTATTTGAACTGGACGGGATCCCTTCCCTCAGCCAGGCGCTTCCCCTTTCTCTCCAGCATGTAGTAGCGATGATCGTAGGCTGCGTGACTCCGGCGATCATCATTGCCGGGGTTTCCGGGCTGTCAGAGAGAGACAGCGTGATCCTGATCCAGTCCGCGCTGGTGGTGGCGGCCCTGTCGACCTTCCTTCAGCTTTTCCCTATAGGAAAGCGAGGCGTGTTCCAGCTGGGGGCCGGCATTCCTGTGATCATGGGGATCAGCTTCGCGTATCTGCCCAGCATGCAGGCGATCGCCGGAGATTTTGGACTTCCCGCTATCTTTGGCGCCCAGCTTTTCGGAGGAGCAGTGGCGATCCTGGTGGGCCTTTTTATTAAAAAGATCCGCAGGTTTTTTCCGCCGCTGATCGTAGGGCTGGTGGTATTCACAGTAGGGCTTTCTCTGTATCCCACGGCGATCAACTATATGGCAGGCGGGACTTCCAACCCGGATTACGGGTCCTGGCAGAACTGGCTGACGGCGGTTGTTACGCTGACGGTCGTAACGGTACTGAACCATTTTGGAAAAGGCGTCGTAAAGCTGGCTTCGATCCTGATCGGGATCATAGCGGGATACCTGTTCAGCCTGTGTTTCGGCATGGTGGATTTTACGGCCGTAGGAAACGCCAGCGCGTTCCAGCTCCCGTCGATCGTCTACTTTGGAGTAGAATTTGAAGCTTCATCCTGTATCGCCATTGGAATCCTGTTTGCAGTCAATTCCATTCAGGCTATCGGCGATTTTACGGCGACCACGTCCGGAAGCATGGATCGGCAGCCTACAGACGATGAGCTGCAGGGCGGGATCCTTGGCTACGGCGTTTCCAATATCGTCGGAGCGCTCCTGGGCGGTCTTCCTACGGCAACATTCAGCCAGAACGTAGGCATTGTTACTACGACCCGCGTAATAAATCGCTGCGTATTAGGCGGCGCTGGCCTGATCATACTGGCTGCTGGCCTGGTTCCCAAGTTTTCCGCATTTTTGACCACCATCCCCCAGTGCGTCCTGGGAGGAGCTACGATCTCCGTATTTGCTTCCATCGCCATGACGGGAATGAAGCTGATGACATCGGAAGAAATGAATTACCGGAACATGTCCATTGTTGGGCTGGCGGCTGCGCTGGGCATGGGGATCACCCAGGCTCCGGCTGCGCTTTCCGCCTTTCCTGCCTGGGTGACGACTGTGTTTGGGCGGTCGCCGGTAGTGGTCGCTACGATCACCGCGATCTTTTTAAACATTGTACTGCCTCGGCCGAACGGAAAACGCTGAGAGGCTGTAGAAAAAGAGCTGTTGTAAAAGCAGAGAGATCTGTTTTTACAGCAGTTTTTTTATTTCATAGAAGATCGCTTTGTTATGTGCAAAAGTATATGAAAATTTGAAAATCAAATGCAGAATGCACACTGAACCGGAGCGGCAGATCTGATACACTAGCCTCATAAGATAAGTGTTCGGAAGAACAAAAAGAAACTGGGGTTTACGTAAAGGAGGAAGGTTTATGAAAGCAGAAGGTAAGAAACGGAAAATGTCGATGACGACCCAGATGCTCCTGGCAGCGGCAGGAGGTATCCTGTTTGGCACAGCAGTGGGGCCGTGGGCTGCCCATCTTGAATTTATCGGCACCATTTTTATGAGGCTGATCCAGATGTCCGTGGTACTGCTGGTAATGTCGGCCGTATCGGTTGCGATCGGCTCCCAGTCAGGCAAGGGGCTTGGAAAAATGGGGTTCCATACCTTTAAATGGTTTTTGGGTTTTACACTGTTTGCCACGATACTTGGCTGGTTTTTATGCCAGATCATACGTCCGGGAGAGGGGATTGAGATCCAGACCACTGCGGAAGTGGCGGATACTGCCATATCCACCAGCATCCAGGACACAATCCTTGGATTTTTCACTACGAATATCATCGCTTCCATGGCTGAGGGACAGATGGTTCCCTGCATTATATTTGCGATCATATTCGGCCTCGCCTTGAGCGCCTATACGTCTTCTTCCGGAGACGACAGCGTGCTGAAAGTGGTCAAAGGCCTTAACGCGGTGATCTTAAACATTATCAAAATGGTCATGAAGATCGCGCCTCTGGGAGTGTTCTGCCTCCTGGCGGATGTGGCCGGAGATATAGGCTTTAAAGTGATCCTGCCTATGATCAAATTCCTCGCCTGTCTGGCCATCGGCGATCTGATCATGCTCGTCTTATATATCCCGCTGGCGGGTATCCGGTGCAAAGTCAATCCGCTGATGATGCCGAAAAAATTTCTGGAAGTATCGATCCTGGCAATGACTACTACGTCCAGCGCGGTATGCCTTCCAAAAAAGATGGAAGATTCTGTAACAAAATTTGGAGTGAGCAAACGGGTATCAGATTTTGTCGGGCCGCTGTCCATGTCTATGAACAGCAACGGAGCGGCGCTCTGCGACATGTGCTATGTATTCTTCTTCAGCCAGGCGTTTGATATTACATTGACGCCAATGCAGATCATAATGGCTGTCGGCCTTTCGATCATGCTCTGCCTGGGGACGATCTCTGTTCCAGGAGGGGCCGTAGTGACCATGACGTTCTTAGCGACGTCTTTAGGCCTTCCGGTAGATGCCATCGGTCTTTTGCTGGCCATCGACTGGTTCTCAGGAATGTTCCGCACCCTGTTAAATGTGGACGCGGATATCATAGTAGCAATGCTGGTAGCAAATGTAGAAGGCGAGCTGGACAGAGACGTTTACAATGGAGTAAAAACAGCGGAATACAGCGTTTAAACTTAGGGGAGGGAAAGAATTATGATGGTAAATAAAGACAGGATCTGGAAAAGGCTGGAAGAACTTGGACAGATCGGAAAAAAGGACGATGGCTTATACTGCATGGCATTGTCCGAAGAGGAAAATGAAGCGTATAAACTGGTAAAAAGATACATGGAAGAGGCAGGGATGACGGTCCGCCAGGATGCGGCGGGAAACCTGATCGGAAGAAAAGAAGGGAAGAACCCTGGCGCGCCGGTCCTGATGACAGGCTCCCATATCGATACGGTATACGGAGGCGGGATCTTTGACGGAAGACTTGGAGTCATCGGCGGCATAGAGGCCGTACAGGTGATGAATGAAAACGGCATTGAGACAGAACACCCCATCGAGGTGGTCGCTTACAGGGACGAAGAAGGAACGCGGTTCATAGGTTCTTACTCCGGCGCAAGATACCGTACAGGAAGGCCGCTGCCAGGCATACTGGATCATGTGGATAAAGACGGCATTTCCGTAAGGGAAGCGTTAAGATCCTGCGGCATCGATCCGGACCATGTACAGGATGCGGCCCTGCCGGCAGGGTACGGCCTCGCTCATCTGGAGCTTCACATCGAGCAGGGCGCGGTCCTGGAAAGCCTGGGACTTCCTGCAGGGGTAGTGACCGGGATCTGTACGCAGATCAGAGGAGAATATGTGATCACAGGACAGGCAGCCCATGCGGGGACAACGCCGATCCGTTTAAGAAAAGACGCCCTGTGCGCGGCTTCGGAAGCAGTCCTCGCCATTGAAGAAGAGGCGGCGAAAAACGATCCCTGCGTAGCTACAGTGGGGAAAATACAGGTAAAGCCGGGAGGCGTGAACATTGTTCCGGGAGAGGCAGTATTCAGCCTGGATATCCGCCATTTGGACATGAACGTAAGAGATGAAGTCTTAAAAAAGATCAATGAGCGGATCGACGCTATCTGTAAAAAGAGAAACGTCCAGTGGAAATTAAACGTGCTCTCAGAGGATAAAGCGGCGAAACCATGCAGCGAAAAGATCCAGGAGGTGATCGGCGAGGCGTGCGAGGAAGCCGGCTATCCCGTCCATTATATGCCAAGCGGCGCAGGCCATGATTCTGGCGCGTTCGTAGGATTCTGTCCAATGGGCATGATCTTCATCCGTTCAAAAGACGGACTGAGCCATAACGGAAAGGAATACAGTTCTCCGGAAGATTGCGCCGCAGGGGTAGAAATCTTATACCGTTCTATGATAAAATTAGGAAAAACCATTTAAGGAGGTCAGATCGGGTTATGAAGAAGATTAAGATCACATCAGGGGAATTTACATTTATCGCGCGGCTGGAAGAAGAGAAGTCGCCGGAGAGCTGCAAATGGCTGTTGTCCATGCTTCCATGGACGGATTCTATGATCCATGTTTCCTGGAGCGGACACGCCTGCTTTTTCCGCCTGCAGGACCGGGCGTGGGGAGTGCCGTATGAAGGAGCGCCTGTCCGCTTCCCGTCTAAGGGCGAAGTCCTTTTATATCCGGGAAACAGGCCGGAGATGCAGATGGGCGGCGAGCTGTATTTTGCATGGGGTCCTAATGCGTTTTCCTGCGACAACGGCAATCTGTCCGGAAATCACGTGATGACGATCATCGAAGGGCTGGAGGATCTGGAGGCCTTTGGCCAGAAGGTACATATCGACGGCCACCAGGACACGACGCTGGAACTGCTGGAAGGATAATATTAAGAAGAACTGGCTGTAAAGCAGATCGAAACAGGAAAAGAAACAGGGTGCTGAGGTGACGATCAAAGAATTTATATCATTGCCGGAAATGGAAAATATTTCCTGCGTCGCGGCGGACAATTTCCTGGATGAAGAGATATCCGGCTGCGGCGTAATGGAATTTGAAGAATCGATCCGATGGGTAAAACGGGGAGAACTTGTCCTGACAAGCGGGAATATTTTTGAAACAGATATCCTGCTTCAAAGACAGATCGTGGCAGAACTGAAAGAATGCGGCTGCTGCGGGCTGGGGATAAAGATCCGGGGAGTTTTAAAGTCCGTGCCAGAGGCCATGATAGAGGAAGCTGAGAAGCAGCAGCTTCCTCTTCTTGCTATACCTTTTTATTATTCTTTTGCTCAAATAAGCAAAATTATATATCAGAGGTCCTTTCAAAATTCTCTTACAGCCGCAGAACGGGGAGAACTGCTGCTGAATAAGCTGGGGAAGATATTTTTCAGCCACCAGGGGCTGGAAGCCATGCTGAGGCTGCTGTCGGAAGAGACAGGCTATACGTTCCTGGTAACCGATATCCAATACGGCATTATAGCCCTTTACGCTTCCGGGGAATATGAAAATGTATTCCGGCGTGGAAAAGATACCCGGCTGGAGCCGGTGTGGAACAGCAGCTTTTTTGCAGAAGGCGGGAAAAAGAGCGAGACGGCCTTCCGGTACAGCAATTTCAGGATCGACGGCATACCTTATCGCTTTTTTGTACAGGCGCTGCCGGATTACAGAGGCTGTTTGTGCATTCCTGTGGAGCAGGGAGAGTTGGATGCCTGGATGCGCCAGGCGGCGGATAAAAGCAGCCAGTCTTCCCACGGAGGGACCGTACATATGGAGGACAGGCACGACGCCCTGATGGCGGCGGCGGAAGTGATGCTGGAACTGGAGAAAGCGGCGAAGGCGAAAAAAACAGCGGTAGTCACCGTAGGCTGCGTAGACGTTAAGCCGGGAAGCATCAATACAGTGCCTGGAAACGTGGAATTTACTGTGGACGTCCGGGACATCTCGCCAGAGGTCCGGGACGGCATTTTAAAGAAAACATATCAGACCGGGCAGGAGATCTGCGAGCGGCGGGGCGTCGCTATGGAGTTTTTTCCCTTCAGCGCGGGAAAAGGCTGGGTTTCCTGCAGCGAAAGGATCCAGGAGCTGCTGAAGGAGATCATAGAGGAACAGGGGATGAGGTCCTGTTTCCTTGCTAGTATGGCAGGCCACGACAGCAGCAGATTTGCAGGCCTGTGTCCGACCGGGATGATATTCGTGCGCTCAAAAGATGGAAAAAGCTTCTGCAAAGAGGAGTGGAGCAGCAGGGAAGACTGCGCTTTGGGAGCGGAGATCCTGTGCCAGGCGCTGATCCGCCTGGCCCGTTAAAATTCTGTTGAATTTCTATAAATTCCCCCTTATAATAGCAGATATGAAAAGAAAAGTTGATCTATTAAATGGTAATATCCTGTCGTCATTGACGGAGCTGGCGGTTCCGATCATGGCGACTTCTCTTGTCCAGATGGCATATAATCTGACCGACATGGCGTGGATCGGCAGAGTCGGGAGCGGAGCAGTCGCCTCCGTTGGCTCGGCCGGTATGTATACGTGGCTTTCCACAGGAGTGGTCATGCTGGCGAAGATGGGAGGGCAGGTAAAGGTGGCTCAGTCCCTGGGCGCCGGAAAGGTAAAAAAAGCATCTCAATATGGAAAAGGAGCGCTGCAGCTGGCCATTGTGCTGGCTGTTCTTTACGGGCTGATCATGAACCTGTTCGCCCCTGGCCTGATCGGCTTTTTCAGCCTCAGCGACCCGGAGATCGTAAAAGACGCCATCGGCTATTTAAGGATAGCAGGAGGACTGATCCTGTTTTCCTTTTTGAACCAGACATTTACCAGCCTGTTCACTGCAGTAGGCGACAGCCGCACGCCTTTTGTGGCCAACGTATGCGGACTGGCCTGCAATATGGTCCTGGATCCTCTCCTGATCTTCGGGATCGGAGGGCTGCCAGAGCTTGGCGCGGAAGGCGCTGCAGCAGCTACGGTCATCGCTCAGTCTGTAGTAACGCTGAAGCTGGTGATCTCCGCCAGAAAAGACAAGATATTATTTGACAAGATACATATATTTGAAAGGACTCCGATCCCTTATTTCCAGACGATGATGAAGATCGGGTTCCCCTCTGCCGTGCAGGAAACGCTTTACTGCGGGATCTCCATGATACTTACCCGGTTTGTGGCCACATGGGGCGATACTGCGGTGGCTGTGCAGAGAGTGGGAGGCCAGATCGAATCCATTTCCTGGATGACCGCCGAAGGGTTCGGAACAGCGATGAATGCATTTATCGGGCAGAATTACGGAGCGGGCAAATGGGAAAGGATGAGAAAAGGTTATTTTACAGCCTTCCGTATGATGATCGTATGGGGTCTTCTGACCACGGCGATCCTGGTATTTGCAAATGAACCGATCTTCCGTCTGTTTATCACAGAGGAGGCGGTAGTGCCGGAAGGCATGGATTATTTAAGGATCATCGGCTACGGCCAGATGTTCATGTGCCTGGAGCTGATGACGGTGGGAGCCTTCGCGGGAATGGGGAAAACCCTGGTAAGCTCCTGCATAAGCATTACCCTTACATCCGCCAGAGTGCCTTTAGCCCTGCTGTTTGGGAGCACGGCTTTGGGACTTACAGGCGTGTGGTGGGCGCTGACAGTTTCCAGCACATTAAAGGGGATCACATTTTGTACGGCATTTACGTTTATCCTGTCCAGAGGGATCCGCAGGCTGAGAAAGAACAGGGCAGGGGAAGCGTAAGACACAGAGAGAAGGTATGGGATTGAAAGCAAAAACACAGGAAGAAAAATACCGCCAGATGCTGGAGACGCCGGTTTCCCGCCTGATTCCGGGCCTGGCGGTCCCGACGATCATCAGTATGCTGGTGACGTCTATCTACAATATGGCTGATACATTTTTTGTCAGCCAGATCGGTACCAGCGCTTCCGGCGCAGTAGGAGTGATCTTTTCCGCTATGGCTATGATACAGGCGCTGGGCTTCTGTCTGGGGATGGGGAGCGGAAATTATATTTCCCGTTCCCTGGGAGATCAAAATACAAAGGAAGCTGGGAAGGCTGCAGCGACGGCGTTTTTTACGGCGCTGCTTCTGGGAGTCGCTATCGCGGCCGGCGGACTGCTTTTTTTACGGCCGCTGGTCTTCTTCCTGGGCGCTACGGAGACGATCGCGCCTTATGCCCAGGATTATGCAAAATATATCCTGCTGGCGGCGCCATTTATGATGTGCTCCTTTGTAATGAACAATATCCTCCGTTCCCAGGGAAACGCCATGTACGCTATGGTGGGGATCACTGTCGGAGGAGTTTTGAACATTATCCTGGATCCCATATTCATCTTTACTCTGGGGCTGGGAACCGCAGGAGCGGCCATCGCCACGGCTTTGAGCCAGATCATCAGCTTTGTGATCCTTTTTCTGCAGTGCAACCTGCGGCAGGACTGCTTAAGCATACGGCTCCGGGAATTTACGCCTTCCCTGAAAATGTACTGGGAGATCCTTTACGCGGGAGCGCCTTCGTTTGCGAGGCAGTCCATCGCCAGCGTTTCCGTGATCATTTTAAATGTGGCCGCCGGGCCTTTTGGAGACGCGGCGATCGCGGCCATGTCTATCGTAAGCCGTTTTATGATGTTCATCAATTCCGCCCTGATCGGCTTTGGCCAGGGCTTCCAGCCGGTGTGCGGATTTAACTTTGGAGCGAAGCGCTACGACCGGGTGCTGGAGGCTTACTGGTTCTGCGTGAAAGTGGCGGTAGTCATGCTTACGATCCTTGGCCTTGCCTGCATAGGCTTCAGCAGGGAGATCATCACCCAGTTTCGCAGGGAGGATCTCCAGGTGATCGAGATCGGTACCCTCGCTTTAAGACTGCAGCTTCTGACCCTGCCGATCCAGGCGTGGATCACCATGGCAAATATGCTTTCCCAGTCTATCGGCTACGGCTTCCGGGCAACCCTGGTCGCTTTGGGCCGCCAGGGGCTGTTTTTGATCCCGGCGCTGTGGATCATGCCGCGTATATGGGGGATCCGGGGGATCCAGGCCGCGCAGCCGGTATCCGATCTGTTTACCTTCGTGCTGGCTACTGTGGTAGTCATGGGAATCGTGAAAGAGCTGAAAGAAAAGTCCGGATAGATGACGCAGCGGTAAACCTGTAAAAAGCGGTGGACAAAATCGACATTTTGTGAGAAAATGAAACTAGGTATGACGTGATAAAATTAACAATCCGTCAGCTGTAGAAATTACTTTTCGAAATTTTATATTTGAAAGGAGTTTTAACATGATTTATTCACATGAAGTAGAAAAAATGTGTACAGTAGCACAGGGTGTTAATCATGGTGCTGCCCCGATCCCAGAAGAAGCAAAATGGGTACAGTCCAAGGAAGTAAAAGACATCTCTGGTCTGACTCATGGAGTAGGCTGGTGCGCGCCGCAGCAGGGCGCCTGCAAGCTGACCCTGAACGTAAAAGACGGTATCATCCAGGAAGCTCTGGTTGAGACTCTGGGATGTTCCGGTATGACACACTCTGCAGCTATGGCAGCAGAGATCTTACCAGGCAGGACCGTTCTGGAAGCTCTGAACACAGACCTTGTATGTGATGCTATTAATACAGCTATGAGAGAATTATTCTTACAGATCGCTTACGGAAGATCCCAGAGCGCATTCTCTGAGGAAGGACTTCCGATCGGCGCTGGTCTGGAAGATTTAGGAAAGGGACTTCGTTCCCAGGTTGGTACCATGTACGGTACATTAAAGAAAGGTCCTCGTTATCTGGAAATGGCAGAAGGATACGTAACAGGTATCGCTCTTGACGAAGAGAACCAGATCATCGGCTACCAGTATGTAAATCTGGGCAAGATGACAGACTTCATCAAGAAAGGCGACGATCCGAACACTGCTTATGAGAAGGCAAAAGGTCAGTACGGCCGTGTAGACGACGCTGTAAAGATCATCGACCCAAGAGAAGAATAATTCGCCCTTTAAGGTATTGAAAGGCAAGTTGCGGATGCCCGTTCGGGTATACATAAGCCAGGTAATAGAATATTAAGGAGGATAATAGAATCATGGCATTATTTGAATCTTATGAGAGAAGAATTGATAAGATCAATTCCGTATTAAATAGCTATGGCATTGCTTCTCTTGAAGAAGCTGAGAAAATCACAAAAGATGCAGGTCTTGAAGTATATGATCAGGTTAAGAAGATCCAGCCGATCTGCTTCGAGAACGCTTGCTGGGCTTACATCGTAGGCGCTGCGATCGCGATCAAGAAAGACTGCAGAAGAGCTGCAGACGCTGCCGCAGCTATCGGCGAGGGCCTTCAGGCTTTCTGTATCCCAGGTTCTGTAGCTGATCAGAGAAAAGTTGGTCTTGGCCACGGCAACTTAGGAAAGATGCTTCTGGAAGAAGAGACAGACTGCTTCTGCTTCCTGGCAGGCCACGAGTCCTTCGCAGCAGCTGAAGGCGCGATCGGTATCGCAGAGAAGGCAAACAAAGTACGTCAGAAACCTCTGCGCGTTATCTTAAACGGCTTAGGAAAGGACGCAGCTCAGATCATCGCAAGGATCAACGGATTCACATATGTTGAGACACAGTACGACTACTACACAGGCGAGTTAAAGGAAGTATTCCGCAAGGCATACTCCAACGGACCTCGTGCAAAGGTAAACTGCTACGGCGCAAACGATGTTCGTGAGGGCGTTGCGATCATGTGGAAGGAAGGCGTTGACGTTTCCATCACAGGTAACTCCACCAACCCGACAAGATTCCAGCATCCAGTTGCCGGCACATACAAGAAGGAATGTGTAGAAGCAGGAAAGAAATACTTCTCCGTAGCTTCCGGCGGCGGTACAGGACGTACCTTACATCCAGACAACATGGCAGCAGGTCCAGCTTCCTACGGTATGACAGATACATTAGGACGTATGCACTCTGACGCTCAGTTTGCAGGCTCCTCCTCTGTGCCGGCCCATGTAGAGATGATGGGACTGATCGGCGCAGGCAACAACCCAATGGTTGGTATGACTGTAGCTGTTGCAGTTGCTGTTGAAGAAGCTGCTAAGGCTGGGAAGTTCTGACCGAAAGCAACTTAGTGAAGGCGAGCCGTCAGGCGAAGACTGAGCTTAGTGCGAGGTCGTTCCCGACCCTTAGCGAGAACGGCCGAAAGGCCGGTCGAGGTTAGTGGAGGGAACATTCCCTTATTTTATCTAGGTTTTGAGGAATTGGAAGAAAAATTTGCGGAGGTTTTAACCTGTAGATTTTCGGAAAATCACCTCTAATTTCGTAAATTTGAGTTAGACACGTTATTTTGAGAAATATGCTCGTGACGTGTCTAACTTTTTTTATTGCGGAAAGAGGATGATGTGAAAAATTCAAAATGATTTTAAGAATCTTGCAGGGAGAACAGGGGCGTGCTATGCTGACCATACGGAAAGCCAGGGTACATAAAAGGCAGCCTACCCTCCCTATCGGAGGGGCTGACCCTCCAGACGAAAGAAAGGAGGGCGATGCCAATGTATGTTACATATCAGGACTTGGTTCAGATTGGAATATTCATTGTAGCCCTCGTGGGATTGTGTTATACG
>DWZA01000108.1 GCA_019118365.1 Candidatus Lachnoclostridium stercoravium | reverse complement strand
TCGGTAATTCAGTTCCGTGATCCCGTCGTTTGCATTGTACAGGCTTTTCAGCTCTTCCATGGAATACCCGGCAAGCGTATCCCGGATCTGTTTTGCCTGTTCCAGAAAAACAGGAGACGAAGAGGGGCACAGGATGTCCTCTTCTGTCTCCATTTTCTTTGCCGGAGAAATAATAATGTTCATACAGGTTTCTCCCTTAGTGTGAGCGGATATTGATATACTCTGTCCGGATCTTGGAATAAATAAACTTCTGGCTCTTGTACAGGCCATAGTACCCGGACAGGGTGAAGCTTACGGCTACGATCAGGGCAAAATACGGCATTGCCTGGAAGCCGAACATCTCAAAGGCCAGAAAGACCGTGGCTACCGGACAGTTAGTAACGCCTACAAATAGAGCTGCCGTGCCGCAGGCCGCGCAGAGAGCTGGGTCGATCCCTAAAAGCTGCCCCGCAGCCGCTCCAAAAGTCGCCCCTACGCACATAGTAGGCACGATCTCGCCGCCTTTAAAGCCTGCTCCTAAGACAGCGCCGGTAAATATCATCTTCATCAGGAACGCTTCATAACGGACCGGCTCCCCTTCCATACAGCGGGCGATCAGCTCCATGCCGCTGCCATTGTAATCGCGGGTCCCGGAAAGAAGGGTGAGAATGATGAAAATGGCGCTGGCCGCCAGGATGCGGACGTAGGCGTTGGAAAACAGCCTGCGGTATGTACGCTCGGACTGATGGAGGATAATACAGAAAACCACGCTGACTGCAGCGCAGAGGATCCCTAAAAGGATGGTAAATACCGCCGCCTTCAAAGTAAACTGCGGCACTGTTTCTAAAAGGAACTGCTCCGGAGGCAGTCCGCAAAGCCTGGCGATCCCGGCTCCGATGAACGCGGAGAACAGACAAGGCACCAGGGCCGCATAGTACATAACGCCGATACTTACCACTTCCATGGAAAATATCCCCGCCGTAAGGGGCGTGCCGAACAGGGCGGCAAAGCAGGCGCTCATACCGCACATGACCGCGATCTTTTTATCCTTTTCATCTAAGTCCAGAAGGCGCCCGATCTGATTGCCCAGGGAGCCTCCCAGCTGCAGCGCCGCCCCTTCCCTGCCGGAGGAGCCTGCTGCCACATGGGTGAGCAGCGTGCTGATAAAGATCAGAGGCGCTGTGGCAAAGGTAATATTCCGGTCTGAAGAAATGGCTTCGAGCACCATATTGGTACCGTTATTTTTTTCTTCATGAAAGGTTTTGTACAGCCAGACAATGGCTGCTCCGCACAGAGGCAGCAGGTACAGCGTCCAGTCATGCTCCGTCCAGACAGCCGTCACAGCCCGCACCCCGTATCCGAAGATCATTCCCACCGCGCCTACTAAAAGGCCGATAAAGCAGGAAATGCAAGTCCATTTAAAAAAATAGTGAAAGTTGTCCCCCCAGGGCGTATGCATCTCAAATCGGTACATAGATTCCCTCTCCCAATAATTTATATCAATTCAGCCGTGTATCTTCCCTCCAGCACAAAATGTGCTGAAGAGAAGCCTGGAATGTCATCCCTATGCCATGATATATGTCAAATCGCTTTTACAAGCAAGCTTGTAACGCTCTTTACCATATATCATGGCGCACGGCTGCACTGTTACGAT
The DNA here is from genome assembly GCA_019118365.1 of Candidatus Lachnoclostridium stercoravium. Lineage (GTDB taxonomy): Bacteria > Bacillota > Clostridia > Lachnospirales > Lachnospiraceae > Lachnoclostridium_A > Lachnoclostridium_A stercoravium. Next base: position 9,236 of record DWZA01000108.1, on the reverse strand, counting down.
AATTTCTTTAGTCTGAATAGATCCCTTTGGATTTTACCAGTTTCGGCCGGTATCCTGCTTCGTTTAAAGCGCTGACGATCTGTTTCTTATGCTCTGTGCCATATGCCTCTACGGTGATCCGAAGCTCCACTGCCGCGTTCCGGTTGATGCTGACAAACTGGTTATGCTCCAGCTTGATGACGTTGGCCTGCTTGTCAGCCAGCAGTGTAGATACCTTGGCCAGTTCGCCGGGACGGTCCGGCAGAAGTACGGAAACCGTAAATACTCTGTCTCTCTGGATCAGTCCATGCTGTACGATAGACGCCATAGTGATCACGTCCATATTGCCGCCGCTTAAGATCGATACGATCTTCTTTTTCTGCACGTTTAAATGCTTTAACGCCGCTACTGTAAGCAGTCCGGCATTCTCCACGATCATCTTGTGATTTTCTACCATATCCAGGAAAGCCACGATCAGCTCTGAATCCTGGATGGTGATGATGTCGTCTACATTTTCCTGTATGTACGGGAACAGATGCTCGCCGGGACGCTTCACCGCCGTGCCGTCTGCGATCGTATCAATGGAAGGAAGCTCTACTACATGGCCTTCTTTTAAAGACTCTTTCATGCAGGCCGCTCCTGCCGGCTCTACGCCGATCACCTTGATCTTCGGGTTCAGAAGCTTTGCCAGGGTGGCAACGCCGCAGCAGAGTCCGCCGCCGCCGATAGGAACCAGGATGTAATCCACAGTGGGGAGCTCCTTGATGATCTCCATAGCGATGGTCCCCTGTCCGGTAGCAACCGCCAGATCGTCAAAGGGGTGGATAAACGTATAGTGATTTTCTTCTGCCAGCTGGAACGCTTTATGGAGCGCCTCGTCAAAAACATCTCCGTAAAGGACAACGTCCGCGCCGTATTCTTTCGTATGGTTGATCTTGATCAGCGGGGTCGTATTGGGCATAACGATCGTAGCCTTTGTCCCGGCCAGCTTTGCCGCGTAAGCCACTCCCTGAGCATGGTTCCCGGCGGAAGCGGCGATCAGGCCGTGCTCCTTTTCTTCCTGGCTCAAAGTATGGATCTTATAATATGCTCCCCTTACTTTGTAGGCGCCGGTGTACTGCATATTTTCCGGTTTAAAATACACTTTATTTCCGGTCTGGTCGGAAAAATACTCGCTGTATACCAGCTTTGTCTCTAATGTTACCCTGCTTACAAGTTCGGAAGCCTCTTCAAATGCTTCCAGCGTCATTGGTTCTGCCATGATGTCTTCTCTTCCTTTCTATTTCAGATTTGATCTCTATCTTCTCTACTATTCGGAACGGCTGGTTTCAAACAGCGCGTTCACAAACTGATCCGCGTTGAATTTCTGCAGATCGTCGATCTTCTCCCCGATCCCGATGTATTTTACCGGGATGCCCAGCTCGGACTGGATAGCCACGGCGATTCCGCCTTTGGCGGTCCCGTCCAGCTTTGTGAGGATGATACCTGTGATCTTAGCCACCTCCATAAACTGGCGCGCCTGAGCCAGGGCGTTCTGCCCTGTGGTCCCGTCCAGGACCACCAGTGTCTCCCGGTAGGCTTCCGGATACTCTTTATCAATGATCCTGTTGATCTTTTTCAACTCTTCCATCAGGTTCTTTTTATTATGGAGACGTCCTGCCGTATCGCAGATCAGAACGTCCACATTTCTGGATTTTGCCGCCGCTATGCCGTCGTAGATCACTGCGGCCGGGTCGGAACCTTCCTGCTGGGCGATGATATCCACCCCGGCTCTGCCGGCCCACTCGGTCAGCTGCTCGATGGCTGCCGCCCGGAAAGTATCCGCGGCCACCATGAGGACCTTCTTTCCGTCCTCTTTCAGCTGGCCTGCCAGCTTGCCTACGGATGTGGTCTTGCCCACGCCGTTGACCCCGATCACCAGGACCACAGACTTTTTGTTTTCAAACTCATAGGCGTTTTCCCCAAGGTCCATCTGTTTTTTGATCTCGTTGATCAGGATCTCCTTGCATTCCGCCGGTTCTTTGATATGCTGCTCCTTTACCGTCTGCCTCAGGTTTTCCACAATGGCCATAGTAGTCTGGATCCCGATATCGCCCATGATCAGCGTCTCTTCGATCTCCTCGTAGAAATCATCGTCAATGGCGGAAAATCCGCTGAAGATCGAATCGATCCCGGATACGATATTATTTCTGGTCTTTGCCAGTCCCTGGACAAGGCGGCTGAAAAATCCTTTTTTCTGTTCTTCCATTTTCTGTTCTCCTTACTTTAAATCGTCTTCGATCAGACTTACCGATACAAGGGTAGAAACGCCCTTTTCCTGCATGGTGATCCCGTAAAGCCGGTCGGAAGCCACCATGGTCCCCCTTCTGTGGGTGATCACGATAAACTGAGTGTTCTTTGTCAGTTTATGTAAGTATTTTGCAAAACGGTCTACGTTAGAATCATCCAGGGCCGCCTCGATCTCGTCCAGAAGGCAGAAGGGCGACGGCTTTAGATTCTGGATGGCGAAAAGCAGGGCGATAGCTGTCAGCGCCTTCTCTCCGCCGGAAAGCTGCATCATATTCTGCAGTTTCTTTCCCGGCGGCTGGGCGATGATCTGGATCCCGGCTTCCAGAAGGTCTTCCTCCTCCTGGAGCATAAGGCTTCCTCTTCCGCCGCCGAACAGCTCCTTGAACACGCTGTCAAATTCCCTGCAGATATCCTTAAATTTCTCAGAAAACTGCCTGCGCATGCCTGTATCCAGCTCTTCGATGATCCCCAGAAGGGCTTCCTGGGCTTTTACCAGGTCCTCATGCTGCGCTCCCAGAAATTCATACCGCTCCGATACTTCTTTATAGTCTTCAATAGCGTTGACGTTAACGTTTCCCAGGGCCTTTACCGCGTTTTTGATCCGCTCCGTCTCTTTTCTCACCGCCTGCGGGGATGTCAGCTCCGGATCCCGGTATTCCTGGACAGTAGAGAAGGTAAGTCCGTATTCGCTCCACATATAATTGACCTGGCTCTCCATCCGCTCTTCCAGCTTTTCTTTCTGGCTCTGGAGGCGGAACACTTCCTTATCCAGGTCGCCTACCAGTCTGGAGGCGTCTTCCTGCTCTTTAAAGAATCCTTTCTGCTTCAGGCTCTGTTCTTCCTTTTCCTTAAGCTTTCCGGCGATCTCTTCTTCCAGGCGCTTCATTTCCTCCATACCGTCTTCGATCTGTTTCTTTATCCGCTCGATCTCCTGGCTGCGGCTTTCGATAGCCTGGACAGAATTGTCGGTTCCCGTCCCAAGGCTCTCTTTTTCCTCATCCAGCTTTACCATCTCTTCCCGGATACGCCGCAGGTTCTCCAGGGCGAACTGATGCTTCTGATGAAGGCTTCCTGTCTCGATCTGCACTTCGGAAAGGTGCTTCGCCGCCTCTTCCCGCGCAGTTTTCGCTTCTTCCAGCTGGCCGCCCAGCTTTTCGATCTCCTGGTTCAGGGAACGGTTATTTTCCTCCAGGGCGGCTACTTCTTCTTCCAGACGCTTTCTCTCCGCGCCGATCTCTTTTAACTGCTCCTCCAGCTGGGCGTTCTCCTGCACCATGTCCGCGGATGATTCCCGGATCTCTTCTTTCTTTTCTTCCAGCTTGGCGATATTCATACGGATCGTATTCTGTTTTAAATACGCATCCTGCTTTCTGGATTTTAAATCTTCCAGCTGTTCCTTTTCTTCCTGGAGGAGCGCTTCCTTTAAGACCAGGTTCTTCTGGAGTTCTTCCGCCCGGATCAGCGCTTTTCTGCAGGCTTCCTCCAGCTCTTCGATCTCTCTCTTCCTTCCCAGAAGATTGCTGGAATTTTTAAACGCGCCGCCTGTCATGGAGCCTCCCGCGCTTAAAAGCTCTCCGTCCAGAGTAACGATCCGCAGGCTGTACTGAAACTTCCTTGCCAGGCTGATGGCGCTGTCGATATCGGAAACCACTACTACCCGCCCCAGCAGGTAGCCTACCAGCCCTTTGTACTGTTCGTCCGCCTGAACGATCTCGCTGGCCAGCCCAATGACGCCAGGCTCCTTCAATGCCCGTTCCTGGGTAAATGGATTCCTGTTTCCTATGCTCGTCAGCGGAAGGAACGTAGCCCTTCCGTATCTGTTTTTCTTCAGATACTGGATCAGCCGCTTCGCCGTCTGCTCTGAATCCGTAACAATATTCTGAATGCTGCCTCCCAGGGCAGTTTCAATGGCTGTCTCATATTTTTTCTCTGTAGTGATCAGGTCGGCCACCACGCCGTGGATGCCCTTTTCCCGATCTCTGACTTCCATGACCCGGCGTATGCTGCCGCCGTATCCCTCGTAACGCTCCGCCAGGTTTTTCAAAGATTCCAGGCGGGTATTGCTGGTGTGGTAGGACTGCTGTACATCGTTGATATTTTTATTTAAACGCTTAACCTCCTGCTCCAGTTCCTGGATCCGGTCTTCCCCTTCAGTCTGGGCCGTCTCCATCTCGCTGATCATAAGCCCGGCCAGATCCATGGCCTTCTGCTCTTCCTTCAGCTGTTCATCCTGGACGGATTCATCGCTTTTAAACTTCAGTAATCTCTGGCATACCTCGGAACGGCGCACCTGCACCTGTTCCAGCATGGCCGCGTACCGCTGCTGTTTTCCGGAAAGAGAAGCCTTTTCGTTCAGGCTTCCGATGAGTTTGTTCTTGCAGGCCTCGATCTGGCCGTCCAGAGATGTGATCCGGCCGTCTGCCTGGGAAAGGTCCTGCTCCGCTTCTTCCTGGCGTTTTAACGCTTCCCCCGCCTTCCGGGAGATCTCGTCACGCTCCCTCTCATAGCCGGCCTTTTTTTCCTGGCGGTCTGCAAGCTCCTCTTCGATCGCGGCGATCCGGGCCTTGATGTGCTCCCGGTTCATCTTCTCTGTATTGATCTGTTCCAGAAGAACGTTGATCTGTCCTTCCAGGCTCCCTTTTGAGACTTCGGCCCTGGAATGGGCTTCCTGCATGGAAGATACCGCCTGATCCAGGGACGCGATAGCCTGGGAAACCTTCTCATAATCCTCTTTCAGATCCTCCAGATGCTTTCTGGCGTCCGCAAGCTGGGAAGATGCCGTCTCTTCTTTCGCCTCGTTCTCTGACAGATCCGTTTTTAAGCGTTCCGTCTCCATCAGAAACAGATTGGCATCGTATTTCTTCTGCTCTTCCTTCAGCCTCAGATACTCTCTCGCCGCTTCCGCCTGCTTCTTTAAAGGGCCTGCCTGTTTTTCCAGCTCTGTGAGGATATCCGTGATCCTCACCAGATTCTGCTTTTCTTCTTCCAGCTTCTTCTGGGCAATGGCCTTGCGCCGCTTAAACTTTACGATACCCGCCGCCTCGTCGAACAGTTCCCTGCGGTCTTCCGGCTTTCCGCTTAATATCTTGTCGATCTGGCCCTGGCCGATGATGGAATATCCTTCTTTTCCTATACCGGTGTCGTAAAACATCTCGTTGATATCCTTCAGCCTGCATGGGCTGCCGTTGATCCGGTATTCGCTTTCCCCGGAACGGTACAGCCGCCTGCTGATGGTCACCTCGTCAAAATCCACCGGAAGCTGATGGTCGGAATTGTCCAGAGTGATCGCCACCGAAGCAAAGCCCTGAGGCTTCCTCGTCTCCGTCCCGGAAAAGATCACGTCCTGCATGCTGCCGCCTCTCAGCTGCTTCGCGCTCTGCTCGCCCAGCACCCAGCGGACCGCGTCCGCCACGTTGCTCTTTCCGCTGCCGTTCGGCCCCACAATGCCTGTGATCCCGTTGTGGAACTGAAAAAGTATCTTATTTGCAAATGATTTGAAGCCCTGCACTTCAATGCTCTTTAAATACATATTACACCTGTGATCCTTTAACCTTTAAGATGCCGTAATAAGCCGCCTTCGCTTCCGCCGCCTTTTTCGTCCTTCCAGTGCCCCGGCCGATCTCCTCATCGCCCAGCTTTGCGCATACTTCAAAGACTTTATTGTGATCCGGCCCGTCTTCCCGCAGCAGCTCATAGGAAAGAGGGGCGTCTCCCATGCTCTGGACCAGTTCCTGCAGGATAGTCTTGCTATCATAAAAGAGCTGTTTGTGTTCCATATCGTTTAAGATAAAATTGTGGATAAACTCTTTCGCGCTAGCAAAACCACCATCCAGGTAGATCGCCCCGATCAGGGCTTCCATAGCGTCGGAGACAACGGAATTTCTCTCCCTTCCTCCCGTGGCCTCTTCGCCCTTCCCTAAAAGAAGGTATTCCCCCAGGTGGATCTCAAAGGCACAATATGCGAGGGCCGGCTCACACACCATGCTGGCCCTCGTCTTAGTAAGCTCCCCTTCAGGCATGTCTTTGTACTTATGAAAAAGGAAATCGCTGGAAACCACCTCCAGCACCGCGTCCCCCAAAAATTCCAGCCTCTCGTTGCATCTGGTCTTGTCCCACCGTTTTTCATTGGCATAGGAGCTATGGGTCATGGCATGGGAAAGGAGGCGCTTGTCTTTGAAATGATAACCGATCAGCTCCTCCAGCGTATCTGTTTTTTTATTCATAATCTGTTGTCCTTTCTTTCCGTGATATCGTAACCGTTTTCCAGCATGGGCTTTTCCGGCTGACCGGAAGGGGCGAAGCGTCTAGCGCCCCTGTCCTGTCAGCAGTCCGTGCAGATCAGCCACCGTAGTGACCCGGTCCGCCTCTTCTGCAGAGATCTCCACTCCAAATTCTTCTTCGATCTTTAAGATCAGCTGGAACAGGTCGAGAGAATCCGCCCCCAGGTCGTTGACAAAGGAAGCATCCGGCGTAATATCGTCCGGGTCCATATTAAGCGCTTCCGAAATAATGGATATCAGCATCTCATATTCCATACCGTCATACCGTTCCTTCCTGATGGCCGGCTTCCCCGGAAACAGCCGTTTCCGCAGCCAGGCTCTCCCGGATCTTCTCGTTGATCGCCTGCTCTTTAAAAGTAACGCACTGAAGTATGGAATTGCGCACTTCATTAGCCGTGGAATTGCCGTGGGTCTTCACTACCAGGCCCTTTAATCCCAAAAGCGGCGCCCCGCCGTAGCGGCTGGCATCAAAGGACTTCAGGGTGGCCTTTAAGGCCGGTTTTACCAAGAGAGCTCCGATCTTGCTGCGCAGGCTGGACATCATGCCCTCCTTTACCTTAGAAAGGAGCGTCGCTCCCACGCCTTCATACAGCTTCAGGATCACATTTCCCACAAAGGCTTCGCAGACCACTACGTCCGCTCCGCCGTGAGGGATCTCTCTTGCCTCGATACTGCCGATAAAGTTAATATCCTTACATTCTTTTAAAAGCGGGAATGTCTCCTTGACCAGGGCGTTGCCCTTCTCTTCCTCTGCTCCGATATTTACGATGGCAACCGTAGGATTTTTGATCCCTACTACATGTTCCATGTAGATAGAGCCCATCTTGGCAAACTGCACCAGGTGGGACGGTCTGGCGTCCACGTTGGCGCCGCAGTCGATCAGCAGGGAAACTCCCTTCTCTGTGGGAATGAGCGGCGCAAGCGGCGGCCTCTCCACGCCTTTATTTCTTCCAACGATCACCTGTCCGCCCACAAGGATCGCTCCAGAGCTTCCTGCGGATACGAAAGCATCCGCCTCCCCGGCTTTTACCATCTTCATGCTTACAACGATCGAAGAATCCTTTTTAGACCGGATCGCGTTTACCGGCGGTTCCTCTGTCAGGATCACTTCCGAGGCATGGCGTATCTCGATCTGCTCCTTCGGATACTGATACTTCGCCAGCTCTTCCTCCACAATCGGCTGGTTTCCCACCAGCACGACCGAAATATCTTTCCTTTCTTTTACTGCCTCGACAGCGCCCTTAACGATCTCAGAAGGGGCGTTATCCCCTCCCATGGCATCTACCGCTACTTTTACCATTCACTTTTCCTCCCGGCTCATGGCCTGATCTTGTTCTATCTCCCGTTCAGCCGTGCATCCTCCTGTCCATGATCTATATAAGCAGGAAAACACACGGCTGAACGATAACGTTTATAATAATATACCCGATATTTGTTAATAAATCAACGGGAAACCTCGCCTACTGCTTTAATATCGTAACAGTCAGCTCCTCCAAAGAAGCTCCGTCATAAGCCAGATCAAGCCATTTTTCCAACGCTTTCAGATCTTTCTCTTTCAGGATCCTCTCCTCCAGCTCTTTGGTGAGAAGGCGCTTCTTTTTCAGATATCGGATCAGGACAGCTATTCGTTCCTGACGGATTCCTTCTTCTCTGCCTTCTTCCAAAAGCGTTTTATTGTGCAGTTCTTCGTCAAATTCTGTCAGCGGACTGGTGGCTTCCTGAAGCGGATGTTTCTCCACCCTCTCCTGATCTTCCGGGAATTTTCCGTCAAAAGCCTGGCCCAGCCATTGTTCCAGTACTTCCAGCTCCTCCTCTTTCAGGATCCTCTCCTCCAGTTCTTTCGTGAGAAGGCCTTTCTTTTTCAGATAGCAGATCAGGGCAGACTGAGTCCAATCCTGCTTTCCCTCTTCCAAAATCGTTTTATTGTGCAGCTCTTCGTCAAATTCTGTAAGTATCACATCCTTCACCTCCATCCGATGCTTTTCCAGAAAACTTCTCAGGACGTCTTCTCTGATGCAGCTTACTACAGCCCTGTCTACCGCTGTTTCCAGGGTCAGCCCCTCTTTCAGATTTTCCCTTACCTTCGCCACAAAGTATGAGTACTCTCCCAGCTTTTTACACGCTTCCATCAGTTCCTGGTTCTGGCCGTAGTTGATGTTGATCACCTGGGCTATACATTCCAAGGAAGGCTGGCCGTCGCTTCTGATAAAAGAATCCGACAGCCGCAGCTCCTGCCTGTCCGGCTCCTTCTTCACTCCGTTGTAAAAGACGATATAGCGCGGCTGCGGCAGCTTCAGCTGCTTCCTGGAATAGATGTCCAGATGGTTCTGGCCTACATATCCCTGGTAGATATTGCTGAAGTAGAACAATCCCCGCAAAGGCATATTCGGGTTCCAGCTGCTCTGCTCCTCGTAAAGATTCATCACATTTTCGATCAGAAACGAGATATCATTTTTGATCCGGATATACAGCGCGTCCTCGATGGTCGTGACCGTCAGGGCCTCCGGGTCGTCATAGTCCGTTCCGTTGATGGCATTGTAAAGGCTCAGCAGCTCCTTTTTCTCCCGGAACACCATCCGAAACAGGCTGTCCTTATAGCTGCGTCTTGTTTTTGTTTTTTCCATAAAAAGTCTCCTTCCATTATACGATATTTTGTTTTCCTGTGCAATTTTTTCTGTTGGGGATCTG
>DWZA01000107.1 GCA_019118365.1 Candidatus Lachnoclostridium stercoravium | reverse complement strand
TGAACATCCATGGAAACCTCTGTCACAGGCAGAACCTCTTCTTTTATCCTCTCGGCCAGAGAAATCACGCCCTCCTCCGTAATTCCGTAGGGACGCATGGCCTGGGAAAACGCAAGATGCTCCGCTTCGTTCCCGATTTCGTATGTGCCGTTCGTCAGAATCCTCTCCAGGAAACCGGAGACCGCTGCTCTTGCCATATAGTCGTCTGTGCTGCGATTTCCAATCTCCTCTCCCACCTGATCCAGCAGGCGGATTTCCTCGCGGACCCGTTCTTCCTCCTCCGGCGCGATTTCCCCATTTCTCAGCTGATCTACCTTCAGGGATGCAATATTTTTCATAAACAGTTCTCGATTGCTGATATCTCTGACCTGATGGTTCAGGTATCTGTACGCCTCTACCAGAGTTTCATACTGGGACCGCAGTTCCTCCGGAATTCTGGAGGCAAAGGCGTCCGCCCGGCGGATCAGGCGATCATGCCCCGGCTCATACAGACTGTTCGCACTCTGGATATCGATTCCCATCATCGGCTTTCTTGGATTCTTCTCCGCCTGGCTTTTAAGGCTTTTTTCCCAATCGCTTCCCTCACCGAAATACGCCATATTCATATCTTCCTGCCGGTTGTCCCGCATCTGCTGATACTGTTCCCGTATTTCCTGAGTGCACAGTTCCTTGGGAAACTCAAACATTTCCTCCGATACCCGTTCCATGAACTGGCCGCGCTTCTGCTTTAAACCAGAAACAGTCGTCAGAATCCGGTCGTCCTTGGGGATCCGTGCATGATCCTGAAGATAATAATTCCGGAATTCCTCCTCAGAACTGTATATGCCGATGGAAACCGCATCTGATATACCGGCGTGATCCATGATCACATTGCTTTCCGGCGCAAACCCTTCCAGCGTAATATAATAGGTTTTCCGCGTGCCGTCCGGCTGTTCCAGCTCAAAGGAAGCTGCATTGACCGCTTCATGGTAATCCCACTTTAACTCCGTGCCGGGATCCTCGATGGATCTTCTGTCAATCTCCTCCTGCAGAGTGACAAACTCCTGGCTGGACTGGCTGATCTGCTGATTCAAAAGCTGCCTTCCCGCTTCTTCCCTGTCACTTTGCAGCTGATCCAGCTCTTCAGATAAGCGGTTCTTCTCATCCGGATCGGTCTCTTTCTCTATCTTTTCGGAAAGTTCCCGGCAATGCTGTTCAAGCAGTTCCTGTGCCTTCTCTATTGGATTATCCGCCATAAGCTGAAGCTCTTCTCTCAGCTTGTTCCGCTGCTTGATCAGACTGCTCTCTGCCGCAGAAAAGCTGACCGTAAAACGGCCCAGATCTTCGCCGTCCTGGGATACGTTATAGCCGCGGGTAAATAACTGGCTGTTTACATAAGTACTTCCGTTGCACTCTGTGGGAATGATCATTCTCCGCTCTGTTTTGGGATCGATCCCGGCCAGATCCAGGATTTCCCGTTTGCTCTGTTCAATCCCCGGAAGCACCGCATCCCGGAACTCCTGGTCTGATGCCAGCGCCCCCTTCAGTTCTTCTTCCACCTGGATGCCGCCGTACGCCCATTGCCCGATAATATCAAAAAAATTGCCGCTGCCGAACACATACTGGTCATTTGTGTCACTGTAAATACAGCTCTGGGCAAAACGGGCGAAATCATCCTGTTCCTCTTCCGGAATCCGCAGCTCATGGCAGAGCCAGGAAATCCGTTCCTTTCTCACCTCCGCCTGATCCAGAAGGGGATCCTCCAGACTGCTCCCGTTTGTGAATCTTGCGTTGAATTCATCCATGAAACGCGCTCCGGCGCGAAAGTCAACTTCGCCCCTTCCATTGACAAAATGCGAAGCCACTCCTTTATACAGCCGGTTCACATTTTCACGAAGCTTATACGGAGTTTCCCCTTTTTCGTTCGCTCCAAGCTCCGGATAGGTAGGATGCATGGAATAATAGCCCGGTCGCTCCGGCAGCTCCTCAAAGTAAAACAGCGAGCCGCCGTTTCCCCGTTTGATCGCTTCCATTACCTGCTCCGTGACCTGCATGCCGGAATAGGTTCCTCCGCCTGGCTGTTCCGGACGCCTTTGATCCATGGAGACAGAAGCATGGGGCACCAGGGCAGCCCCTACCCCTTCCATTCCTTCCACCGGCGTATAAAATCGCTGTCCCCCTAATGTTTCATTTGCCATTCTCTCATTCTCCTTCCTTTTCTGTTTCTGTCTTGCCATAGCTCTCAGCAGTTCTGTAAAAACAGTGTATAAAAAATAAGAATAGTCAATATTGCGGTGAAAGCAAATAACCGTTTCTATTGCCATTCTTTCCTCTTTCATTTTTCAGCCGTTGTTTGCCAAACAGCAGGTTGCAAAGAGGGTGGGATAGTCGTATTGGAACTTCAACAAAATATGCCTCCTTCCATAGCGTATAGTGGCGTACAACTATAGAATGGCATATTTTGCTGAAGTTTTTTATATCAATTAGCACAACAGGTTAAATGATATTAACAGATCTCCGCCCCGGACGGCATATCCTTGTCCGGTGTCATCAACGCCAGATTGCCCTCCGCATCTTCCGCGCATAAAAGCATGCCTTCTGACATCACTCCGGCCAGCTTCGCAGGCTTTAAGTTGGTCACTACCATAACCTTCTTTCCAACCATCTGCTCCGGCGTATAATGCGCCTTGATGCCGCTGACGATCTGCCTTACCTGGCTTCCGATCTTCACCTGGGAGCAAAGGAGCTTCTTTGACTTTGGAACAGCCTCGCACTTGATGATCTCGCCTACCTGGAACTGGAGCTTCGCAAAGTCGTCGTAGGTGATCTCCGGCTTGGCCTCGATATCGATGACGGCCGCCTCTTCTTTTTCTGCTTCTGCGCCGCCCTTTGCTTCCTGCTCCGCCTTATGGAGCGCTTCCGCTTTTTCCAGGACTTCCTTTATATCCATACGTGCAAAAAGGATCTCCGGCTTTTCTGTTACCTTATTTCCTGACGGATACAGGCCGAACTTATCCATATCCTGGAGGGATCTCCTGGATGTATTAAGCTGCTCCAGAATCTTTTCGGAAGTCTCCGGCATAAAGGAGAAGAGCAGGGATGCGCCGATAGTGATGGCTTCTGTCAGGTTATAAAGAACCGTAGCCAAGCGGTCTTTCTTCGCCTCGTCCTTTGCCAGCACCCACGGAGTCGTCTCGTCGATGTATTTATTGCTTCTTCTGAAGATATTGAAGATCTCGGTAATGGCGTCCGCCACTCTCAGCTTCTCCATCTTCTCGTCTACTTTTTTAACAGCTTCAAGGACTGTAGCCTTTAAGTCCTCGTCCACCTCTTCCGCAGCCTTTTTGTCTTCTACAATGCCGCCGAAATATTTATTGCTCATGGAGATGGTACGGTTTACCAGGTTGCCCAGGATGTTGGCCAGGTCGGAATTCATCCTCTCTACCATCAGCTCCCAGGAGATCACGCCGTCGTTGTCAAACGGCATCTCGTGAAGCACGAAATAGCGCACCGCATCTACTCCGAAGAAGTCCGCCAGCGTATCCGCATACAGCACGTTTCCTTTGGACTTGCTCATCTTGCCGTCGCCCTGCAAGAGCCACGGATGGCCGAATACCTGCTTTGGAAGCGGAAGTCCCAGAGCCATGAGGAAGATCGGCCAGTAGATCGTATGGAAGCGGATGATATCCTTGCCGATCAGATGAAGATCCGCCGGCCAGTACTTCTTAAACTGCTCCGTGCTGTTTCCGTCGCAGTCATATCCGATGCCAGTGATGTAGTTGGTCAGGGCGTCAAGCCATACATATACTACGTGCCTGTCGTCAAAATCTACCGGTATGCCCCACTTAAAGGACGTTCTGGATACGCATAGGTCCTGAAGTCCCGGAAGCAGGAAATTGTTCATCATCTCATTTTTACGGGCTACCGGCTGGATAAACTCCGGGTGCTCGTTGATATGCTGGATCAATCTGTCCGCGTATTTGCTCATCTTAAAGAAATACGCTTCCTCCTTTGCCGGCTGTACCGGGCGTCCGCAGTCCGGGCACTTGCCGTCTACCAGCTGGGATTCTGTAAAGAACGACTCGCAGGGGGTGCAGTAAAGGCCTTCATAATATCCTTTATAAATATCTCCCTGGTCGTAAAGCTTTTTAAATATCTTCTGGACCTGCTTCTCATGGTCTGCATCCGTGGTGCGGATGAACTTATCATAAGAAGTGTTCATAAGGTCCCAGATCCTCTTGATCTCTGTGGATACGTTGTCAACAAATTCCTTCGGGGTAACGCCTGCTTCTTCGGCTTTCAGTTCGATCTTCTGGCCGTGTTCGTCGGTTCCTGTCTGGAAAAATACATCATAGCCCTGTTCTCTTTTATAACGGGCAATGCTGTCCGCCAAAACGATCTCGTAGGTGTTGCCGATATGGGGTTTCCCCGATGTATAAGCGATAGCCGTAGTGATGTAGTACGGCTTCTTACAATTCTGGCACATGTTCCATCCTCCTTGCCATTCCCTGGATTTTCGCAGCGGCTGCCCATGCCCTTTCGGGCGCCCTGCCGCTGTTTTTTGTATTGCATATAGTTTAATATTTTCCAGATTGTCTGTCAAGTACAGCCGCGCCGCAGGTATGAGTTATATGCCTCCATAATATACTTTATAATGTAAGCGTTTCTGGCGGCGCACACTTTTTGCGCGCTGTCGTTTCATGGTCTGAAAATACCTGTGATCAATGGAGGAGATCCTATGAACCCTACATCCCGGAACCTGTCTGTTTTCCACAAGTTCCTGACCGGCTTCTTTCTTGCCGCGGCCCTGTTCCTTACAGGCTGCCAGGCAGGCTCGCCTGTTCTGCCGCCGTCTTCCGATTATGAGCAGTATACGGCTTCTTCTGAACAGGGGGAAACAGAAATTTCCCAGGAAGAAAAAGAAACCCGGCAGGCTTTTGATGCATTTACGGAAGAGCTTTTTATAAAAGAAGCCGCTTCCTCTACCTTAACGCTCCACAGCCTTCTGGCGGATCCGTCCCAGGCAGGCATCACGGAGCGTCCCATCTCCTACGGTTCTGCTTCCCTAAATGACCGGAAAGCAGATATGGAAGATACAAAAGCGGTCCTCGCTCAGCTGGAGTCGTTCTCCTTTGAACAGCTGGACGAAGACCAGCAGCTTACTTTTGAGATCCTTAAGGAATACCTGGAAACCGCTCTTTTAAGCGACGGCCTGGAACTGTACGATCAGCCTCTGGCTCCGACGATCGGCATCCAGGCGCAGCTGCCGGTCATCCTGGCGGAATATTCCTTTTATTCGAAGGAAGATATCGATACCTACCTCGCTCTGCTGGCAGAGATCGATAATTACTACGGCCAGCTGGGTGAGTTTGAACGGGCGAAAGCTGAGGCCGGGCTTTTTATCAGCGACGCCTCTATTGATAATATCATCACCTCCTGCGAGGCTTATCTGATCGATCCGGAAGATAATTTTATCACTCAGACCTTTGAGGAGCGGATGGCTGAAGTAGACGGACTGACGGAAGAAGAAAAGGCAGCTTACCGGAGCCGTCACGTCCAGGTCCTGAAAGACCATTTTGTGCCTGCCTATGAGGGCCTGATCGATACCCTGGAATCCTTGCGGGGCACAGGGACCAACGCGGCCGGCATGTGCGGTTATCCTGAAGGAAAGGCTTACTATGAATACCTGGTCCATGGAGTCACCGGAATGTCCTATGCCACGATGGACGACCTGAAAAAAGCGATCGAGACGGAGATGACTTCTGATATCATCGCCGTCGCCTCTGTGATCCAGGATGATCCGGATATCATTTCCCAGGTTTACGGACCGTCCTTCCGCTTTACAGAGCCGGAAGCCATCCTTTCCAGCCTGCAGGAACAGATAACCGCCGATTTTCCCGCCCTGCCGGAGTGCAGCTATACGGTAAAGGATATCCCAAAAGCTCTGGAGCTTTCCTTAAGTCCTGCCTTTTATATCCTGCCTCCTTTGGACCGCTATGAGGATAATGTGATCTACATCAACCGGAACGAGCGTTTTCAGGATGAGCCTCTTTATCCTACTCTGGCTCACGAGGGCTATCCCGGTCATCTGTACCAGACGGTGTATTTTATCAATAAAAACTCTTCTCCCATCCGCCACCTTCTGTCCTTCGGTTCCTATACGGAAGGCTGGGCGACATACGTGGAATTTCTTTCCTATTTTTTTGATAACGGGTTAAACAGAAATCTGCAGAAGGTCCTTATGCACAACCGCTCCAACCTTCTTGGTCTTCACGCCTACCTGGACCTGCAGATCAATTATTATGGATGGCAGAAAGACGATGTGGCCGCTTTTTTAAAGGACGTCTATTCTATTTCCGATGAGGCGGCTGTCAGCGAGATCTTCCAGACCATGGTGGAAAATCCCGCTAATTATCTGGAGTATTATGTAGGCTATCTGGAGATCGCCTCTATGAGACGGGAAGCGGAAGACGCCTTAGAAGACGCCTTTCGGCCTGTGGAATTTCACAGATTCCTTCTGGACACCGGCCCCGCCCCGTTCACCGTTATCCGGCCCCGTTTTAAGGAGTGGCTGGAAAAACAGCTATAAATATTCAGGAGGTCCTAAGCCGTGGCTTTTATCATGTTTCTTTCCAGCTGTCTCATCCCTTTGATCATATTTTATATCACCGGCTTTGGCCTTCTCTCTGGACGGCCTGTATTTGACGATTTTCTCAAAGGCGCAAAAGACGGGATGAAAACGGTGTTCCAGATCCTTCCTACTCTTGTAGGGCTGATCACGGCCACCGGCATTCTCCGGGCATCTGGCTTCCTGGATTTTCTGGCGGGGCTTTTAGAGACTCCCGCCGCCTTTTTCCATCTTCCCGCCCCGGTAGTCCCTGTGCTGCTTCTGAGGCTTATTTCCAATTCAGCCGCTACCGGGCTGGTCCTGGATATTTTTAAGGAATATGGCGCAGACTCTGCTGTAGGGATGATGGCGTCCGTCCTTATGAGCTGTACAGAAACGGTTTTTTACTGTATCAGCATTTATTTCGGGACTGTGAAGATAACAAAAACACGATATACTCTGGCTGGAGCCGCAGTCGCTACCGCAGCAGGCACAGCGGCCTGCATCTTCCTGACCCTTTCCTGATGGAATATCATTCAGGAACATTGGAACAGGTTATAAAATTTTAACAGAAAAGTCAGGGGGAACGTAAGAATTTTCTAAGGATTTAAGAGGTTGTACTGTTCAAAGAAATCATGTATAATCAGTAGGAAGCTTTTGTGATCAATGAACGAAGGGTGGAAAAGTGGATACTTACGAAACGTTAAACGGAGTATTGGTCGGACTCTTCCGGGATGTGATGGATCTGGAGCAGAAAGCCATCATCACTTCGGATTTTCAGGATATCACCAATAATGATATGCATGTTATTGAGGCCATCGGCATAGATACTTCGAAAAATATGTCTGCGATAGCCAGGGAATTATCTGTGACCGTTGGGACGCTTACTATCGCTGTCAATAACCTTGTTAAAAAGGGCTATGTTGTCCGCCGCCGCGGGCAGAAAGACCGGCGCATCGTCTATATCTCTCTGTCAGAGAAGGGGCGCCGCGCTTATGAGCACCATGCGGAGTTTCACAGAAAGATGATAGAAGGCATCCGCAGTTCCCTTAGTTCTGAAGAAATGGAAGTTCTTGTAAAAACCCTGAAGCACCTGGACGGATGGTTCCGGAGCTTTCAGGAAGAAGTATAAGGAGGCAGCACAATTATGAAAAAAATAACACTGGGCCTGTTAAGCGCTATGGCTGTATTATCTCTTGCAGCATGTACGCCTACGCCGGAAAAGCAGGCTGAGACAGCAGAAACATTCGAGACACAGGCTCCCGGAGGCGCGGAGGATAAGGTTCCTGATCCCAATGCTCCTACGTTATCTACCATTTCCATATATGCGTTAAATGATGATAATACCGGCCTTGTTCAGGAGATGGACGGCGTAGAGACTCTGGACGCTCAGTCCGTTCTCGCTAAGCTTATCGACTACGGCGTACTGCCGGAGGATACCCTTGTCCTTGGCTTCTATATCCCGGATGAAAACGGCGGCGCAGCGGAAGAGCCGGCATCCGAAGAGGCTGCATCTGAGGGCGAGGATGCAGAAGCTTCTTCCGAAGACGCAGAGGCCGAAGGCGCTTCTGAAGACGCGGAAGGCGCAGAGGAAGAAAGCGCAGAAGAATCTGTCGGACCTGACGTCTCTTCCAACACTCCTGAATTCAGCAAAGCTGTTTTAAATATTTCTCAGCTTCCAGAGGAAAACCGCGACCTGATCCTTGTTTCTCTTGGCAATACCTTCACAGAGAATTTTGGTATTGAAACTCTTGAGATCCAGGTGATGGACGAGACTGTAGCTGAGGTTTCCTACAACGATGGCTATCAGGATATCCAGTAAATCTATATTATTGTAACAGCCGTGCGCCAGGATATATGATAAAGAGCGTTACAAGCTTGCTTGTAAAAGCGATTTGACATATATCCTGGCATAGGGATGACATCCCAGGCTTCCCTCCAGCACATTCTGTGCTGGAGGGAAGATACACGGCTGAATTGTTTTATCAGACGTTTAAAAAGACAGGGACTATCGATTTCCGATAGGCTCCTGTCTTTTTTAAGTCCTGTATCGGTTCAGGCCGTCACATCTTCTTGCCCGGCCAGGGCCGGACAAGAAGCAGCTGGAATTATCCTATAATATCTTTTAGAATTTTATTAAACATGCTATGATAGTCCTATATTTATGATACCAGGGTCAAAAGGTCGAAAATCCGATGCAAGCTTGCTTGCAAGAGGATTTTCGATCTTGGGACCCGCTAAAAACATGAATAAGCAGCCATCTTTCGCAGAAAAATGAGCGGATTATGAATGTTTTTGAGGCTTGTGGGAGTGCGAAGCACGGAACAAGCCGGTATCAAAGATTTACAACTATCCATGATAAACTGCCGAAAGGAAAGCAGCTGATATGACGTCTGTATGCCGCGATCTGTTCCAGGCGATCCATGAGGGCAAATGGCTCAGCATTGAGTACCGTAATCAAAAGGATCAGCTCACTAAATACTGGATCGGAATCTGTGATCTCAATCCAGCGAAAAGGGTTCTTACTGTAGAAGGCCTTCACCTGGGAACTCTCCACCTGGAACGATTTGAAAAAATCTATATTGATTCTATCATAGCGTCTCACTTGCTGGACGGAACCTATTATCCAGTAAATTCCCGCCTTGTATCCGATATCGGGCTGAATCCGGAAAAATACCGGGGACTATTCGACCACGGGGCAAATCTGAAAATTTTAAATTATCTGGAAGATTGCAGCCGAATGGACGCCACTCCCTATCGCCTGGATTTTACTTTGATACAGCATTTTGACCGTGAAAGTTTCTCTGGCGGAATCTGTCGTCTGGATGACGAACAGTTCCGGATGATCACAGAGTATTTTCAAAAAAGGACTGAGCAGGATAAGGATACACAGGACCGGCTGCGGATACAAAGATTAGCCGTAAACGTTCTGAGTATTTATACGCCCAGGGGCCTTTATACTCTTGCATACAAAAAAGTCCATTTAGATGTAAAAGCCCGGTGTCTTCGTCCGGAAGACCACATAACAGTCTGCACAGAATTTACTGTAGGCGGGGAAAAAGAAAGTATCCGCCGCTTTCTTGACGGAGATGATTATGAGCTTCTGAATGATTTCGAAAAAAATCAGGAGGAGATAAAAAACAGGCTGACCGCATCGATCGGCCCCGGACGTATGGTAGACGACCTGCCTTATATGATAGGTTTGGGAATAGATATTCCACTGGATCTTCACAAAGAATATAATGGGATATTGGAAATGTATCAGACCGGAGAGATCACTGTTCCGATCCGGGCTTTCTTCGGAGAACTTCTGGACAGGCCGCGCGGAGGACGTTCTCTTCCTATCGCTCTGCCAGACCGAAAGGTAAATATGGACCAGCTTTTGGCGATCCACAATGGGATGAAATATCCGGTATCTTATGTACAGGGTCCTCCCGGCACAGGGAAGACCAATACGATCGTAGATACGATCATCACTGCTTTTTTTAACGAAAAAACCGTACTATTTGTTTCTTACAACAACCATCCTATCGACGGAGTCGCAAAAAAATTATCTTCCTTATCATATCGCGGAAAAAAAATTTTATTTCCGGCAGTCCGGTTGGGAAATCAGAAAAAGATGAAAGAGGCGCTGGACCAGATCCGCCAGTTATACGAACAGGCTTCTCAGATCAACGTATATGCCTCCACTCTTGAACGGAACAGATCAGAGCAGGCCGAACGTGCAAAACGGCTTTCTCACATATTAAAAAAGTACGACGATATGTTGGATTTAAAAGAGAGGAAGGAAACGATCCTCCGTCTGCTGGATTATGAAAAAGATCATAGGACTTCCCTGCAAATGGTCAATTTTCAGGCAAACCTTGGCGGACGTCAGTTAGAACAAGTGGAGAAGCGGATTGGCGCTCTGGGAGAAATCTCAGAAGAAGAAGCTGTAGGACTGGCTGCAGGCGGCAGCGAAGAACTGCAAAAATATTTATATTATATATCTGCAAAATATCTTCAGCGGATTGGAGAACCTAAAAATCAAAAGCTTAAAAATATCCTCTATCTGGGAAATGAAGAAGAACGTATAGAGCAGTTTCAGGCGTATTTAAATGATGATGAGAATCTAACGGAATTTCTTCGGATATTTCCTGTTGTAGAGACGACGTGTATTTCCTCTCATCGATTAGGAAAACCTGTTCCAAAATTTGATATGGTCATTATGGACGAAGCCAGCCAGTGCAATACGGCCATTTCCCTGGTTCCTATTATCAGAGGAAAGCGTTTGATGCTGGTAGGCGATCCTCAGCAGCTGAATCCGGTGATTCTCCTTCCAGAGCTGTCCAATCAGGTACTGCGAAAGAAATATCAGATTTCTGATGAATATGATTACCGCGCAAACTCTGTTTACAAAACGTATCTTTCCTGCGACTGTGTAAGCGATGAAGTTCTCCTGCGCCGTCACTACCGCTGCGATAAAAAGATCATTGGTTTTAACAACCGAAAATATTATAATTCCCAACTGAAGATCTGCTCGGAGAGCAAGGAAAAGAACCCTCTTCAATATATCGACGTAGACGGTTCCTGCTGTTATCATAAAAACACTTCTCCAGAAGAAATTGAAGAGATCGTCCGCTTTGCTTCCTTTAATCGGAATAAGTCTATTGGCGTGATCACGCCTTTTGTAAATCAAAAATCCGCTATTGAGCAGAGACTGAAAGAAGAGGGGCTAAACCAGGTTTCATGCGGCACAGTACATGCCTTTCAGGGAGACGAAAAGGACGTTATCTTATTTTCCACCGCTCTGACAGATCAGACATACGACGGTACCTATCAATGGCTGAAAAATAACCGGGAGCTGATAAATGTAGCCGTTTCAAGGGCAAAAGAACAGCTGATCCTGCTCTCCAGTATGGCGAATATCAACCGTCTTCATCGGGACGGCGAGGAAGACGATCTGTATGATCTGATACGTTATGTACAATCCAATGGAACATCGACAGTTGCGCCAAAGCAGACTCACTCCAGAGCTTTAGGAGTAAAGCCTTTCAGCACAGCTACAGAGGAGGCTTTTCTTACAACTTTAAGTCATGCTTTAGACAACTTATGGTTGACGCAAAATCGCTTTTCCGTAGAAAAAGAAGTCGCCGTTTCCCAGGTATTCGAAAATTCTTCCAGATATAACGACCTGTTTTATACCGGACGTTTTGACTTTGTGGTATATGAGAAGCACGGTGACCGCAAGTATCCTGTGCTTGTAATAGAGCTTGATGGCAAAGAGCACTACGAAAATGACGTAGTAAAAAACAGAGATAATAAAAAGTATGAAATCTGCCGGCAGCATCATATGCAGCTGATCCGTGTAGAAAATTCTTATGCCCGCCGGTATCAGCATATCAAAGAGATATTATCGTCATATTTTTCAGCGCAGCGCAGATAAGAGGAATAAAAAACAGCTGTTTTTATAGTCTGCTCAGCTCCTCCACCGCCTGCACTGCCTGGTCGATCTCTTCTTCTGTATTAAACCAGGAAAAGCTGAAGCGCACCGCTCCCTGTTCCCTGGTTCCCAGCGCCTCATGCATCCTTGGGGCGCAGTGGGCCCCGGCCCGGACTGCGATCTCATGATCCTGCCAGAGAGCGTCCGCCGCCTCGCCAGAGTCATAATCTTTTATATTTAAAGCAACGATCGCCGTTTTATCCGCTGAAAGATCTCCATACAGCCGGATCCCCGGTATCTTTGACACTCCGTCGGCAAACCGTCTCATAAGCCCCAGTTCTTTTTCCCGGATCTTCTCCGGCCCGGTTTCCCTGATAAAATCCAACGCCGCGGACAACCCCGCGATGCCGTGGCTGTTCAGAGTACCCGCCTCCAAAAGCTCCGGAAAAGCGGAAGGCTGAGCGCGGCTGTAGCTTTGCACCCCTGTTCCTCCGATCTTCCACGGCTTAATGGGAACTCCTTCCCGGATGCATAAGCCGCCTGTTCCCTGAGGCCCCATCAGGCCCTTGTGTCCGGTAAAACATACGATATCAATTCCCATTTTCTCCATATCGATAGGATAAATCCCCGCTGTCTGAGAAGCGTCCACGATAAACAGCAGGCCGTGTTTTCTGGCGATTTCCCCGATCTTTCCGATATCAAGCATATTTCCCGTCAGATTGGAGGCATGGGTACAGACGATCGCCCGTGTCTCAGGACGAATCCGTTCCTCAAACTCTTCATAGCATATCTTTCCCTGCCTGTCCGCCCGTACAAAATCCAGGGCGATTCCCTGCTCCTCTTCCAGACGGTACAGCGGCCGGAGTACAGAATTATGCTCCAGATCTGTGGAAATGATCCGGCTTTCCGGGACCGCCGTCCCATGGATCGCCATATTCAAAGCTTCCGTGGCATTGCAGGTAAAGATCACATGATCCGGCCTGCAGTGAAATATCGCCGCCAACTTTTCCCTGGTCTGATAGATCACGCGGAAGGCGTCCATACTGCTTCCATATATGCCTCTGGAACAATTTCCCATAGACTCCATGGCTGTTTTGACCGCTTCGATCACGGAAGCAGGCTTTTTTAAAGTTGTGGCTGCGTTGTCTAAATAAATCATGTATGTACCTGACCTTACTGGTTAAGATAAATATCCTGAAGCTTCCGTTTCAGATGTTCTGGCATAGAATTATCCTGATATCCATGATACTCATTTTTCCAATGGCAGCGGAATGAATAATATGTCCCTTTATATTTTGCAATTAAATGTTTTTCGCTGTTTTCTGCTACTACAGCTTTATCCAGTACGATCTGGGCTTCCTGATCATTCAAATCCATATCGCTTCCCCATCCATAATCAACTTTGTGCTTAGGGCTTGGATTATATATTCGTTTTCCTAATTTTTTCCAATGGATATCAAGATGGTCTTCTTCAGCAATATTATCAATTTTTGCTTCTGAATAGTTCATATTATCGTTCGTATATTTCCCTTTAATAACTTCTTTGGAAAATTCCTCTCTTGTCCGAAGGCTGAACAGCAACTTTCCTTCTTCAAATGCATATCCGCACTGTACAGATTCTTTTTGGTCAATAACAAATTTTCCATTTTTAAACGTTCTCATATTAAAATTTAGAAAATATGTTTTTATTGCTGTTTTATAATTATGGCTTAGCAACCCCTCTTTTTCACTAAAAAGCTGTTCAAAATAATATCCTGGAGCTATTTCTGTTCCTGTTATTTTTTCCTGAGAACTTAACTTAAACGAAGAATCCTGTTTACGCAAAGAAGCCAGAATTTTTATACTTTCTTTAATCTTTTCAACAGCATCGTATTTATCTCTGAACGGATACTGAACGGAAATATCATTAAAAACTATATCCATAGTACCTCCATTAAAATAATCTTGCTAAAGCATTATCCCACTCGTCAAAAAATCCTTCCGGCCATATATCAATATTACCTTCATTATCGAGCTGAGGCGCGTAGACATTAACATGATACTGCATCCCTACATCTTCTCTCATAAAGAAAAACATTTTTATTTTATTTGCCTCTATAATCTTTTCTTTTGCAGCAATTCTAATTCCGTTTAAGAGGTGGTCGCTATGTGTTTCAATAATTATCTGCGCTCCTGTCAAAGCGGCTTTTGCAAGCAATTCGCCCATAATTCTTTGTGCACGGGGATGAAGATGAGCTTCTGGGTTTTCAATTATTATCATATTATCTTTTTGGGCTTTTAATAATGCAACTAAAATGGGTAATACATAGGTAATACCAAAACCAACATTGATAGCTCTATGTGGATTTCCAACCCTGTCTCTTATTTTTTCTGCATAGCGCAAACTTACAGCATCCGCTTCTGCTATTTTAGAAAGGCGGGCTGTAAATCCCGGAAATATTCTCTCTAACCATTGATTTACATAATACAGCAAGTATTTATTATCAGTACCATCAAAAAAACTTTCATCAACTTCTAAAGCATCTCCATATTCCTCAAGGAAATTAAATGCATTTTCTCCATGCAGTCCTAAAAAATCCGTTTGATTTAAAGAGGAATATATTGTCTGAGGCGCTATTCTTTCCGCGCATAAGTATTCAAATCCGTTCCCCCATATATTTAAATTTCCTAAATCGGTTTTAGGGCTAACTTTGCATTTTAATCCATGGCTCTCTGAAACATATTTATAAGATAATTCCAGAGTATTTCCCATTTCGTCACAGATCAAATATGAAATATCTTCATTTTTATCCGCATTATCGTACAATATATCATTTGCCGCGCCTAAATTAATATAATTTCCAGACGTTAAGAGTGTATCTGCATTTCCTGTTTTTTCGTATGACTGGCGGAGCAGCAGCAGCGATTGGATCAAGGATGATTTTCCGCAGCCATTAGCTCCTGCCAGTAAATTTAAGTTTCCAAATTCAAATTTTACATTTTCCAAACATTTAAAATTTTTCAAATGCAGGCTCTGTATTTTCATTTAAAACCTCCCGTATTATCCTTTGGATCGTTTCATTCCTTCTAACAAATGATCGATATTTTCCGGAACCTATATCACTATAGAATGAACTTTTTTTATCCAATTCATCGATATATAAATTTTGTACCGTTTCTTTTTTCTCAATTAAAATTTTTCTATCATCGTCACTTAACTGTGCAACTCCATTCATCCAGCTTTCAAATAATGCGGTATTGATTGGTTTCAGATCGTTTCTCCTGACTTTTGATATCCTTCTAAAAGAATACTTGCCAAATATACCGTATACACATGCCAGAGACTTAAAATACAGCTTTTTACAATCCTCGATAAACTCGTCCGTCTGCTTATTAAAAAAAACCATCGCTGCGTTAAGGTACTCATCTATAGAACGGTTTCTATATGCCTCTTCACCCAAATAATGCAAAGCCAGATATCTTAGCACCATTTCCCTGTCCTGCATTCTGCTGGAAGCGACATCATTATTAGTGGCATCACAAAATTCTTTTGATTCTGCCAAGTCCTGCAGTAATTTTGTCGCTTTACCCTGAAATAATGCATGACGGATCTCCTGAGGTTCAAGACGCAGCCCCGGCGTATTGATTCTTTTAAATAAGCTGTATTTCACTTCCTCCGGAGTTTCTGGTAAAATCAGGTAAAACGTCAGTTGTCCTTCTTCTATCCTTCTCTGGTATATTCTGGGCAGATCTTCCATCGCACAATTATTATAATCTGTCAGGTATTCCAATCCTGTTAACTTCCACTTTTTTTCTATGAGAAATTCATTTAATGTACAGAGCCTCTGTAATCCATCTATGATCTGCCATTTATTGGTATTTCTTGCATCAAAATACATAGGGGGTATAGGAAGCTGTATCATAAGAGACTCTATAAGCTGGCTTTTTACATTATCGCTCCACAGACTTCTTTTTCTTTGAAAGTCAGTATCCAGATCAATTTCTCCATATTTTAATTTTTTCACAATAGTTTCTACACTTAGTGTTTTTGAAACAATAGAAATTTTACTGGAATCCAAAAAAGTAGTCCTGGCTTCTGTAGAATCCACAATTAAATTAATTTTCTCTTCTTCAATCAAATTCAATATTTCTTCATATTGTTCATCTGAGTATTCCCGCAAATCATTGAGCAACTGCATAATCGTTGTTGTTCTTATTCCGCCATTTTCTTTCCCTACACTTAAAAGTTTTCCGACCTCTTCCCTGACTAATTTTTCCATATCAATCTCCGCTCATTCTCTATGGCCTGTTTTAAAGTTTCAGATATTTCTATTATACCCTTTAAACCACATTTTGTCACAGAATTTTCCCCTTCTGCTTCCGGTCCATCACCTTGCAGAACACCACCGCCGCCGCTGTGCTCGCAGCCGTTGCGATCAGGGACGGCCCTGTGATCGCCGCCGGGTCCACGCTTCCGTACTGGCTGCGGTAAGCGATCATAGTTATAGGGATCAGCTGCAGCGATGAAATATTAACGATCAGGAATGTGCACATCTCGTTGCTGGCCGTATCCGGGGCAAAGGCGTCTCCGCCCTTTTTTCTTCTTTCCTCTTCCAGTTCCTTCAGCTCTTCCATAGCCTTTAAGCCTGCAGGCGTCGC
Organism: Candidatus Lachnoclostridium stercoravium; assembly: GCA_019118365.1. Classification (GTDB taxonomy): domain Bacteria; phylum Bacillota; class Clostridia; order Lachnospirales; family Lachnospiraceae; genus Lachnoclostridium_A; species Lachnoclostridium_A stercoravium. Next base: position 28,436 of record DWZA01000107.1, on the reverse strand, counting down.
GGCCCATCCCAGTCCCAGGATGTTGGCGATCATATTTACGGCGATCTGCTTCATAGCCGGATGGCTGTCAGGAAGCCTGGGAAAAAGGAAACGCAGGACCGGCTTCATCTTCTCCGAAAGCAGCCCGATCAGTCCCGCCCCGTTTCCGATCTCCAGAATACCGCTCCAGAACGCCATGATCCCCAGCATGGATATTCCCAGGGTAACGGCTTCCCTGGCGGAATCCAGAGCCGCCTCCGTCACTGCTTCAAGATTCCCGTGGAGAGCCGCCCACAGGATCCCCACGATCATCATGACCGACCAGATATAATTCAGCATAGTCTTCACATCCATCCTGTTTTCAGGATAAATCTATGCGGACCGGACAGGGAGCAGAACTTTTTTGTCTGTCAAATGCCGATGCGGCCATACATGCAAGCATGAAGTCCACATCGGCGCCTGACAGAGCTTTCACATAAAAAAGCGGCCATACCTGAACGGACTGTCCATAGTATGAACCGCTTTCTGATCGTTTAGTTTTCGCCGCACAGCTCCGCCATGACCGCTGGAACTGTCTCGATCTTCTCCGCCCTGTAAGCGTTGCTTCCGCAGAACAGAAGAGCCTCGTCTTCATTTCCGATCGCAGCGTTTACAAGAGCCTTTGTTATACAGTAAGGAATGTTTGCCGGATTGCAGTGCTCCAGGCACTGGTAGCACCAGCTGATCTTTGCCGGCTGATCCGTCACCTGATCCAGGAACGGATTCTTTATCGCCCGCCCCGGCATGCCTACCGGGCTTTTCGTTATGACGATGTCTTCTTTCCTGGCGTTGATATATGCCTGCTTGTATGCCATGGGGGCGTCGCACTCCTCCGTAGTGACGAAGCGTGTGGCTACCTGAACGCCGTCCGCGCCCAGATCGTCCATTGCGTGGATAACGTCCTGTCTGTCATAAATGCCGCCTGCGATCACAACCGGGATCTTTGTGCTGTATTTCTTCTCAAATTCCTGCACCACCGCCATAATGGAACGGATCTCCTGGTCATAAAGATCTCTCTTGTAGGTAGCGGGAACGTCTTCCGTATCTGCTCCGTACTGATGAAGCTCTTCTCTGGAAAAACCCAGATGGCCGCCTGCCAGCGGGCCCTCGATCACCACAAGATCCGGGACTCTCTTATATTTTCTGTCCCACAGCCTGCAGATCACGCGGGCTGATTTGGCTGAAGATACAATAGGCGCCAGCTTTGTCCTGCTGCCTTTCGCGTAGGCAGGAAGGTCTACTGGAAGCCCAGCCCCTGAGATGATGATATCCGCGCCGGCTTTTACAGCTTCCCTGACATACAGTTCATAATCCCTGGTAGCGACCATGATGTTAAAACCTAACACGCCGTCCGGAGAGATCTCTCTCGCCTTCCGGAATTCTTTGCCGATCGCCCTGAGGTTTGCTTCCTGTGGATGCTTTACAAAATCTTCTTCCCGAAATCCGATCTGAGCTGTGGAAATGATACCCACTCCGCCAGCTTTTGCGACAGCGCCAGCCAAGGATGAGAGGCTGATACCCACTCCCATGCCTCCCTGGACAACAGGCCTTTTTACTGTTAAATCTCCAATTACCAATGGCTGATCTTTATTCATTACATTCTCCTGAATCTTTCATATCTCTGCTGCGCAAGCTCTTCGCCTGGAACAGGAAGATATTTTTTCAAAAAGTCGTCTAAATCGCGCCTGATATCCTCTGCGATAGCCGGAAGCGTTTCGCTGGACGCAGGCTCCTTTTCCGGGATCACCCGCTCGATCAGATGCAATTCATAAATATCCTTGGCCGTGATCTTCATATACTTTGCAGCTTCCGGAGCTTTTTTGCTGTCTTTCCAGAGGATCGAGGCAAAGCCTTCCGGGGAAAGGATAGAATAAATGGCGTTTTCCATCATCCATACTTCATTGGCCACAGCCATAGCAAGGGCGCCGCCGCTGCCGCCTTCTCCGATCATGATAGAAAGCACCGGAACCTTCAGGTCGGACATCTCGAACAGGTTCCTTGCGATCGCCTCTCCCTGCCCGTTCTCTTCTGCTTCAATGCCGCAGAACGCGCCTGGCGTATCTACAAAGCAGATGATGGGGCGTCCGAACGTCTCCGCCTGTTTCATCAGCCGGAGCGCCTTGCGGTAGCCTTCCGGAGACGGCATTCCGAAGTTTCTCTTAATATTTTCCTTGGTATTCTTGCCCTTCTGCTGGCCGATGACGGTTACCGGTATCCCTCTGAACGTGGCGATACCTCCGACGATCGCACCGTCGTCTTTAAAATACCGGTCGCCATGGAATTCTATAAACTCATCAAAGATCGCGCGGATATAATCCAGCGCCGCCGGACGGTCTGCCTGACGGGAAAGGAGCACCTTGTCCCATGCCGTCTTTTCTGCCTCTTCTTTGTTTTTCTTCGATGAACGGCCTTTTTCTTCCTTTTCCGTCTCGTCTTTCTTATCCTGGGCGTGAAGCTCTTCCACACGTTTCTCCTCGTCCTGCGCTTCCCGTATCAGACGGGCGCATTCCTCAGGAGTTTTCCTTTCGTGCATCTTCAGGATCTGGCTTAAAGTATCCTTCAGATCTTCACGCTCTACGATCTTATCTACAAAACCATGCTCCAAAAGGAACTCCGCTCTCTGGAATCCTTCCGGAAGCTTCTGGCCGATAGTCTGCTCGATCACGCGTGGACCTGCGAATCCGATCAGGGCGTTTGGCTCTGCCAGGATAATGTCTCCCAGCATGGCAAAGCTGGCCGTCACTCCGCCTGTAGTAGGATCTGTCAGCACGCTGATAAACAGCTGGCCGGCTTCATGATGCTTCTTTAAGGCAGCTGAAGTCTTGGCCATCTGCATAAGAGACACAAGCCCTTCCTGCATCCTGGCGCCGCCGGAGCATGCAAAAATGATCACCGGAAGTTTTTCCGCTGTAGCTCTTTCCACAGCATTGGCGATCTTCTCGCCTACGATATGGCCCATGCTGCTCATCATAAACCGCGCGTCGCAGACTCCGATCACAGTCTCGCGTCCGTTGATCCGGCCTTTTCCGGTTACGATAGCCTCGTCCAGTTTTGTCTTTTCCTTTGCCGCCTGGACCTTTTTCTCATAGCCTGGGAAATTTAAGGGATTGCTGAATTCCATGTGCTTGTCCCATTCTTCGAAGGTTCCCGGATCAATGACCATCTCGATCCTGCGGTAAGCATGGACGCGGAAATATCCGTTGCACTTCGGACAGATATAGTAATTATTTCTTACGTCTTCAACATAAATCGGCTGGCCGCACTTATTGCACTTTCTCCATAATCCCTGGGGAATCGAAGGTTCCTCGGATCTTCCCGGCCGCTTATACTTTGTGTCGATCAAAGTATAAGTCTTTTTAAACATATCTTTTAACATCGGTATCTCTCCTTATTAACCTTTGCTCTGTGCCGGCTCCTGCCAGCGCACGCCTTGTTATTCTTTACAATACTGCGGGAAATAGGTCGGAATGAAGTTTGTATCCACATCTCCATCCTGGAATGCTTCATTGCTTAAGATATCAAATTCGAAATCGATGTTCGTATCGATCCCTTCGATGATCAATTCTCCTAATGCCCCTCTCATCTTGGCGATCGCTGTCTCTCTGTCCTTGGAATGGCAGATCAGCTTCAAAAGCATGGAATCATAGTTGGGAGGAACCGTATAATTGCTGTAGATATGGGTATCTACACGCACCCCTTTTCCGCCTGGTATGAGGATATTGGTGATCCTGCCAGGACACGGCATAAAATTCTTCTGAGGATTCTCTGCGTTGATCCTGCATTCGATGGCATGGCCGCTTATAACGACGTCTTCCTGCTTCACGCTTAAAGGTTCTCCGGAAGCTACCAGGATCTGCTCCTTGATCAGGTCGATGCCTGTTACCATCTCCGTTACCGGATGCTCTACCTGGATACGGGTATTCATTTCCATAAAGTAGAAGTTTTTATCTTTATCCAGAAGGAACTCGATGGTCCCGGCGTTTTCATATCCTACGGTCTTTGCCGCCCGGACCGCCGTCTCTCCCATGATCTTTCTAAGCTCCGGGGAGATCGCTACGGACGGAGACTCCTCCAGGACTTTCTGGTGGCGTCTCTGGATCGAGCAGTCTCTTTCTCCCAGGTGGACTACGTTGCCATATTTATCCGCCATGATCTGGAACTCAATATGCCTTGGCTTCTCAATATATTTCTCGATATACATGGTATCGTCGGAAAATCCCTTGATGGACTCCAGCTGGGCGTTCTGGAAATTAGCTTCAAAATCCTCTTCGCTCCTGGAGATCCTCATACCTCTTCCGCCGCCGCCGGACGACGCCTTGATCATGACCGGGAAGCCGATCTCTTTTGCCATTGCCAGGCCGTCCTCCGCCGTGTATACCGGCTCTTTGCTGCCCGGCACTACGGGGATCCCCGCTTCCATCATGGTCTTCCTTGCCTCTGACTTATTGCCCATCTTATTAATGATATCTGCGGAAGGGCCGATAAATGTGATATTGCACTTCTGGCATAATTCCGCGAAACGGGCGTTCTCTGACAGGAAGCCGAATCCGGGATGGATGGCGTCCGCCTTTAAAGCAACGGTCGCGGCAATGATACGCTCCATGTTCAGATAGCTCTGCGTGGACGGAGCAGGTCCGATGCAGATCGCTTCATCCGCCAGAAGGGTATGTAAGCATTCCCTGTCGGCTTCTGAATAAACGGCTACGGTCTTGATCCCCATCTCTCTGCAGGCGCGGATGATGCGGACCGCGATCTCGCCGCGGTTGGCGATTAATATTTTATCAAACATCTCTTTCACCTATCCAATCATAAAAGTAAGCTCTGCAGATACCGCTACCTTCCCGTCGACGCTGGCGGTAGCTTTTCCGATCCCTACCGGGCCTTTCTGCTTGATGATCTCGCATTCCAGCTTCAGCTTGTCCCCCGGAACTACTTTTCTCTTAAATTTCGCGCTGTTGATCGCTCCAAAATACGCTACTTTTCCTTTATTCTCCTCTACGCTTAAGATCGCCACCGCTCCAGTCTGAGCTAACGCTTCCACGATCAGCACTCCCGGCATGACCGGCTCCTGGGGAAAATGGCCTGCGAAAAACGGTTCGTGAAAGGTTACCGCCTTATAGCCTACGGCTCTTACGCCCGGCTCTACTTCCTCGATACAGTCTACCAGAAGAAATGGATGCCTGTGCGGGATGATCGCTTCGATTTCCTTGATTCCTAACATATATTTTCTCCTTCTTTAACGCTACAGCCTTCCGGAAGATATTCTCCGAAAGGCTGCCATCATCTGCATTCTCGCTGCGGTATTTATCGGATCCTAAATAATGGCTGACCGTATTCTACAACCTCTTCATTTTCAACCAGAACAGCCTCTACAACACCGTCATATTCACTTTCAATCTCGTTCATCAGCTTCATCGCCTCGATTATGCCGAGAACCTGTCCCTTCTTGACTGTGTCCCCTACTTTTACGAAAGGCTCTGCATCCGGAGACTGTGCGCTGTAGAACGTGCCTACAAGAGGAGACTTCACTACCTTATCCGACTGGATATCGCTCCCGCCGCTTTCCTGAGCAGCCTCGCCCTGGGGAGCCGCTGCAGGCGCTGCCGCAGGAATGGCCGGCTGCGCAGCGGTAAACTGTGCGGCGTTTGCCGCCATCATGGCGCCTGCCGCCTGGGCCTGCATAGCCGCGGCCATAGCCGGCATATTGTTGTCGATCTTGAAATCTACTGTATGAGGGCCTTCCGCTTTCTTTTTGATAGAAAGCTTTGTATCGCCCTCTTCCAGCTCAAAGCTGGTCAGGCCGTTTTCTGAAACAGCCTGCATTAACTTTATGATATCCTTTACTTCCATTGCTGAACTACCCCCTATTCCCTGTACTTTTTAACCAGCAAGGTCGCGTTGTGGCCGCCAAAGCCCAGGGAGTTGCTGATCGCGCAGTTTATTTCCATCGGCACGCCTTCGCCCTTTGTGTAATCCAGGTCGCATTCCTCGTCCTGGTTCACCAGTCCTGCTGTAGCGTGTACGAAACCGTCTTCGATAGATTTTACGCAGGTGATAAATTCCACGCCGCCTGCCGCTCCCAGCAGATGTCCGATCATGGACTTTGTAGAATTGATCCTGACCTTATGGGCGTGCTCGCCAAAAGCCGCCTTGATCGCCAGCGTCTCGAAAAGATCGTTGTGATGAGTTCCTGTTCCGTGAGCATTGATATAGTCTACATCCTCCGGCTTCATGCCTGCGTCCTGGATGGCAAATTCCATGGCCTTCGCAGCGCCGCTTCCGTCTTCCGCCGGGGAAGTGATGTGGAACGCATCGCTGGTAGCGCCGTATCCGGCAAGTTCCGCGTAAATCTTCGCTCCCCTTGCAAGGGCGTGATCTAAGGATTCCAGAACTACCACGCCTGATCCTTCGCCCATGATAAAGCCGTTCCTGTCCTTATCAAACGGAATGGACGCTCTCAGAGGATCGTCGGTTGTATTTAACGCGGTAAGAGCGGTAAATCCAGCTACTCCGATAGGGGTAATGCTGGCTTCCGCGCCGCCTGCTACCATCACGTCCGCCTCTCCATACTGGATGGAGCGGAACGCCTCTCCGATACAGTGGGTACCGGTAGCGCAGGCAGTTACGATATTGATGCTCTTTCCTTTCAGGCCGAACTGGATAGAAACGTTGCCGGCCGCCATATTGCTGATCATAAGCGGTACCAGGAGCGGATTCACGCGCCCCGGTCCCTTGTCCAGAAGCTTTTTATATTCTCTCTCTACAGACTGAAGGCTTCCGATGCCTGAGCCTACGGCAACTCCCACTTTATAGGGATCTTCCTTGCTCATATCGATGCCCGCGTCCTCAAGAGCCTGCTTTGACGCGGCTACTGCGAACTGGGAAAAACGCTCCATCCTCTTTGCGGCTTTCGGGTCCATATAATTCTTCGGGTCGAAATCTTTTACTTCCGCCGCCAGCTTTGCCTTGTATTCCGTTGTATCAAAATATGTGATCGGTCCGATCCCTACTTTTTTCTCTTTCAATGCGTTCCAGAAGCTGTCCACATCGTTGCCGATTGGAGTAATAGCTCCCAGACCAGTTACTACCACTCTTCTTTTCATATCTTCTCTCCTTACATCGCCATGCCGCCGTCTACGCAGATCACCTGACCTGTGATGTATCCGGCTTCCTCAGAGGCCAAAAACGCAACGGTATTCGCGATATCCTCTGTCGTTCCAAAGTGCTTCATGGGGATCTGCGCTACCGCTCCCTCTTTCACAGAGTCGGAAAGCGCGTCCGTCATCTCTGTGCTGATAAATCCGGGAGCAATGGCGTTTACCGTGATCCCGCGGCTTGCCAGCTCTCTGGCCGTGGCCTTTGTAAGGCCGATGACCCCTGCCTTTGAAGCGCTGTAATTCGCCTGTCCTGCATTTCCCACAACGCCGGATACAGAAGAGATATTGATGATCCTTCCACCCTTCTGCCTTAACATCTGACGGGAAATGTGGCGGATACAGTCAAACGCTCCCTTTAAGTTGGTATCGATGACTGCGTCAAATTCTTCTTCTGACATCTTCATCAGAAGGTTGTCTCTGGTGATCCCGGCGTTATTGACCAGGATGTCCACCCTGCCGTACTTCTTAACAACGCCGCCTAAAAATTCTTCGGCGCTCTTAAATTCAGAAACATTGCACTGGATCGCTTCTGCTTTGCCTCCAAAACTCTCGATCTCTTTTACAACTTCTTCCGCTTTTGCTGCGGAGCCGTTGTAGTTGACGATCACTGCCGCGCCGTCCTTGGCCAGACGGATGGCGATCGCGCGTCCGATCCCGCGGCTTGCCCCCGTTACAACTGCTACTTTATTTTCTAACATATTCTCCTCCCGCCGTTTTACGGCGTCTTTAAAGCTGTAGCTCCTACAGCCCTTTCTCCACCAGGGCGTCGATAGCCGCGATGGAATCTATATTGACTACTTTTACGTCCTTTGTTATCTTCTTTATAAAAGCGGACAGGGTCTTCCCCGGCCCGATCTCGATAAATGTATCGACGCCGTCCGCCAGCATAGTCTCTACGCTCTGCTGCCATCTTACAGAAGAAGATACCTGCTCTTTCAGGAGCGGCTTTACATCTTCCGCCTTTGTCACGTACTGCGCCGTCACATTTGCCACATACGGAATAGCCGGAGTATGTACTTCTACTTTCTCCAGAACCTCTCCCAGCTTTTCTCCCGCGCCCTTCAGAAGGGATGAATGGAATGGGCCGCTGACATTCAGCATGACCGTCCTCTTTGCTCCTGCTTCTTTCAGTTTTACGCTGGCTTCCTCTACGGCCTCTTTCAGGCCGGAGATAACGATCTGCCCCGGACAGTTGTAATTGGCGATCTCCACGCCTTCCATGCCGCCCAGAACTTCTTCGATCTTAGATGCATCCAGCGCAAGGATCGCTGCCATGGCGCCTACGCCTACCGGCACCTCTCCCTGCATCAGGATGCCTCTCTGCCTGACTGTAGTAATGGCATCCGCCTCGCTCATAACTTCAGCGGCCACCAATGCACAATATTCTCCCAGGCTCAGTCCAGCTGACACATCAGGTCTGATGCCAGTCCTTTCCATAAGGACCTTCATCATGGCAATGCTGGTAGTCACCAGCGCCGCCTGCGTATACTCTGTAATATCCAATCTGTCATTTTCTGTAAAACACAATTCCGGCATGGAAAAGCCAAGCAATTCGCTGGCGGTATCAAATACCTCTTTTCCAGTCTTTGTTTCCTCGTAGAAATCCTTTCCCATCCCGGCCTTCTGAGCTCCCTGGCCAGGGAAAATAAATGCAATTTTACTCATTATCTGGCTCCTTTTAAAAGCGTTTCTGCCTGCGCCATCATCTCTTCAATTATCTCTTTGCAGGTCTGCTCTTTCTTGATCATGCCTGCGATCTGTCCTGCCATGACTGTGCCGTTTGTTACGTCGCCTTCCATAACTGCCCTTCTTAAGGTCCCCAGGGTCAGGTACTCCAGCTCTTCAAAGGATTTTCCCTCTGCTTCCAGCTTGATGTACTCTCTTGTCATCTGGTTCCTCAGACAGCGTACCGGATGGCCGTGGCTCCTGCCTGTAACGGTGGAATCAATATCCTTTGCTTTGATAATGCGCTGTTTATAGTTTTCATGTACGATCGACTCCTTCGCAACAACAAAACGGGTGCCGATCTGGACAGCCTCAGCTCCGAGCATGAACGCTGCAGCTATCCCTCTTCCGTCGCCGATGCCGCCTGCTGCGATAACCGGTATGCTGACTGCATCTACGACCTGCGGAACAAGTGTCATCGTCGTTTCCTCACCGATATGGCCGCCGGACTCTGTGCCTTCTGCAACCACTGCGTCCGCGCCTGCCTTTTCCATCATCCTGGCAAGGCCTACGCTGGCGACTACAGGAATGACCTTGATCCCTGCGTTCTTCCACATCTCCATGTATTTCGCCGGGTTGCCGGCTCCTGTGGTAACGACTTTGATACCTTCTTCCACAACAACTTTAGCCACGTCGTCGGCATGAGGGCTCATAAGCATGACGTTAACGCCGAACGGCTTATCCGTCAGCTCCTTTGCCTTGCGGATCTCTTCGCGGACTACCTCTCCAGGAGCGTTCGCTCCTCCGATCAGTCCAAATCCGCCCGCCTCTGATACGGCGGCTGCCAGGTTATGCTCTGCTACCCAGGCCATACCGCCCTGGATGATCGGGTATTCAATACCCAGCAGCTCTGTTACTCTTGTTTTCATTATTCTTCTACACCCTTTGCTTTCAGATACTGCATTACGTCACCAACTGTTAAAAGATTCTCAAGATCTTCTGCCGGGATCTCTACAGAATACTCATCTTCGAGAGCCATAACCAGCTCGAACAGATCCAGAGAATCAGCTCCCAAGTCTTCTTTGAAGGAAGAAGCTTCTGTGATCGTATCTGCATCTACGCTTAACTGATCTGCAATAATTTCTTTCATTTTCTCTAACATGGTCTTATTCTCCTTTTAATTAAAAATGTTATAGTTTATGGCGTTTTGCCTGTTACTATCAATACCAATAATAACTATGTCACTGTATGCCTGTCAAGTAAAAATGGTCTTTTTTACCACTCCATCAACACGGCTCCCCAGGTAAGGCCTGCGCCGAACCCGGCGATGACGATCTTGTCTCCCCGTTCCAGTTTTCCCTGCCGGTTCACTTCGTCCAAAATGATCGGAATAGACGCGCCGGAGGTGTTGCCGTAGCGCTCGATATTGACCGGGATCTTCTCCATCGGAACCTTGAGCCTTTTAGCGATAGACTCAAATATCCTCATATTCGCCTGATGGAGGATGAAATATTTGATCTCGTCTTTATCTGTGCCCGTCTCTTCCAGAAGCTGCGTAATGCACTCCGGAACCTTCTTTACAGCGAATTTAAATACTTCCTGGCCGTCCATCGAAGTAAAGCCGATATCCGGCCTGGTGCCGGTAAGGAAGTTTCCTGTAGTCCTGGCGGTACATTCCAGGACCGGGCCTCTCGCCCCGTCGGAACCCATGAGGAAATGACGGATCCCCGTCTCTTCCGCCCGGACTACCGCAGCGCCCGCTCCGTCTCCGAACAGAACGCATGTCCGCCGGTCCGACCAGTCCATGATCTTGCTCAGCTCGTCGCAGCCGATCACAAGAGCTGTCCGGTAAACTCCTGACATGAAAAATCCCTGAACGATATTCAGGCTGAAAATGAATCCTGAGCAGGCGGCGCTTACGTCAAAAGCTACCGCGTTTACCGCGCCGATGGCCGCCTGAACCTCGCAGCCGCAGCTGGGAAGGCATTTATCCGGAGTAGAAGTCCCCGCGATAATGATATCCAGCTCCTTCGGATCGATCCCCGCCATCTCCACAGCCCTTTTGGCCGCTTCGATCGCCATATAGGTCGCTCCTTCGTCTTTGCCGCATATATGCCTTGCTCCGATCCCGGTCCTGGACCGAATCCACTCATCGCTGGTATCCATGATCTTTGCCAGGTCGTCATTTGTGATCACATTTTCTGGTGCGTAAGAACCAGTTCCTATAATTCTCGTTGTCATGGCTAATCCTATCTATTGCTCCAACATAAATACTTTGATATTCAAACTAATAATATCGGAACTTATATTGTCTGTCAATAGATTTCCCCTTCTTTTTTCTCGTTTACCGCTGTGCGTCATCCTTTTACATTTAAATGCTGGTAGATCTCCCTCTTGCTGACTCCTCTGTCTTTCGCTACCAGTTTCATCGCTTCTTTTCTGTCCGTTCCCTGATCCGTATAGATCTTCATGTGCTCCTCGATAGACATCGCCTCCCATGAACGTTTCTTTTCTTCTTCTATAGCTTCTGCCGCTTTGCCTTCTATTATAATGACAAATTCGCCTTTTGGCTCTTCCTTTTTATAGAATTCCGCAGCTTCTTTTAAAGTCGTCCGGAATGCTGTCTCATATTTTTTAGTCAGTTCCCGGCACACCGCCGTCCTCCTGTCGCCCAGCGCTTCGTAAAGATCCGTCAGAGTCTTTTCCAGGTGATGGGGAGCTTCATAGAGAATGATCGTCCTGGTTTCCTGTTTCAGCTCCTCCAGGATCCTCTGCCTCTCCTTCCTGTCCGCCTTTTCCCCTGGGAGAAACGCCTCAAAGCAGAATCTTCTGGTGGGCAGTCCGGAAATAGTGAGCGCGGTAATACACGCGGCGGCTCCTGGAAGCGATGTGACTTCGATCCCGGCCTCGCAGCACTGTCTCACCAGTTCTTCCCCCGGATCCGATATCCCCGGCGTCCCGGCGTCTGTGATCAGGGCGATCTGCAGCCCTTCCTGCATCTTTTCCACCAGATATCTGGCCTTCTCCACTTTATTATACTCGTGGTAACTGGTCATAGGAGTCCGGATATTAAAATGGTTCAGGAGCTTAATGCTGTGGCGCGTGTCCTCCGCGGCGATCAGATCCGCTTCTTCCAGCGTTTTCAATACCCGGAATGTAATATCCTCCAGGTTTCCGATCGGCGTTGCGCATAAGTATAATTTTCCTGCCATATATCACCCTTCCAGTTCTGTAAAATAACATTGGTTTCATTTTACCATGGAGGCATTTCTTATACAATAGAAAAATGATAGCACTTTGGACGCGCGCTTTTTCTTGACATACATTAACATCTTTTTTACAATCTAACTAAGCGTATCAAAGGGGGTTATTTATATGAATACTGATTCCGGCAAGTCTAAAAAAAGGTGGGAGATTCCCCACATTCTCGTTATCCTGATCGTTATGAGCGCCATGTCCGCTCTGCTTACCTGGGTGCTGCCCGCCGGCGCTTACGACCGGGCCTACAATGAAGTTACCGGTCATCTGACGGCTGTTCCCGGCACGTTCCACTACATAGAAAGGACTCCCGTAAGCTTTTTTGAGCTTTTCATTTCTCTGGAAGAAAGCCTGGTAGCCACGGCGGATATCGCTTTTATGATATTCTGCGTTTATTCCAGCTGTTATCTTCTGGAAAAGACCGGAACTCTGGATTCTCTCATTTCCCACCTGCTCCGGTTTATCCAGCGCCATGAACGCTTCGAAAAATTATGGCTGGCGTCCATCATCATCTTTTTCTCCGTATGGGCCTCTACAGGAGCTCTGTCTTACGAAGAGATCCTGCCGTTTGTCCCTGTGTTCGTGCTGGTCAGCATAGCTCTTGGATACGATGCTATGGTAGGGCTCGGCCTGTCCATCATCCCGGTAGGCATGGGCTTTGCCTCCGCCACCATAAATCCGTTCACTGTGGGAGTAGCTCAGGCCCTCACTGACGTGCCTTTATTTTCCGGGCTGGCATACCGCTTTCTGATCCTTGGGGTCATGACTGTCCTCACTGTTATCTATGTCCTTTATTATGCCGGAAAAGTAAAAAAAGATCCTTCTTCCAGCCTGACCCACGGCATAGATTATTCTGACATGAAACCAGACAGCTCTCTTTTATATACCCCCATGACGGCGGAACGTTTTCTGATCCTTCTTGGTCTTATCGCCTCCCTGATCTTTATGACCTGGGGCGTTCTGTCAGACGGCTGGTATCTTGACGAAGTGGCCGCTGTCTTCCTGATGCTCGCTATTATTTCCGGTTTCCTGAACGGATGGACTTCCAACAAGATCGCCATGACTCTTGTAGAAGGTTTCGGCCAGGGCGCTCTGTCGGCGTTTCTGATCGGAGTGGGACGCGCTGTAAGCATCATCCTGGAAAAGGGAAATATCATGGATACCATTATTTACCGTTTCGTTACTATTGCCGAGGATTTATCCATTTACCTCAACGGTTTCCTCATGCTCCTGTTCCAGACATTTTTAAACCTGCTGATCCCTTCTGGTTCCGCTCAGGCCACGGCGTCCATGCCTATCATCACTCCTATAGCCGATATGATCGGCATGAGCAGGCAGACTGCGGTCCTGATCTTCCAGTTCGGCGACGGCTATTCCAATCTGATCTGGCCCACAAGCTTCATGCTGGTAGCCTGCGCTACAGCCAGGATCCCTCTTTATAAATATTATAAATGGCTCCTGCCGTTTATGGGGATCTGCTTCATCGCCCAGTGCTTCTTTGTATTCGGGGCGATCTACATCGGTTATTAAATACGGGGGTATTACTGTGAAAAAACAGCATTCCGGACGGAAAAAGGGAAATATCAAACAGGTCTTATACAATCTCCGCTTCAGCATCTTTGCCTTTTTATTTCTTATCGTCCTGACGGTCGCAGGGATCTTCATATTAAGATCCTCCCTGCTGCGCAACGCCCAGGTGACTGGGATTTCCATGGCGAGGAATTACGCTTCCGAGGAACAAGGGATCCTTTCCGCATATGAGACCCTGCTTTCTTTCGGCGCCGCTTCCGTCGACCAGCGGGTCCAGGACGGAAACACCCCGGAAGAGATCTCCCAGTGGTTTGACGTCTACTATGACCGCCTGGAAACAGTCTTAGGCGAGGGAAATGTGGAAGCTTTCATCATCCTGGACGGCCGGATCCTTACGCCGGATGGAAACGACATGGACGCTGTTTCTGATATTTATGAAAGCGACTGGTATCAGAAGACTCTGGCCAGCGACGGAAAGACCATTTTCACCAACGTATTTCTGGAGCCTGACAGCGGTAAACCAGTAGTCGCCGCTTCCCAGAAATGCCGCTTTGCCGACGCCATGATCGTTTTTGAGATCTTTCCAGAAACCTTTCAATTTCATTTTACCGCCGCTGATTTCGAAGAGGGGAATTCCTATTTTCTCTGCGACGGCGCCGGAACGCTGGTCTACAGCTACTCGGATATCGACAGGAAGGGCGCGGCGCTGCAGCAGTATATAAACAGTATCATATCAAAGATACGGGAAGGCGAACTGGATAATTATGATTCCTATATCATTGATACGGATAACCTTAAAAGAGCCGTTTACTTTACAGAGATGGAAAACGGATGGTTTTCTATTGTCACGATCCCATACTACAATATCCTGGGATCCCTGAACTTCCTCATTCTTCTTTTTTGCCTCATCACCGGCTTTTCCATTGTCGCCCTTGTGGTGATGACCTGGAAGGAGATGGGCGCGAACGCAAAGATCGAGCGCACAAATGAAACGGTGCGGGTCCTTGGAAATTCTTATTTTGCTCTGTACCGCGTGGATTACGGCCAGAACACCTATGAAATGATCAAGGCCACGGATTATGTGCGCAGCCGCATCCCGCAGACCGGCTGCTACGACGATCTGCTGCGGGTCATGAAAGAAGTGATCGAGCCTGAGACCTGCGACGAATATATGAAGAGTTTTTCTCTGGAAAATATACGCAGCCTCGTCTCAAAAAGAGTGCGCAATTTCGGCGGGGAATTTCTCAGGAACTTTAACGGAGAATACCGCTGGGTAGACGTGCGGGTCCTTTTTGACGAGTCCCTCGCTCCGGAAGAAGTGGTCTTATGTTTCCGCGAAACAAATGAAGAGCGCCTCCTGCAGCTGCAGGAACGCCGCCTTCTGCAGGACGCCCTTGAGATAGCGCGTAAAAACGAGCAGTCAAAGCAATCTTTTTTCAACAACATGTCTCACGACATGAGGACGCCGTTAAACGCCATCATCGGTCTATCGGATCTGGCGGGCCAGCATGCAGAAGACCCGGAAAAGGTGCGCGCCTACCTGGATAAGATCGGCGCTTCCAGCAAGCAGCTTTTATATCTGATCAACGATATCCTGGACATGTCCCGCATGGAGCAGGGAATGCTCATGATCAATCCTCAGGAGTTCGATCTGAGGTCCTGCGTGGAAGACTGCGCGGAAACCTTCCGCATCCAGGCGGAAGAGGCGGGGAAAACCTTTTTGGAAGAGATCAGCCTGAAAAATTCCTGGGTATCCGGCGATCCCCTCCGTATCAACCAGATCCTGAACAACCTGCTGTCCAACGCTTTGAAGTTCACAGATAAAGGGGATACTATTTCCATATCTGTAAGCCAGCTGTCGGAGGGCGATTACGGAAAGTATAAATTTGTTATTAAAGATACTGGCATTGGAATGTCTGCGGAATTTCTTCCCCACCTGTTCGATCCTTATGTCCGTGAAACGCGGTTCAGCTCCAGGCAGATCACCGGCACCGGCTTAGGAATGACCATCACCAAAAGTCTTGTTGTCCAGATGAACGGGGAGATAAGCGCAAAAAGCAAGCTGGGAGAAGGCACGGTATTCACCATCATCCTTCCTTTCGCTGCCGGAAAGAGCGCTCCTGACGCCGCAGGCCAGGAAACGCCGCCGGATAAAGAAAGCGCCCATGATCTTCTGAAAGGAAAGCATATCCTTCTTGCGGAAGACAACGAGATCAATATGGAGATCACTACCGAGATCCTTTCTGACAACGATATCCGCGTCACCCAGGCATGGAACGGGGAAGAAGCGGTGGAGCAATTTGAAAGATCCCAGCTTTTTTCCTTTGACGCGATCCTTATGGATATGCAGATGCCAAAGATGGACGGCTGCGAGGCCGCCAGACGCATACGCGCCCTGGACCGTCCGGATGCGGCGGCCGTCCCGATCATAGCCGTTACCGCCAATGCGTTCGCGGAGGATATCGCGGCTACCGCGGCGGCCGGCATGGATTCCCATGTTTCCAAGCCCATCGATTTTGAACATCTGAGAAAGGTGCTGGAAAAATTGATGCGGTAAAAGGGCAGGCTAAAAGATCATAAAAAAGCAGTTCTGTCAAAAATAAAGATTTTGACGGAACTGCAATAACTTTTTATACAGGTCACATAAACCACAATTCTTTTTTCGTCGTAGAGATCGCATCTGCTCCTGCAGAAAACGCTGCGATCATATCTTTCTTATCGGAAAGCAGTCCGCTTGCGATCAGCGGCACATGGGTGCACTGGCGTATTTCTTCCAGTATTTTAGGCATCACTCCAGGAAGTATTTCCAGGAAGTCCGGCCGGAATGTTTCCATCTGCTTCTTTGTATTTGTAAGCGCAAGGGAGTCTATAACAAATGTCCTATGCCCTCCGATCATGCCTAATGCCATCGCCCGCTTTACCACTGGCATCTTCGTACTGATAAGGCCGTCCGCTTCCGTATTCTGCTTCAGAAAATCTGCTACGATCTCTCTGGAGCTTAATCCGGATATAAGATCCGCGTGTACGATCGCGATCTTTCCGTGGCTCTTGATCTTTCTGACAATCTCTGCAATATTGCAGATGGTGCCATACAGGATAAAAATAATAGTACACTCTGACTTGAAGCTTTCCTCCAGTCCCTCGTCGTCCTTCACTGCTGCTATAACCGGAGATTCTTCCAGTAAATCAATGATCCTCATGGCTCTTTTTCCTTTCATTCTGTAAAAACATGCTGTTTGGTGTTTCTACTTTATCAATAGAACGTTTCCCCGTCAACTTACAAATTCATTACTTTCCGCCACGTTTCCCCTTGCAGCCCCTATCCTGCTTTTTTCACTGCCTTTGTTGCGATCACCGGCACTCCGGTTCCCGCGCAGTCAGGAATGATAATATCTCCGATCTCCACAGGCGCATGGATCTTCACCCGGTGTATTTCTTCCATGCACTGGAATATCTTGTCCTTGGGTATATCTGTTTTTGTCTTAACCGATACCCTTGGGATCTTTCCGTCGTCCACTTCAACAGTTGACGTTACGATCCGCCTGGGACTCAGCACTTCCTTTTTCCCGTACTGCTCCCCTCGTATGCAGGTATTTCCCGTTACGGTTACGTTATCCCCGTCTACGGATACCTTCATCATGCAGCCCAGAGGGCAGCCGATGCAAATCAAATCCCTTGTCATTTACTCCACCTCCGTGCATACTTCAATTTTTTTCAGGTCGGGATATTTCTGAAGCATCTCTTTTTTCAGCAGGATCTGTTCCATTTCTCCAGGAGCCAGTATCCTCTTTTTCCTTTTTTCCACCAGCTGGCCGTCAAAATACACAGCTATGGAACGTCCTTTGTAGACGTCCGCTACCCGGAACCGCACGATTGTCGTATCCTTTACCCGATCCAGATCAAGGGTCTGAGGAACTGTATAGCGCACCCCGTCTCTTGCAGAAAGAGTCACTTTATGGGAGACAGTATCTTCTTCCCGGCCTCTGCTTTCTTCTTTCTTTACATACTCCGCTGCGTTTTGTCCGGCTAAAGCCGCCTCTTCCGACACATAATCCACCAGATCATGGACATGGAGCACATTGCCGCAGGCAAACACGCCTTCCAGCTCTGTTTCCAGACAGTTATCCACATTCGGGCCGGATGTGACCGGATTTATCCCGATCCCCGCCCCTTTAGTCAGCTCATTTTCCGGAATAAGCCCTACGGAAAGAAGAAGAGTATCGCAGCTGTAATATTCTTCTGTTCCGGGGATCGGTTTTCTGTTCTCGTCTACCTGGGCGATCGTCACCCCGGTAACCCTCTTTTTCCCTTCAATGTTAACGACTGTATGGCTCAGTTTCAGAGGGATCCCGTAGTCGTCCAGGCACTGGGCGATATTTCTCTTTAAGCCGCCGGAATACGGCATCAGTTCCGCTACTACCTTGACCTTCGCCCCTTCCAGAGTCATTCTTCTCGCCATAATAAGTCCGATATCTCCAGATCCCAGGATCACCACTTCTTTGCCCACCTGGCAGCCTTCGATGTTCATAAGTCTCTGGGCGGTTCCCGCAGAATAGATCCCTGCCGGCCGATAGCCTGGAATATTTAACGCTCCTCTTGGGCGCTCCCTGCATCCCATGGCCAGGATCACGGCCTTTGCCTTCATTGTTACAAGGCCGTCTTCTCTGTTGATAGCTGTGACCTCTTTGTCCTTGCTGATATTGATAACGATCGTATTTAATTTATAAGGGATCTTTTCCTCCATTACCCTTTTAATATACCGGGCGGCATACTCCGGTCCTGTCAGTTCTTCTTTAAATGTATGGAGGCCAAAGCCGTTATGGATACACTGGTTCAGGATCCCGCCCAGGATCTCGTCTCTTTCCAGGATAAGGATATCCTGAATGCCTGCTTCTCTGGCCGCAAGAGCTGCCGCCAGTCCCGCCGGACCTCCGCCGATAATGATAATATCGTGTTGTACCATATGCTTTATTCCTCCCCCTGTTCTGCAGTCACTAACAATTCCGAGCCTTCTGAATTTTTGCACACCTTTTCCATCGGTATATTCCGTTCCCTTGCCAGGATCTCCATAGTCTTCGGCGTGCAGAAACCAGCCTGGCAGCGTCCCATGCCTGCTCTCACTCTTCTCTTTATACCATCCATGGAAACAGCTCCCAGAGGGCGTCTGATGGCATCCACGATCTCGCCTTCGCTGATCTCTTCGCAGCGGCAGATGATCACGCCGTAATCCGGCCTTTCTTTTATCAGCTTTGCTCTTTCTTCATAGCTTAACTGGTTCAGGCGGATAAATCCCTTTCTTTTTGCTTTGAAATCTTCCTTTTTCGGCGCGCCGGCCCTTGTTCCGATCATTTCGCCCAGGTATTTTCCGATAGCCGGAGCAGCGGACAGTCCCGGAGATTCGATCCCTGCCGCATCAAAGAATCCTTTTGCATCCTCCGGCTCTCCAATGATGAAGTCGTCGGAATCTTCATGAGCTCTTAAGCCTGCAAAAGAGGTGATCGTCTGTCTCAGCGGGATATTCTTTACGCTGATCGCAGATTTGGCAATTGTTTCCGCCAGCCCTTCCGCAGTGGTGGCTGTCGCTTCTTTATCTTCAATATCTATCGCTGTAGGGCCGATCAACAGATTTCCATGAACTGTCGGAGCCACTAATATTCCCTTTCCGTATTTTCCCGGAAGCTGGAAGATCGTATTTTTCACATGATCTCCGGCTTCTTTGTCCAGGAGGCAGTAATCGCCTCTTCTTGGCGTAATGTGGATCTTCTTCTCACTTACCATATTGTGAAATACGTCTGAATAAACGCCTGCCGCGTTTACTGCAAATCTCGCTGTGATCTTTCCTCTGGAAGTTTCCAGGGCGTACCCCTCTTCCAGTTTTTCGATATTTTCGACCTTCGTATTCATTATAAAATCGACGCCGTTTTCGCAGGCATTCTCAGCCATCGCGATAGTCAGCCCGAATGGGCATACGATCCCGCCTGTAGGCGCGTACAGGGCGGCTACGACCTCTTCGGAAAGATTCGGCTCCATCTTTCTTGCTTCGTCCCCACTTATGATGGAAAGCCCCTGAACGCCATTCTTAACTCCTTTTTCATAAAGGCATTTCAGGCTTCCCATATCGTCTTCAGAGAAGCAGAGCACCATGGAACCGTTCCTCTTAAATTCAAAATCCAGCTCTTTGGACAGCTCTTCCATCATGAGGTTTCCCTCTACATTGAACCTGGCTTTCCAGGAACCGTTTTCCGCGTCATAACCGGCGTGTACAATGGCGCTGTTCGCTTTTGAAGTACCTGAGCAGACATCCTCCTCTTTTTCCAGCAGGCAGATCTTCATATCATATCTTGACAATTCTCTTGCTGTGGAACAACCTATCACGCCGCCGCCTATGACTGCCACATCATAATCAAACTCTTTCATCCTAGAACTCCTTTTATTTAAGTTCAGGACGGCGGGAAAACAGGGGCCGTCCTGAACAGCTACTATTTACTAAAAAAGAGTAAGGGAAAGACATGAAAGGGATCGCCTTCCATTATCTATACCTTACTCTTCATCTCCACGGTTTCACTATGCAGTTTTTAGTCTTCCTGGCTCCAGTAACGGGCGCAGCGCACTGCTTTCTTCCAGCCTTTGATCAGGCTTTCGCGCTTTTCATCGTCGATCTGAGAAACAAAGCGTTTATCTACCTGGTAGATCTTCTTTATCTCATCCCTGCCGCTCCAGAACTTTACAGCCAGGCCCGCCAGATATGCCGCTCCAAGAGCCGTTGTCTCTATATTCTGCGGTCTTTCGATGATAATGTTAAGTATATCGGCCTGGAACTGTACAAGGAAATTATTTGCGCTGGCTCCCCCGTCCACCTTTAATTCATGAAGAGGGATCTTTGCATCCTGTTCCATGGCCTTCACCAGGTCATATACCTGGTAAGCCAGAGACTCTACCGTCGCCCTGATAAATTGTTCTTTACTTGTTCCGCGGGTAAGCCCTGTGATCATTCCTCTGGCATAAGGATCCCAGTAAGGCGCTCCCATTCCCGCAAATGCCGGCACGACGTAAACTCCTCCTGTATCAGGAACCGCCGTACAGTATTCCTCGCTCTGCGGGGAGTTTTTGATCATCCGCAGCTCGTCTCTCAGCCACTGGATCGCTGCTCCCGCCACAAATACGCTTCCTTCCAGGGCATATTCTACTTTCCCGTCGATCCCTACGGCGATAGTAGTAAGAAGCCCGTTTTCTGATTCCACCGGATCCACGCCGGTATTCATCAGAGTAAAACATCCGGTCCCGTATGTATTTTTTACATCTCCCGGAGTAAAGCAGCACTGACCGAACAATGCGGACTGCTGATCCCCTGCGATCCCTGCGATAGGTATCTCCCATCCCAGCACTTCCGGAGACGTATATCCAAAGATCCCGCTGGACGGCTTCACCTCAGGGAGCATGGATCTGGGGATCTTAAAGTATTCCAGAAGTTTATCGTCCCAGCAAAGTTTCCGGATATCAAACAGCATCGTCCTTGATGCATTGGTCACGTCTGTTACAAAGGAACGGCCCTTTGTCAGATTCCATGTAAGCCATGTGTCCACTGTGCCAAAAAGCAGATTTCCCTTTTCCGCCTCTTCTCTGGCGCCTTCCACATGATCCAGGATCCACGCGATCTTGCTTCCTGAAAAATAAGCATCCGGAATCAGGCCTGTGACCTTCCTCACATATTCCTCCAGCCCGTCCTCTTTCAGTTTCTCTATCATATCCGCTGTACGCCGGCACTGCCATACGATCGCGTTGTGGATCGGCTTTCCTGTATTTTTATCCCAGACGATCGTCGTCTCTCTCTGGTTTGTGATACCGATCGCCGCGATATCCGAGCCTTCCGCTCCGATCCCGCTCATGGCCTCTATCAGCACGCCAAGCTGGGAAGACCATATCTCCATCGGGTCGTGTTCTACCCAGCCAGGTTTCGGATAGATCTGTGTAAACTCCCTTTGGGCGATACTGCATATATCCCCTGACTTGTCAAATAAGATACACCGGGAACTCGTGGTTCCCTGATCCAATGCGATCACATACTTCCCAGCCATTCTAACCCCTCTTTTTCTCAAATTTGTATATGAAAAAAGCAGACACTTTTCCTTTCTAAAATGTCTGCTCCTTTAACTCTTAACATCTGTAATTATTTTACTTTTTTCTCTTTATTCTGTCAATTTACATTAATCCTAATTTTACAATCTACTTTTTGTGTACTTTCCACAAAAACTATTTTCTACTCCAGCCCCTCCATATATCCCGGAAGCTCGGACAGGTTTTTCAGCACGGCGGACGCTCCTGCTGCCAGGAACTTTTCTTCTACCTGCCTGCATTTTTCCGCCTTTTCTTTCTCAGAAAGCGCCTCATATTCCGCCTCGGTGAGCCCCATTGCGCTGCTTCCCTCTATGATCCCCAGAGAAAGCATTCCTGCTGCCAGGCCTTCCCTGATATCCGCGACTGTATCACCGATCTTAACAGCCGCCCCCACAGAAGAGACCTCCAGCTTCTTTAGGTTTTCAAAGATCATATAAGGATATGGCCTTCCAAAATTTTCTACGGAGTTCGGTGAAAACCAGCAGTCCGGGCTGTAACCCCTTTTAGCTGCTTCCGGCACAACGATCTCCATCATCTCGTCCGTATAGCCTGTGGTCGATCCGATCCTGATCCCCTTATCCCGCAGATATTTTACTGTTTCCAGCACATATGGTTTTGGATCCGCGAAGTTGTGAACGATCTTTAAGATGCTCGTTTCCGAGGTCTGGTATACCTTTTCCACATCTTCTTCTGTAAAATCTTTTCCATAGATCCGTCTCCACTCTCCACGGATACGCTCCATATTCATCATGGTACGGATGTGCTCCTTTTTCAGCATTCCCATCGGTTCTCTTACTTCTGAAAATGTCGGCGTGATCCCATACTCTTCAAATGCTGTGATAAACGCCTGCACCGGCGCGAAGCATCCATAGTCTACCGTAGTTCCCGCCCAGTCGAAAATAACCGCTTCGATCTTTCTTCCCATCTTATTTTTCCTCCCCGCAGTGTTCTTTCAAAAATGTTTCCAAGATATCGCATACTTTGTCGATGTCGTCCATATAGATCTCTCCGATGTTGCCGATCCGGAATGTATCCGCGTCCGTCAGTTTTCCCGGATAGATCGCGTATCCCCTATCTTTTATGTAATGGTACATCTCGTCAAAGGAGAATTTCTTCCCTTCTGGATAGAAGACGGTCGTGATGATCGGTCCCTGATGGGCTTCATCCACATATGTACGGATCCCTAAAGCCTTCATTCTGCGGATCAATTCCTGATTATTCTCCCTGTAGCGTTTTTCTCTGGCCGGGATACCGCCTTCTTCTTCCAATTCTTCCAGCGCTTTTGCAAAGGCGACGACGGACTGAGTCGGCGAAGTAAAACGCCATTTTCCGTCTTTTTCCATTGTTTTCCACTGGTCATAAAGATCCAGGGATACGCTCCTGCTCTTGCCTTCGCAGGCCGCCAGGGCGCTTCTTTTGCAGATGATATAGGAAAATCCCGGCACGCCCTGGACGCACTTGTTGGCGCTGCTTACAAGGAAATCAATGCCGATACCGGCAACGTCGATGTCAACTCCTGCGAAGGAAGACATAGCGTCTACGATAAAGATCTTTCCCGCTGCCTTTGCAGCTTTTCCTACCGCCTCGATATCGTTTAAGATACCGGAAGTCGTCTCGCTGTGGATCATGCTCACATGGGTGATCTGCGGATCTTCTTTCAATATTTCTTCTACCTTCGCTGCATCCGGGATCCTGTCGTAAGGCTCCGTATACACGGCCGTATTCTTTCCGCCCTGCTTTGCGATCTGGGCCATGCGCTCTCCATAAGCGCCGTTGGCGCAGACAAGGATCTTCTCCCCGTCTCCTACAGAGCTTCCGATCACAGACTCGACTCCAAAAGTTCCGCTGCCCTGCATTAAAACCACAGTATATTCTTCTTCAGAAACGTGAGCCAGCTTCAGCAGCTCTTTGCGGATCTTCTGGGTGATCTCCTTATAATCGTCATCCCATGTGCAGTAATCAAACAGCATCTCCTGCTTTACAGTATCGGTTGTTGTTAAAGGTCCTGGCGTCAGTAATTTATAATTTTTCATAATTCTCTCATCCTCCTTATTTACTTGCTTCTAAAAGCTCCTGATGGCGTTCCAGAAGTTCTACAGTAAGTTTTTCAGGGAAGGTCTTCGGATAAGCGGAGGCGTTCGCCCCATCCGTGGTTTCTCCTTCATACAATGCGTTTGGATATGTTTTCTGAAGCTTTTCCCGTCCCTCTCTGATAATGCATTCCGCCATATCCATGGCGATCTGCTGCCTCTTTGTTCCTTTGTCCACTACGGCTGCGGATTCTGTCAGAGAAAAGTTTCCTTCTAACGGATCCACATACCCTACAGGCAGGCCGTCTTTCTTGTCTGCCACCGCCTGATGGCGGAGTCCGAATCCAACGGCCACTTCGCCGGCGCGAACCTTCTTTAAAGGACCGGAACCAGAATCTTCTACATGAGGCCCTGCATTTTCATATATTCTGCTTAAGATCTGCTGCGCCTCGTCTTCTCCATACTCCGCGATTAGCGCCTGAAGCAGGAGCCATGCAGTGGAAGAGGAAGAAACGTCTGTAACGGATATCATATCTTCATAGACCGGATCAGCCAGATCGGCAATGGAATCCGGGATCAGAAGGCCGCTTTGCTCGATCACCCTTGAGTTATACACCAGCGCGCCCTCCTGAGCTGTGATCGGCGCACAGTAAGACGGAACTTCATCTAATGTGTTCACGTCAAAATCCAGATCCGCAAACATCTGATTCGCATCCTGAGCGCTTTCGATATAGAATGTGCTCATAGTGATCAGATCCGCTTCCAGGTTCGTTCCTTCCGCCAGAAGCTTTCCTCCAAGCTCTGACGTTCCAAAGGTCTGCAGGATGTATTTCCCCTGATAACCATTTTCGTCAAGAGTCTCCCGGATCGCAGTGATTGCCTCATCGTCCGCATTGGAATAGATGACCACCAGGTCGCTGTTCCTGCCGCCGCTTCCAAGGGAAAATGCGGAGAGGACCATAACTGCAGCGACTATCGCTCCTGCTGTCTTTCTCGCTTTTCTCATAGCCGCCGGAACTCTTTCTGGTTCGCTTCCCACTGTCTGGGAAACGCTGTCCGCCGCCTTTTCTTTTCTGGAAGACAGATACTGGAAAAGAAGTTTTGCCGCCAGGTTCGTCACAAGAAGAAGCATAGACAGCACAAATATCTCGTTATATTTGTTGTAATACTGCAGCTGTTTGATCTTTGTCGTAATGACCATTGTCCGGGCGCCTGCCAGAAATATCACGGCGCTGATCGTTACCATGGCGTTGATAAAATAATAGCTGAACACAGTGATGATCGTACTGATCGCATTTGGAGTAACGATGCGGAAGATCGTCTTGATCCAGCTGTCGCCCATGAGCATGGCCGTCGTCTCCCAGGAAGCATTCATCTTCGCCAGGGATTCCTTCATCATCAGATACGGCGTTGAATAAAAATGGATCACATTACAGATCACAATGATCAGGAACGTACTTTGCAGGCTGGTTCCAGAAAAGCAGAATAAAAACGCAAGGCCCAGGACCATTCCGGGGATCGTATTGGTAATCAGAGCAACGCTTTCTATTACCTGTTTGATCTTTGGATTTAAGCTGCTTCTTGCAGTTACAAGAGCGCTGCCGTATACCAGGAGCGTCCCAAGAAGAGCCGTGTAAAACGCTACGTAAATAGAATTCAGATAAACGTTGGACAGCTCCGTATCACGGAATACATTTCTTACATTTTCCAGGGTAAAGGATACCTGATACGGCCAATCCTCTACGAACGATATCACAAAGATCACCGCAAATATAGAAACTACGCTTAAGCTGATCAGCAGGGAAGCGATCCCAAAAGCCCCGTCTCTTACTGGATTCTTCTTTAAATCCACAGGGGAGATCCTGTTGTAGCGAACGTTGTATTTATCCAGATATCTGAGAACGGCAATGCTGACAACGGAAGGGATCAGCATGACCATGGCGACTACCGCGCCGTTGTTGAAGTTTGGAACGCTGCCTAACATCTGGTTGTAGAGAACGCTGGCGATCACCTCGTATTCTCCGCCCACAGCCGCCGGGATACCGAAATCCGTAAAGCTTAAGAAGAATGACTGTACAAAGGAAGCTCCCAGAGTTCCTAAGAGCGGATGGAGCACTGTAATGCGGAAAGTCGCCCACGGGCCGTCACCCATCAGCCTGGATACTGTCATAAACTTCTTATCTATGTAGGCCATAGCGTTAGAGATCAGAACGTAACATACCGGAAGGGTATAGATCACATATCCTAACAGCAGGCCGCCAAAGCCGTAGATTGGAAACAGCTGATGGCCGAACAATCTTGTTAAAAGCCCCTCTTTTCCAAAGGAATAAATGATCGCGAATCCGTAAGTGATCGTCGGCAGGAGCATAGGGAGTACTGCTACCGCGCCGATCACTTTTTTCATATATGGGTGTATATTGGTGTAATGCACCGAATAGGCCATGATAAACGCCAGGATCGTAGTCACCAGGGCGCTGGTCCCGGCGATCAGAAAGCTGTTTATAAGAGCTTCCCCAAAGCCGCGGGTGCCAAAGACTTCGAGATAAAACGCCGTTGTCACTCAAAAATGATTTCATCAGAAGACGGACCATTGGCACTGCCAGAAATACTGCAAACAGCAGGAGCACGATCCAGAATATCAATCTTGTTTCTCTGTTTTTTCTTTTCAGCATGATTCTTTCCCCCGCTTATGCAGTGATCTGTCCGCCGGCGTTTTCAAAGTCTGCGCCAAAGAGACGGTAAATGTTATTTTTCTTGATCTCCAGCTGATTCAGAATAAATTTCTGTACAAATTCATTGTTTGGATGGTGGATGATCTCGTCCGGCTTTCCATACTGGGCGATCCCGCCTTTTTCCAGGATCAGCACCCGGTTGGAAAGCGTCAGGGCCTCTTCTGGATCATGGGTTACGATGATAGTGGTCAGATTATATTCCCTGGCGATCGTCCGGATCCTATCTTTGATCGATTCCTTGATCACGCCGTCCAGAGCGCTTAACGGTTCGTCCAGCAGAAGGATCTTCGGCTTCATCACCATGGTCCTTGCCAGGGCGGCTCTCTGTTTCTGTCCGCCGGACAGCTGATCGATCCTTTTTCCAAGGTGCTCCTTCAGTCCAAGAAGCTCGATCAAGTCGTTTACTTCTTCTTTTGTAGAGATCTTCGGGTTGTTTCTAAGGCGTATGTGATATTTTCATATACATTCAGATTTGGAAATAATGCGTAATCCTGAAATACGATGTTGAAACCTCTTTTTTCCATCGGAAGATTTGTGATATCCTCGCCGTTAAAGCAGATCGCGCCGCCGTCAGCGTCCGCAATGCCCAGGATAAGGTTTAAAAGTGTTGTCTTGCCGCAGCCGGATGGTCCCAGGATCGATACGATCTCCCCATCCTCGATCTGCAGGTTTATATGTTCCAGAATGGTCACACCGTCATATACTTTTTTTAATTCTTTCAGTTCTAACATGGTATAGTTTCCTCCTATTTTCCCATAACTGTTACTGTTCTGAACGATTGTTTTATGATGGTTTTCCTTAAGGCAGGCTCATTATACCATTGTGTTTTTTTTAGGGTTAATTTAAATAAAAGTCACGATTTGGTTAAAGAATTGTAAATTTTACAGTAAATTTACAAAAAAAGAGAATGTAGAAAACCTACATTCCCGAAACGAGTTGTCAAGGACTTTTTAATCAAATTCACGAAAAATCTACAAAATAAGTGCCAGAAGCATGATTTGGCTCCTGGCACTCAGGTAGGTGGGGTTACTTTTCCCCAGCAAGGATTTTTTCGCAAACGGTCTGATATTCCGGCAGCCGCTCAAGGAAGGGTTGCCAGCGCCGTTTGATCTCAGCCAATTCCAGAGGGTCGGCGGATTGTTCGGTGTGGTCGTTGCCGGTCATCTGCAACACATCCATCGACACCTCGGAAAACAATATCCGGGCAAGCTGATCGGCGGTATAGATGATTACATTTTCCTCAACATACCGCTTCTCCGTACCAATTTTCAGCAGCAGATAGCCCAGCTTGTCCGACCAGAACCATTCCAGATAAAGGCTTTCCCGGATATAGTCGGCAAACGCCGCGTAAACCCTTTCGATTTCTTTCTTTTCCGTTGCTTCGTACAGCATTTTCATGTCCTCCTTGGCTAAAATTTTTGTGTGTACCGTCATCAGTTTAGCACAAGGCGGCTGACTTTATCAGCCGGTCACATCTGCTGTATCTCGTTTTTAAGCATTCGCCTGATTTTGTCGCTCATGGTTTCGGTGCTGGTCTTGCTGAAATGGACACGCACGACATAGGTCGTTCTGCCGATTTTCTTTACCAGCGCGGGGGCGTCCTCCGGCGCTCTGGCCGGGGTGGTGTCTGCGGTCTGCATGGTACGGGTTTCTTCGCTCATGGCGCTCCTTTCTCCGGGTGGGGCTGTGCCGCCCGGTAAAAAATCAATCCTGCTTGCGGTTCACAATGTCTTTTGCCGCCTGCCTGGTGGCCCCGGCGTTTTCCTCCCGGAAGTTCTTCCCGGCAAAGAGGATGGGCGCACATCGTTCCAGGATGCGGTCATAGATACGGGCATGGGCCAGGTCAGGCGGGTTCTTGAGTTCGGCCAGTTTCAGGTTGGTGGTGATTATCATGGGCCTGCGGCTGCGGTAGCGGCTGTCAATGACGAAAA
>DWZA01000106.1 GCA_019118365.1 Candidatus Lachnoclostridium stercoravium | reverse complement strand
CGTTTTTCCAAGGAGCAGCGCTCCTGCAGTCTTCAGCCTTGCCGCAGCCTCGGCCTCATAGGTGGGAACGAAATTATTAAGCATCTTAGAAGCGCAGGTGGTCCTTATCCCTTTTGTGCAGATATTATCTTTTATGGCCACTGGAACCCCGGCCAAAGGCCCCTGATAGCGTCCGTCCCGGATCCCCTCTTCCACTTCCAGGATCCGTTCTTCAAGCCCCTCTTCCCGAAGGGTGATATATGCGTGCACCGCCGGTTCTTTTTTGGCGATCTGCCTTCTGCAGCTTTCCGCTGCTTCTCTTACCGATATTTCTCCGGCCTGGATCTGCCTTCCCAGTTCCAGAGCCGATAATCTGCAAATATCCATATGTTTCTCCCCTTCCTATTCTACCGTCTTCGGCACCTTGTACTGGCCGTCTTTGACTCCCGGCGCGTTTGCCAGCATTTCCTCCCGGTCTTCCCCGTTTGTCACGGCGTCCTCCCGGAACACGTTGCATACCGGGAAAATATGAGTCATCGGTTCGATCCCTTCCGTGTCCAGCTCATTTAATTTATCTACGTAATCCAGCATCTGTTCCATGTCGGCCGCCGCCTTTTCTTTTTCCTCCTCTGTCAGATCCAGCTGCGCAAGGATGGCGATCTGGTCCATGATCTCTCCGCTGATCATTCCTGCCATTTTCATTCTCTCCTTTCTCTTCTCCTCTGCCCTGTTATGGTTTCAGCCGGTTCATATCCCTTGGGAACAGGGAAGCTTCCCTGACGTTGTCCTCGCCTAACAGGTTCATGGTCAGCCGTTCCAGGCCGATCCCAAGGCCCCCGTGAGGCGGCATGCCGTATTTAAAAGCGTCCAGATAGGTTTCCAGCCCTTCTTCTGTCATTCCCCTGTCATAGATCTTTTCCAGGAGCTTTTTGTAGTCATGGATCCTCTGTCCGCCTGTGGTGATCTCCATGCCGTTTAAAAGAAGGTCGAAGCTTAAGGTGTAACGCCGGTCGCTTTCGTCGTCCATGGCGTAGAAGGGACGTTTTTTCGACGGGTAATGGGTGACAAAAACGAAATCCGCCCCGTATTCTTCTTTGAAGTATTTTCCGATCAGCTGCTCTTCCTCCGGTTCCAGGTCAAAAGGCGCCCGGATCGGCCTGCCGTATTTTTCCGACACAAGTTTTTTCGCTTCGTCGAAGCGGACGGCCGGGATCTGATCCGCACTGGGCAGCGTTACTTTTAAAATATCAAGCTCCGCTCTGTACTCTGTTTCCAGAGTTTTCAAAATATGCTGCAGCAGAGCCGTTTCCATGCCCATGATATCTTCAAAGCCGTCGATATATCCCATTTCCAGATCCAGGCTCACGTATTCGTTCAGATGGCGTTTTGTATTGTGCTTTTCCGCCCGGAATACCGGCCCTGTCTCAAACACCCGGTCAAACACGCCCACCATGATCTGTTTGTAAAGCTGAGGGCTCTGGGCCAGGACCGCCGGCTTATGAAAATAGGCAAGCTTGAAGATATTCGCTCCCCCTTCCGCGCTCTTTGCTCCGATCTTCGGCGTATGGATCTCTGTAAATCCCTGGCCGTACAGAAATTCCCGGAAGCCTTTTACGATCCCCTCCTGGATCTTAAATCTGGCTCTTTCCCGGACGTTGCGCAAAGATATGGGACGCATATCCAGGCGGGCTTCCAGGGAGGAAGAAAGCTTCCACTTATCCACCGGAAGCGGCAGCGGCTCGGACGGCTCTGAAAGGATCCTGACCTTTTCCAGCCGAAGCTCCGCTCCGTGAGGCGCCCGCTCCTCCTTTCTTACCACGCCGAGGACCTGGACCGCGTCCCCCTCCTTTAATCCCCGGATGTCAAGATCTCCCTTTCCTTCTTCGTACACGGTCTGGAGCAATCCGTCTCTCCTTCGCAGGATCACAAAGGATATCTCCCCCATCCTGCGGATGCTGTGGATCATCCCTTCCGTCTTTGCCAGGGCGCCTTCTTTAGCCTCCCCGATCTCCTGTATCCCTGCGATCTCCTTTTCTATGATCCCCTTCATAAATTCCATATCATCGTCTCCCTTCCATCTTCCTGTGAAATCCGACAAGACGCGTCACCGGCGCGTCTTGCTGGATACTTCGTAACGAAAAGATCCCGCCCCGGAAGCCTTATCAGCTTCCGGGACGGGATCTCCCCGCGGTGCCACCCTGCTTGCGCGGATACCTGATCCGCGCCACTTATTATCATTTAACGCATGAGATACGTTCCTCCCTACTCCTGGTTCAGAAGGACAGCTCCAGAGTGTTCCCATTCTTTTCTCTTCCCCGCCTGGCTTTCAGTCTCCGGCCCCGGCTCCCTGTCTGGTTGTCTGAAAAGAAGAGTCTCTTTCCTCGCTTTTACTGTAAACAGTTGTGATTATTGATCATTTTTAGTAATTGCAGAACATTAAACTACATTTTCTTTATTCTGTCAATAGCTTCTTTTGTATTTTCATAATTTCCAAAGGCGGTCAGGCGGAAAAATCCTTCTCCAGACGGCCCGAAACCGGATCCCGGCGTTCCTACCACATGAGCTTTATCCAAAAGCAGATCAAAAAACTCCCAGGAGGTCATATGATCCGGCGTCTTCATCCAGATATAAGGGGAATTTACGCCGCCGTAAGCAGTAAATCCCGCCTCTTTTAAGCCGTCCAGGATCGTTTTCGCATTTCTCATGTAATAGCTGATCTGCTCTCGGATCTGGGCGTCTCCCGCCTCGCTGTAGACAGCTTCTCCCGCCTTCTGTACGATATAGGGGGCGCCGTTGTATTTGGTGCACTGTCTCCGGTTCCACATATCCCGAAGGCTCGCCCCGCCTCTTATAAGCTCCTTCGGCACTACGGTATAGGCCAGCCGCAGCCCGGTAAAACCGGCTTTTTTAGAAAAGCTCCTCAGCTCTATAGCGCAGGTCTTTGCGCCTTCGCATTCGTAGATGGAATGGGGGATCTGAGGCTGAGAGATATAGGCCTCGTAGGCGGCGTCATAGATGATGACCGCTCCATGCTGGTTGGCATAATCCACCCATCGCTGAAGAGCTTCCTTTGTCACCGCCTCTCCTGTCGGGTTATTGGGGAAACAAAGGTAGATCACATCTGGAACCTCTTTGGGAAAATCCGGCACAAAGCCGTTGCTTTCCAGGCAGGGCATGTAGATGATCCCGTCGAACATACCGGTCTTTTCCTGGTAGTTCCCGCTCCTTCCAGCCATTAC
This sequence comes from Candidatus Lachnoclostridium stercoravium, assembly GCA_019118365.1. Taxonomy (GTDB): domain Bacteria; phylum Bacillota; class Clostridia; order Lachnospirales; family Lachnospiraceae; genus Lachnoclostridium_A; species Lachnoclostridium_A stercoravium. The sequence goes on along the minus strand of DWZA01000106.1, from coordinate 8,727 downwards.
GTTGCTGTCTAAATATACCGGATACACCGGGTCGCACAGGGCGATCTTACAGTCCGGCGCAAACAGCTCCTGAGTATTTCCTGAATCGCACTTCGCCCCGTCTGAGATAAAGATCTCATCCGGTTCGATGAGGCAGCCCCGCTCTTTAAAATCCTTCTGGGAAATGATCGTTCTTAAAAAATCATATCCCTGCTCCGGCGCGTAGCCGTGAAAGGTTTCCGCCTTTCCCATCTCGTCCACTGCTTTATGAAGCGCCTCTGTGACCGCCGGCGCCAGAGGCTGGGTCACGTCGCCGATCCCCAGGCGTATGATGCTTTCTTCTGGATGGGACTTCTGGTAACTGTCCACTTTCTTTGCAATAGCGCTGAACAGATAGCTTCCCGGAAGCTTAGCAAAATTTTCGTTCACTTTAAACATGTTTTTCTGTATCTCCTTTTTGTCATTCATCTGCCAGAAGCATCTGGATCATTTCCGCTGTTTCCACAAACGTCCTTCCCGTATCCATGCTCTGTTTCTGCAGGTAGCGATGGGCCTCGTCTTCTGACAGATGGTTCCGTTCCATCAGCAGATGCTTCGCATCTTCTATAATTTTCAGATCCCTGGGGCTTCTTTCCCTTGGGGCCGACTTTTCCTTCTTGCGGCTTCTGTGCTTTCCCGCCTCCATCATGCGGATCGTGCTCACCAGCTGGCTGGCCCGGACCGGCGTTTCCACCGCCATCGTCCCGGTAGGAATGCTTTCGATCGCCTGGCCGGAAGCTACCAGAAGAAGTTCCGTATAAGGGGGAAGATAGCGCTTCAGCTCTGTAAAATGCATATCCGTCAGGCGGAAACCACAGATGACGAGCCCTGCTCCGCTGCCATGCACTTCCTGCAGCGCCTTTGCCCCGGTACTGCAGACAGCCGTATCTTCAAAGCCATACCGCATAAGGACTTCCTGGATCCGTTTTCCCGTCTCTGTTTTGGAAAATACTATGACTATACGGCTCATATCCGCCTCCTGTCCTTCCGGTATACGGCTAAAATCCGTTCAGCCGTGTATCCGTTTTCTAGATCCGGTAAAGATATCTTGATATCTCCCACTCAGTTACGTGGGAAGCGTATTCCTGCCACTCCTTCTTTTTTGCCTTGCAGTATTCCCGGCAGAAGTCTTCTCCCAGGATCCCCTGGACAAAGAAATCATGGCGGAAAGCCTCGATGGCTTCATACAGATTGTCCGGAAGGATGTCAAAATTCCCCGACAGATCTTCCGGTTCCATCCTGCGCCGGATCCCCTCCAGCCCTGCTTCCAGGCAAAGGGCCGCAGACACATAAGGATCCGCGGCGGCGTCCGGGCTGAACAGCTCCAGCCTGGCCTTCTTTGGGGACTGGAACGCCGGCATATAAAAGATAGAGCGGCCTTTTTCCTTCATCCAGCTGAGCCTTTTATAGGAATTGACAAATGGGCTTGTCACAAGAGCCATGGAAGCGGCGTGGTTTAAAACGCCTCCTGCAAACCATGCGGCTTCTTTGCTTAAGCTTCCCTCTTCTTTTCCTGCAAATAGATTCTTTCCGTTTTTCATCAGGCTCACGGACATATGGAGGCCGGAGCCTTCTGCGTTGTCGTTGGGCTTGGGCATAAAAGTGGCGTGGAGGCCGAACCGCTTTGCGATCGCCTTCACTGCAGAGCGGAAGGTCACCATGTGATCCGCCGCATCCATTGCTTCTGACTGGCCAAAATCGATCCTGTGCTGGCCGGGAGCCATAGCGTGGTAAGAAGACTCCACGTTAAATCCCATTTCCTCCAGGCAGAGGATGATATCCCTCCTTGTATTCTCTCCAAGATCCACCGGGCTCATGTCCATGAAGCCTGCCTGTTCGTGGGTAAATACAGTGGGCATGCCGTTTTCGTCGGTGTGGAACAGGAAAAATTCGCAGCCGTATCCGATCTTAAGCTCGTATCCTTCTTTTTTTGCTTTTTCTACTGTCCTGGCGAGGATATTTCTCGGACTGGCCGCGCAGGGCGTCCCGTCCGTCTTTGTCACATCGCAGATCATCCGGGCTACTTTTCCCTGCTGCGGCCTCCAGGGCAGGATCATAAAGGTATCCAGATCCGGTTTCAGATAAAGCTCTCTGCTGCCGCAGGGGATCATCTCCTTCTCTCCGTTTCCTGGGATCGTAAAGGGTTCTTCAAAGATCCGGTCCAGCTGGCTGGCCGTGACCGCGATATTCTTCAGTGTGCCCATCTTATCTGTAAACTGGAGCCGGATAAATTCCACGTCCTCCTCCTTCACAAGTTTTTTTATTGTTTCCAGAGAATGTTTTCCCATCTTTCAATCTCCTTTCCTCCGGATCTTTCTATCTTACAGGTTCGTATATCCCATAAGAAACTCGTCCACTGCCCGCGCGGCCTCTCTTCCTTCCCGGATGGCCCACACTACCAGAGACTGGCCCCGCCTTGCGTCTCCCGCCGCAAATACTTTCGGGACGTTTGTGGCGTAAGTCTTATTATCCGCAGCCAGGTTGGACCTTGGATCCATCTGGACGCCGAACGCATCCGCCACTTCTTTCTGCGCTCCCAGGAAGCCGGCGGCGATCAGCACAAGACCGGCGTCTACTGTTTTTTCAGAACCTTCTATCGGAACCATCAGAAGCCTTCCGGTTTCCGGATCCTTCTTTGGCTCCAGGGAGATCAGCACTGCCTGGCAGACGTTTCCTTCTTTGTCTTTGATAAATTCTTTCACAGTCGTCTGGTAGATCCTCGGATCATGGCCGAATACCTCGATCGCCTCTTCCTGGCCGTAATCGGTCTTTAAGATCCTGGGCCATTCCGGCCACGGGTTATTTTCTGTCCGGGCTTCAGGCAGCTTTGGCATCATCTCCAGCTGGGTCACGCTTTTAGCTCCCAGACGGATGGCCGTGCCTACGCAGTCGTTTCCTGTGTCGCCGCCGCCGATGACCAGCACGTCTTTCCCTTTTGCATCGATATATTTATGATCTTTCAGATTGGAATCCAGAAGGCTCTTTGTCACAGACGTCAGGAAATCCACTGCAAAGAAGATCCCTTTTCCGTCTCTTCCAGGCGCTTTTAAGTCTCTGGGATTAGAGGCGCCGCAGGCTAAGATCACGCTGTCGTACTCTTTCAAAAGCTTATCCGCCTTTTTCTTTGTGGAAATATCTTCTTCCGTGACAAACCTTACGCCTTCTTCCTTCATCAGGCGTATCCTTCTGTCGATAATGGATTTATCCAGCTTCATGTTCGGTATGCCGTAGCGCAGAAGCCCGCCGATCCGGTCGTTCCTCTCAAATACAGTCACCAGATGGCCTCTTTTGTTTAACTGCATGGCGGCCGCCAGCCCGCTGGGCCCGCTTCCCACTACAGCCACCTTTTTTCCAGTACGCGCCTTCGGCGGCCTGGGCGTTACCAGGCCTTTCTCGAAAGCATTTTCAATAATGGACCGTTCATTTTCCTTTGTGGAGACTGGCTCCCCGTCCAGGCCGCAGGTGCAGGCGGCTTCGCAGAGGGCGGGGCAGACCCTTCCGGTAAACTCCGGAAAGCAGTTGGTCTTTGCAAGCCGTTCATAAGCCTGGTTCCAGTTTCCCATATATACCAGGTCGTTAAATTCCGGCACCAGGTTGTTTAACGGGCAGCCGGATACCATTCCTCCGATCATCATCCCGGACTGGCAGAAGGGAACGCCGCAGGCCATACATCTGGCTCCCTGGATCTGCTGCTTTTCTCTGGACAGAGGAAGGTGGAATTCCTGAAATCCTGCGATCCGTTCCCTTACAGGGACCGTCTTCCCCGTCTCTCTCTGGTATTCTAAGAATCCTGTCGCTTTTCCCATGATCCTTCTCCCTCCTGTCTTTTGCTTCCTGTGCTGATATAAAACGCTTCGATCTGAGCTTCGCTGCTGCTTAATCCCTTTTCCTCCAGCTGGGCGGAAAGAAGCATCATCTTCTTGTAGTCGTTTGGAATGATCTTCTTAAATTTCGGCAGATATCCGTGGAAATCTTCAAGGATCCTCTTTGCCTTTTCCGAGCCGGTAGCTTCCGCATGGGCTTCGATCATATCCTTCAGCTCTTTTTCATCGTATTTATTTTCCACTTTTTCAATAGAAACCATTTCTTTGTTCATATGGCGGTAAAGCCGGTTATCCTCGTCCAGGACATAGGCGATCCCGCCGCTCATGCCTGCGGCAAAGTTCTTTCCCACCGGTCCTAAGATCACCGCCCGGCCGCCGGTCATATATTCGCAGCCGTGGTCGCCTACGCCTTCCACTACTGCCGTCGCGCCGGAATTGCGGACGCAGAACCGCTCTCCCGCAGCGCCGCATATATAAGCCTTTCCGCTGGTGGCTCCGTACAGGGCCACGTTGCCGACGATCACATTATCCTCTGCCGGCTGCCCGAACGCCTTCGGCGGTCGGACGATCAGCTTGCCGCCGGAAAGTCCTTTTCCGAAATAGTCGTTGCTGTCTCCGGTAAGCTTTAAGGTAAGGCCGGAAGGGATAAACGCGCCGAAGCTCTGTCCTCCTGCGCCTTCGCATTCCACAAGGATCGTATCTTCCGGAAGCCCCTCTTTATGGCGCCTTGTGATCTCTGCTCCCAGTAAGGTTCCAAAAGCACGGTCCGTATTGCCTGTATGGACGTTTATCTTCGCCGGTTCGCCCTTTTCTACCGCTGTATGCAGTTTCTTTAAGAGCACCTTTTCATCCAGGGTATCTTCCAGCCTGAAATCATAAGCTTTCTGGGGATCAAAAGTGGTCTTTCCTTTTGCCTCCGGGTGATAGAGGATCGGGGAAAGGTCGATCTCTGCCTTCTTTCCTGTAAGGTCTGTTCTGGCCTTTAAAAGCTCCGTCCTTCCCACCAGCTCGTCTATGGTGCGGACGCCCAGCCGGGCCATGTATTCCCGCACTTCCTGAGCGATAAAACGCATAAAATTCATCACATATTCCGGTTTTCCGCGGAAACGCTTCCGAAGTTCCGGATTCTGGGTGGCGACTCCCATAGGGCAGGTGTCCAGGTTGCAGACGCGCATCATCACGCAGCCCAGAGTCACAAGGGGTGCTGTGGCGAAGCCAAATTCTTCCGCTCCCAGGCAGGCGGCGATCACTACGTCCCTGCCGCTCATCAGTTTACCGTCGGTTTCAATGATCACCCGTTCCCTCAGCCCGTTCTGGATCAGGGTCTGGTGAGTCTCCGCTACTCCCAGCTCCCAGGGAAGGCCAGCGTTATGGATGGAGCTTCCCGGAGCCGCCCCGGTCCCTCCGTCATATCCGGAGATCAGCACCACCTGAGCCCCTGCTTTGGCCACGCCTGCCGCTACTGTGCCCACTCCTGTTTCAGAAACAAGTTTTACAGAGATCCTGGCGTATTTGTTGGCGTTTTTCAGGTCGTAGATCAGCTGGGCCAGATCTTCGATGGAATAGATATCGTGGTGCGGCGGCGGGGAGATCAGGCTCACTCCTGGAGTAGAATGCCTGGTCTTTGCGATCCATGGATAGACCTTCTTTCCTGGAAGGTGACCGCCCTCTCCAGGCTTCGCTCCCTGAGCCATTTTGATCTGGATCTCGTCGGCGCTTACCAGATAGCGGCTGGTGACGCCGAACCTTCCGGAAGCCACCTGTTTGATCGCAGAACAGCGGTCGTCTTCAGTCCCTTTGGAATCCAGGCGCTCGTCGCTCTCGCCGCCCTCTCCGGTGTTAGATTTTCCATGAAGCCGGTTCATAGCGACCGCCAGGGCTTCGTGGGCCTCCTGGGAAATGGAGCCGTAGGACATAGCTCCCGTCTTAAATCGCTTTACAATAGAATCCACGCTCTCCACTTCGTCTAAGGGGATCCCCTCTGCCGGATAGTCAAATTCCAGGAGATTTCTTAAGCTGCCGCTTTCTTCCCTGTCCGCCAGGGCCGTATATTCCTTAAACATCCCGTAGTCTCCAAGCTTTGTGGACTGCTGCAGGAGATGGATGGTCTGAGGATCATAGCGGTGCTTCTCTCCCTGGCTCCTCATTTTGTGGATCCCCATGCTGGTAAATGTATAATCCACATCCAGTCCCAGGGGATCAAAGGCGCTGGAATGGATCGCGTCGCTTTCTTTCGCGATGTCTTCCAAAGTGATCCCGCCTACCCGGCTAACGGTATTAGTAAAATAATCGTCGATCACTTCTTTGGAAATGCCGATGGCCTCAAAGATCTGGGAACCCTGATAGGACTGTATGGTAGAGATGCCCATTTTGGAAGCGATCTTTACAATACCATGGAGGATGCCGTGATCGTAATCATCTACCGCCGCATAATAGTCTTTATCCAGCATGTGATTTTCGATCAGCTCCCGGATCGTATCGTGGGCCAGATAAGGGTTCACTGCGCACGCGCCGTAGCCTAAAAGCACGGCGAAATGGTGGACGTCCCTCGGCTCTCCGGACTCCAGGATAATCTGCATAGCCGTCCGCTTTTTCGTCTTTACCAGATGCTGATGGACTGCGGAAACCGCCAGCAGAGAAGGCATGGGCACGTGGTTTTCATCTACTCCTCTGTCGGACAGGACCAGGATGTTGGCCCCGTCCCGGTAGACCTTGTCCACCTCAACAAACAGATGGTCCAAAGCCCTCTTTAAATTCATGCTTTTATAATATGTGATCGGCACCACAGCTACCTGAAAGCCTTTCACGTCCATATTCTTGATCTTCAGCATATCCGTATTGGTCAGGATCGGATTGTTGATCTTTAACACCTGGCAGTTTTCCGGGCTTTCTTCCAGAAGATTTCCTTCTTTTCCCACATATACAGTAGTGCTGGTGACGATCTCTTCCCGGATGGCGTCGATCGGCGGGTTTGTCACCTGGGCGAACAGCTGCTTAAAATAATCAAACAGCGGCCTGTGCTTCTCTGACAGCACCGCCAGGGGTGTATCCGTCCCCATGGCCCGGATCTTCTCGCTCCCGCTGAGCGCCATGTTTAAAATGGCTGTACGGTACTCTTCATAAGTATATCCAAAGGCTTTCTGAAGTCGGGAAAGGTCGTCTCCTCTGTATTCTTCCACGCTTTTGTTTGGGATCCGGATATCCGCCAGGGAAACAAGGTTGCTGTCCAGCCATTCTCCGTAAGGCTGTTTTCCCGCGTAATGGTCTTTCAGCTCTTCATCGTTCCAGATCCGCCCCTCTTTTGTATCCACCAAGAGCATTTTTCCAGGATGGAGACGTTCCTTTAAAAGGATCTTCTCCTGGGGAACGTCCAGAACGCCTACCTCTGAAGAAAGGATCAGGTATCCGTCCTTCGTTACATAGTATCTGGAAGGCCGAAGACCGTTTCGGTCAAGGACCGCCCCCATTACGTCTCCGTCGGAAAACAGGATGGAGGCCGGGCCGTCCCACGGCTCCATCATCGTCGCGTAATACTGATAGAAATCCCGTTTGTCCTGGCTCATGGCTTTATTATTGGCCCACGGCTCAGGGATCGTCACCATCACCGCCAGAGGCAGTTCCATGCCGTTCATCACCATAAATTCCAGCGCGTTGTCCAGCATAGCAGAATCGGATCCCTGGGCGTTGATCACAGGCAGGATCTTGTGGAGTTCATCCTTCAGACAGGGAGAATCCATAGTCTCCTCCCTTGCCAGCATCTTATCCGCATTGCCGCGGATGGTATTGATCTCTCCGTTGTGCACGATAAAACGGTTGGGATGGGCCCGCTCCCAGCTGGGTGCGGTATTGGTGCTGAACCGGGAATGGACGATGGCGATGGCCGATTCATAATCCTTATCCTGCAGATCTGGAAAGAAGGTGCGCAGCTGCCCCACCAGGAACATTCCTTTATATACGATGGTCCGGCTGGAAAGAGAGAGCACGTAAGTGTTGTCGTTGCTCTGTTCAAACACGCGGCGGACCACATACAGCCTCCGGTCAAAATCCAGGCCCTTCCTGATCTGTTCCGGCTTCTTTACAAACGCCTGCATGATATAAGGCATACACTCCCTGGCCTTTTGTCCCAGGACAGAAGGAACCACCGGCACGTCCCGCCAGCCTAAAAATTCCATTCCTTCCTTTTCCACGATCACCTCGAACATCTTCTTTGCCTGGCTCCTCTTTAATTCATTCTGAGGAAAAAAGAACATGCCCACGCCGTATTCCCTTTCAGAACCTAAAAAGACGCCGAGGTCCTGACAGGCTTTTGAAAAGAAGCTATGGGATATCTGCAGTAAGATCCCTACTCCGTCTCCTGTCTTGCCTTCGGCGTCTTTGCCGGCCCTGTGTTCCAGGTTTTCTACGATTTTCAATGCGTTCTCCACCGTCTGGTGGGATTTTTTTCCCTTTATATTGACCACCGCCCCGATACCGCAGTTGTCATGCTCAAATTCCTGGCGGTACAGGCCCTGGCTGCGGTCCTGCTCCTGAAGGATCTTCTGTTCCATAAAGACTTCCTCCCTTTCTCTTCCTGCCCTGTTCCCGGCTATGCCGCATTACTGCAGCACGCCTGTTTATAATAGAAAAAGCGCAGGAAAATACGGGCTTCTTTGCCCGATCCCATGCGCTTTTGCAGGAAATCATATTGAATTTTTCATATGCAGTAACCGTTCAGGACGTCCTGAACACTTACAATATGCCAAATACTATATGCTATTTTTTTCGATTTGTAAACCCCCTTTTTGGAAAATCTGCTAAAAGCCAGCACTTTTCTGGCCTGTTCTATTCTAAATGTAATTTTGCGGATCGCAGGTTTTCAAAAATTTTTCTTGACATTTCCGAAAAT
>DWZA01000105.1 GCA_019118365.1 Candidatus Lachnoclostridium stercoravium | reverse complement strand
ACATCTGGTGCTGTCCTACGTCTGTGGTAATGATCGCATCCCCGTCGGTGATCCGGTCGATCGTCTCGATCACTCCCGGCCCTGTAAGCAGGTCTTTCCGGTAGCTTAACGGATATTTCTCCTTCATCTTGGCGATCTGATCCAGCCACTCGTCGTGTTTCATAGGATCCAGACGTGCGTTGATCTTTCTTAAGACAACCTTCAGATCTCCGATGACTCTGGCGTCCACGTCTACGTTTTTATTGATCTCCGCCGCATCCACGTCGAACTGTACGATCTTTGCGTTAGGAGCAAATTTTGTAGAATCTCCGGTCACGCGGTCGCTGAACCTGGCCCCCATGACTACAAGCAGGTCGCACTGAGTGATGCCGAAATTGGAAGTTTTTGTGCCGTGCATGCCTACCATACCGGTGTACAGAGGGTCGTCTCCATTGAAAACGCCTTTGCCCATCAGCGTATCCGCTACAGGGGCCTGGATCTTCTGGGCAAACGCCCTCACTTCTTCCCAGGCATCGGAAGCTACCGCTCCGCCGCCGACCAGGATATATGGCTTTTTCGCTTTGCGGATCATGTAAATAGCATTTTCCAGATCCTTTTCTGTGATCCTGGAAGTCTTCCTTGGAACCTCTTCCGGCTTCTGATAGGAATATACGCAGGAATTGGACGTAACGTCCTTTGTGATGTCTACCAGGACCGGGCCTGGACGTCCCGTCTTGGCGATGACAAAGGCCCTGCGGATGACCTTGGCCAGATTGTGCACGTCTTTTACGATAAAATTGTGTTTTGTTATCGGCATGGTAATGCCGGCGATATCGATCTCCTGGAAGCTATCCTTTCCCAGAAGGCTGGTAGCCACGTTGCAGGTGATGGCCACGATGGGGACAGAATCCATATATGCGGTAGCGATGCCCGTAACAAGGTTTGTGGCTCCGGGACCGGAGGTAGCCAGGCATACGCCCACCTTTCCGGTAGCCCTGGCATAGCCGTCGGCCGCATGGGCGGCTCCCTGTTCGTGGGAAGGCAGAATATGCCAGATCTCATCCTGATGGCGGTAGAGCGCGTCGTAAATATTTAAAATCGCGCCGCCGGGATAGCCGAACACGGTGTTCACACCCTGCTCTTTTAAACATTCGATTACTATCTCTGCTCCTGTTAATGTCTTATCCATGTACCATTCCCCTTTTGTTATCTTTTCGGAACCTCTAAGACAGCTCCCCGGTTGCCGGAGGTTACCATAGCGGCGTATCTGGAAAGATAGCCGGTCGTAACCTTCGGTTCTCTCGGCTGCCATTTTGCCCTTCTTGCTTCCATCTCTTCATCGGAAATAAGAAGGTTCAGGCTGTGGTTATCTATATCAATAGAAATCATATCTCCTTCTTCTACCAGGGCGATCGGTCCGCCTACTGCTGCCTCTGGCGATACATGGCCGATGGAAGCGCCTCTGGAAGCGCCGGAAAATCTTCCGTCTGTGATCAGGGCTACTGTAGAACCAAGGCCCATGCCTACGATCGCTGACGTAGGATTGAGCATCTCTCTCATGCCTGGACCGCCCTTCGGGCCTTCATAACGGATGACAACAACGTCTCCTGCTACGATCTTTCCGCCCTTGATAGCGGCGATGGCATCTTCCTCGCAGTCAAAGACTCTTGCCGGGCCTTCATGCTTTAACATCTCAGGCGCAACGGCGGATCTCTTTACAACAGCCGTATCCGGAGCCAGGTTGCCCTTCAGCACCGCGATACCGCCTGTCTGACTGTACGGATTGTCGATCGGACGGATGACTTCCGGGTTGCGGTTTACGCAGTTTTTGATATTTTCTCCTACTGTCTTTCCTGTAACAGTCATGCAGTCCAGATTTAAAAGCCCCTTCTTGCTGATCTCGTTCATTACAGCGTAAATGCCGCCTGCTTCGTTCAGATCCTCGATATAGGTCGGGCCAGCCGGAGCCAGATGGCACAGGTTCGGCGTCCTGGAGCTGATCTCATTGGCGATCTCCATGTTCAGTTCGACTCCCGCTTCGTGGGCGATGGCCGGAAGATGGAGCATACTGTTGGTGCTGCAGCCTAAAGCCATATCCATAGTCATAGCGTTGTAAAACGCTTCTTTTGTCATGATATCGCGGGGACGGATATTCTTTCTGTACATATCCATGACCGCCATTCCTGCGTGCTTTGCAAGCTTGATCCTTTCAGAATAAACAGCCGGGATCGTTCCGTTGCCCTGGAGTCCCATGCCCAGAACCTCTGTCAGGCAGTTCATGCTGTTTGCCGTATACATACCGGAGCAGGAACCGCAGGTCGGACATACTTTCGCTTCAAATTCTTTTACGTCGTCTTCGGTCATAAGGCCCGCCTCGTAGGAGCCTACTGCCTCGAACATGCTGGAAAGACTTCTCTTCTGGCCTTTTACATGGCCTGCCAGCATTGGGCCGCCGCTGACAAATACAGTCGGCACGTTGATCCTTGCCGCAGCCATCAGAAGGCCCGGTACGTTTTTGTCACAGTTGGGAACCATGACCAGGGCGTCAAACTGATGGGCGATCGCCATACACTCAGTGGAATCTGCGATCAGGTCCCTGGTCACAAGAGAATATTTCATGCCCACATGTCCCATGGCGATACCGTCGCATACAGCGATGGCAGGAAATACCACCGGAGTTCCTCCTGCCATAGCGACGCCTACGCGGACAGCCTCTACGATCTTATCGATGTTCATATGTCCGGGTACGATCTCATTATAAGAACTTACAATGCCCACCAGGGGCTTTTTCATCTCTTCTTCTGTCATGCCAAGGGCATTGAACAGGGAACGGTGCGGCGCCTGCTGCATTCCAACTCTTACTGCATCACTTTTCATATATTACTTTCCTCCTGATCTGTTGTATTTTCGTAACCGTTCAGCCGTGCGCCAGGATATATGATAAAGAGCGTTACAAGCTTGCTTGTAAAAGCGCTTTACCATATATCCTGGCATAGGGATAACATCCCAGGCTTCTTGTCAGCACAACATGTGCTGGCAAGAAGATGCGCGGCTGAACGCTTACGTGTTTTCTCTATAGAAACCGGCCGATCCTTTTATGGGTCAGCCTGCAATCTGTTCCAGTTCTCTGCAGATCTGGTCGCCCATCTCTGTAGTTCCTACTTTTGTGCAGCCGTCCGACATAATATCTACGGTGCGGATCCCGTCTGCCAGGACCTTTTCCACTGCTTTCTCCACTGCCTCAGCCTCTTTGTCCAGGTCGAAAGAATAGCGGAGCATCATTGCCGCGGAAAGAATGGTCGCGATAGGGTTGGCAATGTCCTTTCCCGCGATATCAGGCGCGGAACCATGGCTGGGCTCGTAAAGTCCGAACTTGCCTTCGTTTAAGCTGGCGCTTGGGAGCATCCCGATGGATCCTGTGATCATGCTGGCTTCATCAGATAAGATATCTCCAAACATGTTCTCTGTCAGAATCACGTCAAACTGGCCTGGGTTCATCACCAGCTGCATGGCGCAGTTATCTACCAGCATATGGCTGACTTTTACTTCCGGATAATCCTTTGCCACCTCTTCCACGATCTTTCTCCAGAGTCTGGAAGAATCCAGCACGTTGGCCTTGTCGACGCTGATCAGGTTTTTCCGCCTCTTCATAGCGATCTCAAAACCTTTTACAGCAATGCGGCGTATCTCATTTTCATTATATACCAGCGTGTCAACTGCCGTCTCCAGCCCGTCGATCGTTTTCGTATATCTGTCTCCAAAATAAAGGCCGCCTGTCAGCTCTCTCATGATCACCATGTCAAAGCCGTCTCCGATAATATCCTTTTTCAAAGGGCAGGCGTCTGCCAGTTCCTTGTAAAGGTAAGCCGGGCGGATATTTGCAAAAAGTCCCAGTCCCTTGCGGATCGCCAGAAGTCCCGCTTCCGGCCTCAGGTTGGGAGCCACGTCATACCATCTGGAATTGCCTACGTTTCCCCCTACTGCGCCTAACAGGACGGAATCGCTGTTTCTCGCCGTCTCCAGCGCTTCGTCTGTCAGAGGAACTCCGTGTACGTCGATGGATGCGCCGCCCATAAGGATCTCTTTGTAGTGGAACTTATGACCGTAAAGCTCTCCCACCTTATCCAGGACTTTTCTTGCCTCTCTGACTATCTCCGGCCCGATCCCGTCGCCGGGGATCACTGTGATATTATATTCCATTTGATATGCCTCCCTTTTCTGTTCTTCTTTATTGAGTCCCCTCCCGCTGCGACATGCGTCTTCTTGAACTCGCTTCTCTCGTTCAAGAAGCGGGATTAGTATCAGTTCAGCCGTGTATCTTCTTGCCAGCACATTTTGTGCTGGCAAGAAGATTGGGATGTTATCCCTATGCCATGATATGCCATAAGGCGCTTATGTAAGCAAGCTTACGACGCTTTTATGGCATATCCCGGCGCACGTCTGAACTAGTGCACTGAACTAGTAAAGTGTATTTCTATCAATCATAGCTTATTTATTTGTATTTTTCAACAATCCGCGCCTATTTTTTCTAAAAAAAGCTATACCGGCTGGGAATTTTTCCTATACCCTTCAGTTATGGAAACTGGATGTTTCTGGCAAACTGGACTGTTTTAATTTAATCAAACTGGCATTTTACACTAGTCCAGTTTTCTTGTATCATATAGAGCACAGTTAGTGACAAGAGGTGATGGTTATGCCGGATGATATAATGAAACGGCTTTGTTTTTCTGCCTTGCTGGCTGCTATGGTCTGCATCGCTACGTTGTTTTTTAAAATACCTATCCCTCTGGGATACGCCCATCTTGGAAATGGCTTTATTCTTCTTGGATGCAGCATGATGGGCGGATACTACGGGATCTTTATCGGGGGCTTCGGTTCCGCCCTGGCCGACCTGCTGGGCGGCTTTGGCCAATGGATTCTTCCCACTTTGGTGATCAAAGGGCTTATGGGATTTGCTGTAGGCAGGATCGCTCATCCGGACGGGACAGGATTTCGCCTGACTTCTGTCCGTTCCTTCCTCGCCGCAGTCGTTGGTACGGCCATTATGGTCGCCGGTTATACCCTTTTCGGCGCGCTTCTGTCTGGAAGTCTTGCCGCAGGGCTGGCCCAGATCCCCGGCCTTGTTGGAGAGGGGATCGTAGGGATCATCGTTTTTTACATTTCAGGGGCCGCCCTGAGGCGGATCTCATTTTAGAAAGGATCATTTTATGTCCGATATCAATCACAATCATCAGAAAAAGATAGCGGCGATCAATGACTACTCTGGTTTTGGCCGCTGCTCCATGGCTGTAGAGCTGCCTGTGATCTCCCAGATGAGGATCCAGTGCTGTCCGCTGCCTACATCCATATTTTCCAATCACACCGGTTTTCCTCATTTCTTTTTTGACGATTACACGGATAAGATGGAAAGCTACATCGCCCAATGGAAGCTGCTTGGGCTTCGTTTCTCCGGTATTCTCACTGGCTTTTTAGGGTCGGAACGCCAGATCAGCATCGTCCAGGATTTCATCCGGGACTTCCGGGATGAAAATACTCTTGTTGTCGTCGATCCGGTCATGGGGGACAATGGCAGGCCCTACAGCACCTACAATGACCAGCTCTGCCGCGCCATGGGACGGCTTACGTCTTACGCGGATATCCTGATCCCCAATGTAACGGAAGCCTGTATCCTGACTGATACTCCTTATAAGGCGTCCGGCTGGACGCGGGCGGAGCTTTTTACAATGGCGGAGAAGCTTTGCCAGTCCGGCGCCGGCCACATCGTAATATCCGGCGTGGATATGGGGCAGTATATTGGAAACGTAGTCTACGAACAGGGCAGATCCCCCTGCATTCTTCGTACGAAACGGGTCGGGCATACCCGTTCCGGAACCGGAGATATTTTCGCCGCCGTCATTGCCGCAGATTGTGTAAACGGCGCAGATTTAAAGTCGGCTGTCACAAAAGCCGGACTTTTTATTAAGAAATGCATTGCTGCAACAGAAAAAATGGATATTCCCTTCACAGACGGCGTCTGTTTCGAAGAGGTGCTCCATGAACTTCATTAAACGTAACAGTTCAGGACGGCGTGAAAACAGGGCTCCTGAACAGTTACCATTAAGCTATATTTTTAGGAGGTATTACTATGACGATCTTGTATGAAGTATACAATAACCTGTATGTAAATATGACAAACCGCTGTCCCTGCGCCTGCACCTTCTGCCTGCGCCAGACCAGGGATGAGATGAACCATTCCGGAAGCCTGTGGCTGGAGCGGGAGCCGTCTGTAGAGGAGGTAAAGGAAGAATTTAAGAAATTTGATATGACAAAATATAAGGAACTTGTTTTCTGCGGATTCGGCGAGCCTACCGAGCGCCTTGACGACATGCTTCAGGTCGCCGCCTTTGCAAAAGAGCAGTTCCACATAAAAACCCGCATCAACACCAACGGCCTTGGCAGCCTGGTAAATGGCAGGGACATCGCGCCGGAGCTTGAAGGAAAGATCGACACGGTTTCCATCAGTTTAAACACACCGAACGCCCAGCGTTTTCTGGAACTGACCAGGAGCAAATTCGGCGAGGGCAGTTTCCAGGCGATGCTTGACTTTGCAAAAGAAGCCAGGAAATACGTTCCTCATGTTGTCCTGACCACAGTAGATACGACCCTTACAAAAGAAGAAGAACAGGAGTGCCAGAAGATCTGCGACGATCTCGGCGTTACCTACCGCATCCGGCCATGGGAAGACTGACCGTTCGCCGGATAGGAGCAGTCTGCAAAGCGGGCGCATGTTACAGATGCGCCCGTTTTTTTATGCCGTCCTTCCGCCGGTCAAAAGGCTCCACAGAGCCGGACACCATTTTTTCATAGGCGCGGCTATAGCTGCGCTTGCCGCAACACACAGCGCTGGCATGATCAGATAGAGGACTGCCGGAACCCATGGGATCCCGTAGGCGACCACTGCCCCGGTCTTATTGATCAGACGGACGATAGCAAAATGCACTGCGTAGAGGAAAAACGTATCTTTCATCCACTTTGGAGCCGCCGGAAGCCATGCTTCATCCACAGCCATCCACAGGCCTAAGGGCAGGAAAAGGCGAAACAGCACTACAAATAATACTCTTTGGCCTTCCACAGACAGGATCTGGCACAGCGCCGCGAAAGCGATAAAACCCAGTCCCACAGCCAGCCGTCTGCTATTCCATGCTCTTTCCGCTCCATTTTTCATATGTACGGCAAAATACGCCGCAGTCCCGTAATACAAAAGGGCGTCCAGATTCAGATAGCTGAGCCTGTAACCCTGCGCGATGGACGCAAGCAAAACCACTGCTGCCGCCGCTGCCAGAATGCGGTTTTTAACCGCCATATAAATTGCCGGAGCCAGAAGGATCAAAAGGATCAGCTGATAGAGGTACCAGAAAACATAATTATATGTATAATGAAGGATCGCATCCGCCGCAGTCATAAGGTCAAAGGGGATGGTCCCTTTTCCTACCACATCCCGCAGCCCTGGTATCCTGCTGGCGGCGACGTAACCCATATAATAGAGGAAATTCCACAGGATGAAAGGCACCAGGATCGTCCGGATCCTGCTGCTCCATTTATCCTTCAATCGGCTCATGGAAAAATTGCGGTAAAAAAGATAAGAGGATATCATAAAAAATCCAGGCACCGATATCTGCGCCACTACATTCCCTACAAAATCCTCCACTGCAAACAGCAGCCACCCTGCTTCCATCTGCCCCAGATAGATCTCCGCATTGGCCGAATGTACCCAGATCACAAGAAGGCTGAAGAAAAAGGCAAACCAGTATATTTTATTGCGGAACTGATCTTCTCCCATCATAAAATCCCTCCTGACCTGTGGATGCGGCCCCCATATGCCGTTACTACGAGTATATCATACGGCAGCAGCTGTCTCAACGGCAACCTTGTTAAATTCCTGTATGGTCATCATATGATGTTGGGGCAAAAGGTCTTTTGACCCCTTTGATACCGGCTTGTTCCGTGCTTCGCACTCCCACAAGCCTCAAAAACATGAATAATCCGCTCATTTTTCTGCGAAAAATGGCTGCTTATTCATGTTTTTGGCGGGTCCCAAGATCGAAAATCCTCTTGCAAGCAAGCTTGCATCGGATATTCGACCTTTTGACCCTGGTATCATCATATGGAAATCTTAAAGAATATTCACACAAATTTCAAATCTTTTTTCCATATTTTATGATATACTGTAACAGTTCAGTCGTGCGCCAGGATATATGATAAAGAGCGTTTCAAGCTTGCTTGTAAAAGCGATCTGACATATATCCTGGCGCACGGCTTAACTGTTACCAAAATGTTCCGTCTGTTTTGAAAGGAGAGATGTACATGCATAAAAGAAAAACCCTGTCCATCCTGACGCTTTCCTCCATAATTTTAGCAGGGATCTCCTTTTCCGTTTTCTATCATACAACGGAATCCCTCTCTGCTTTCTATACATATGAAGCCAAGTCCGACGATCAGGCTTTCCACGCTTTCGAGATCGGACCGGGCGTTGAAAATCTGGCCCCAGCGGATAGCTATTCTCTGTACCAGTGGGGCTTAAAAAATGACGGCGATCTGATGATGGTTGAGATCCGCAGGCGATTTGACGATATCAGCGACCATTACCGGAACGTGCCGGATCCCAGCGGCCTCATCGGCCTGCCGCGCCACAACGGGCCGGACACCTATGAAAGCGTTACCACCACTTCCGTAGAAGGCATTGATATCAACATTCTTCCGGCATGGGATCTTTACGCCCAGGCCGCGTCCAAACGGGAAGTGATCATCGCCGTAGTAGATACCGGCATCGATATCACCCACCCGGATCTGATGGGCTCCATCTGGGTCAATTCCGACGAGATTCCCGGAGACGGTATCGATAACGACGGCAACGGCTATATCGACGACGTATGCGGCTGGAATTTTTTTAACAACAGCAACCAGGTATACGTAGGCGCCGAGGACGACCACGGAACCCATGTAGCCGGTACGATCGCCGCTGCAAAAGGTAATGGCGGCGTTGTTGGGATCACGGATAATTCCTATGTAAAGATCATGCCCGTAAAGGCCCTGGGAACCAATTCCGGTATGGGAACCCCGGAAATGATCATGAGCGCGATCCGCTACGCAGAAGCTAACGGTGCCTCCATCTGCAATTTAAGCTCCGGCACACTGGCCGCCTATCCGGAATTAAACCAGGTGATCGCGGAGTCGAATATGCTTTTTGTGGTGGCTGCCGGAAATGGAGATTCCAACGATATTGGCTACAGCCTGGAAGACCATCCAGTCTATCCTGCAGCCCTCCCCTATGATAATATCATTTCCGTAGCCAACCTGATGTTTGACGGAACCTTATCCGAAAGTTCCAATTTCGGTCCGATATCTGTAGATATCGCCGCCCCCGGTTCCTTTATTGTCAGCACCGTTCCTAATGGCTACGCGATCATGAGCGGGACTTCTATGGCCGCGCCTATGGTCACCGGCGTCGCGGCCATGCTGTACTCCTCACATCCGGGCTGGACTGTCCTGGACGTAAAAAACGCCATTTTGAACACCGCAAGGAAACTGGATTCCTTAAACGGCTCTATCCTTACCGGCGGGATCGTAGATGCCGCGGCAGCGATGCAGTGGCAAAAATAAATGCTGGATCCCGGTAATACCAATTTTTCCTTCTTTCCGCAAGCAGAAAAGAGGCAGCCTCAAAAGAATTCTGACTTTTTAAATCTCGGATTCTTTATGGGACTGCCTCCTCTTTTATAGCCTCTATTTTAAGACGTAAAAGGCTCTTTTCTGATCATATTTGTTATTTTATAGATATTTTTCAAACTCCTCCTCCGTAAGCTGGTACTTCCCTCGCACCTTCTCCGCTATGCTTTCTTTTGAAATACCAACTTCCTCCAACGCGGCGATCATCAGTCGGATACCCTCTTCCCGCTCTTCTTTTCGACCTTCTTCCCGTCCAAGTTCCCGACCTTTTTCGATATTTTCCTGATCTCTCATCTGCAGCGTCATATACTCATGCCTCCATTCCCGGTTCCGCCTGGCATCCATCACGGCTTGCTCCAACTCCTGGACAAACGGGTCCTTACAGGATATTCCTGCCACATAGTTCAAAAAAGCGCGGAGGGCCGGACTTACGTCATCCATCGCTCCCTTAGCATTCAGAAATATCCTTACCGCCCCGTCATCGATCTTTATATCTCCATCTTCCCTGCAGCTTCCGTCAAAGGTGTATTTGTGCCGTCCCCTTCCATACAGGTCAAACGGGCAGATAAAGATAATGTACGTATCATTCAGATAGCGGTAGCTGACTCCCTGATCCAGCAGCTGGAGATCTGTCATCGCCTGATAGTACCGGCTCCTGCGGGCTAATTCTTTCGTGTCTGCCATCTGCATTTCGATCGAATAGATCCGCTCTTCGTCGTCAGACAGATAGACATCCAGGCGAACGCCCTTTGCATCAATATCCTCTTTTATGCTTTTCTGTACCTCCAGGATCTCGATCCGGCCGATCGATAATTCCGGAAGGATCCTCTGCAGAAGCTTCCTGCATAAGTCCGGATGGCTCCTCATCAATTTCCCGAAAAGGAAGTCATTGGATATTCCGATATTCTCCCATGACCTCTCAATTTCAGGGAGTTTCTGTTTCCAGTCTCTTTTTTCATTTTTTGTCACTGAAGATATGCGCTCCTTTCTGTTTGAGCACCGTCTCCAGCAACCAAGTTCCCTGATATAATTATACTATCACGGTTCACTCTACTTATCAAGAATGAAACTTCCGCTCTTTTCCTGCCCGCGATTCTTCGTTTTTTATCTCCCAATGAATCAGGAATGTCAAGGCTCCTCTTAAACCTACCACTGCCCCCAGCACAGCCAGTTCGCTCCACTCCCGCACAATCACGGTACGCAGCACCTCGCTTCCCAGCTTAAATTCCAGTGACAGGGCGATTCCCTGAGCCAGTTTCAGCCTGACGTGGGGATTTCGCTTCAGGCAGTCTGCCACACTCTTTCCACAGGTTGCCAGGAGGACCGCCACACCGGCAAATTCCAGAAATAGGATCCCCCATTGAACAATCATGCTAAATATCGATTCCACAGTATAAAACAGATTCATCGCATGTTCCATATGGCCTGTTATTTCAGTATTGGCTTTCCATATGCTCCCTGCTTATTAGGTTGCGCTTTTTCTATTTTATTATTCTAAGTAATAGTTCAGGACGGTTTGAACAGTTACATTCCACTCAAAAAGAGCCTCACCACAAAAAAGGACTGCCGCTTTTGATCGCGACAGTCCCTCTTTTACGCTTGGACACAATTATCTTAACGATAATATTTATTCATAATTCGTTCAATTATTCAATGATAGATACAACTCTACCAGAACCTACTGTACGTCCGCCTTCACGGATAGCGAAACGAAGTCCCTGCTCCATAGCTACTGGATGGATCAGTTCAACTGTCATTTCTACGTTGTCGCCAGGCATGCACATCTCTGTGCCAGCTGGTAACTCGCAAACGCCTGTAACGTCTGTTGTTCTGAAGTAGAACTGCGGACGATAGTTGTTGAAGAATGGTGTATGACGGCCACCCTCGTCTTTTGTCAGAACGTAAACCTGAGCTGTAAATTTCTTATGGCACTTTACAGAACCTGGTTTAACAAGACACTGTCCTCTTTCGATCTCGTTTCTCTGAACGCCACGAAGAAGAGCGCCGATGTTATCGCCAGCCTGAGCCTCGTCAAGAAGCTTACGGAACATCTCGATACCAGTTACAACTACTTTACGAACATCCTCGTGTACACCAACGATCTCAACTTCGTCAGAAAGATGTAATGTACCACGCTCTACTCTACCAGTAGCAACTGTACCACGTCCTGTAATAGAGAATACGTCCTCTACAGGCATAAGGAATGGCTTGTCTGTCTCACGAACTGGATCCGGGATATACTCATCAACAGCTTCCATAAGCTCGATGATCTTGTCGCCCCATGGTCCCATCGGATCTTCAAGAGCCTTTAATGCAGAACCCTGGATGATCGGTGTGTCATCGCCTGGGAACTCATACTCGTTAAGCAGCTCACGGATCTCCATCTCTACTAATTCAAGAAGCTCTGGATCGTCAACCATATCGCACTTGTTCATGAATACTACGATGTAAGGAACGCCTACCTGACGGGACAGAAGGATGTGCTCTCTTGTCTGAGCCATAACACCGTCTGTAGCAGCTACAACCAGGATAGCGCCGTCCATCTGAGCAGCACCAGTGATCATGTTCTTTACATAGTCAGCATGGCCTGGGCAGTCAACGTGTGCATAGTGACGCTTTGGTGTCTCGTACTCAACGTGTGCAGTAGAGATAGTGATTCCACGCTCTCTCTCTTCTGGAGCTTTGTCGATATTTTCGAAGGCAACAGCTTCACCTGTGCCGTATCTCTCGTGAAGAGTCTTTGTGATAGCAGCTGTTAAAGTTGTTTTACCATGGTCAACGTGGCCAATGGTACCAATGTTACAATGTGGTTTGGTTCTTTCAAACTTAGCTTTAGCCATTTTATAACGTCCTCCTTAATTTGCGCCCAAGTTAAGGGCTATTATAGTTTTCTATCTAGGCTGTCTATAATTATATTCTATTTGAACACTATTTTCAAGCCTATTTTCTTGACACTCTGCGGCGTTTTCAGCCGCAGAAATGACTTAAGAACCTGACGGGAAATTACTTTCCGTTTCTCTCATTCAGGACTTTTTCCTGAACGCTCTTTGGAACTGGCTCATATTTCTCGAAGAACATAGAGTAGTTTCCACGTCCCTGCGTTCTGGAACGTAAGTCTGTGGAATAACCGAACATTTCAGAAAGCGGTACGTATGCTTTTACCATCTTTCCTCCGCCGATATCTTCCATACCTTCGATACGTCCGCGGCGGGAGTTGATATCGCCGATAACGTCGCCCATGTATTCTTCAGGCATTGTTACCTCGACCTTCATGATCGGTTCCAGAAGAACCGGGCTTGCCTTCTTCATAGCTTCCTTGAACGCCATGGATCCGGCAATGTGGAATGCCATTTCAGAAGAGTCGACTTCATGGTAAGAACCGTCGTATACTGTAGCGTGTACGCCCAGTACAGGGAATCCGCCAAGGATACCGGCCTTTGCAGCCTCTTCGATACCTTCGCCTACAGCCGGGATATATTCCTTCGGGATAGCGCCGCCGACAACTTCAGAGTCGAACTTAAATGTCTCTTCCGCGTTTGCATCCATCGGTTCAAAGCGAACTTTACAGTGACCGTACTGTCCGCGTCCACCAGACTGTTTTGCATATTTGTATTCCTGGTCAACAGGTTTTGTAAATGTTTCCTTATATGCAACCTGCGGAGCGCCTACGTTTGCTTCTACGTTGAACTCGCGCAGAAGACGGTCAACGATGATCTCCAGATGGAGCTCGCCCATACCGGAAATAATGGTCTGACCTGTTTCCTGATCGGTCTTTGTACGGAAGGTCGGGTCTTCTTCAGCAAGCTTTGCTAAAGCTTCGCCCATCTTCTGCTGGCCGGCCTTTGTCTTCGGCTCGATAGCGATATCGATAACTGGCTCCGGGAATTCCATGGATTCCAGGATAACCGGGTGCTGCTCGTCGCAGATGGTGTCGCCTGTGGTACTGGTCTTGAATCCGATCGCAGCTGCGATATCTCCGGAATATACCTTGTCCAGTTCCTGTCTCTTATTGGCGTGCATCTGAAGGATACGTCCTACACGTTCCTTCTTTCCCTTTGTAGCGTTCAGTACATAGGAACCGGAATTTAATGTACCGGAATATACACGGAAATAAGCAAGCTTTCCTACGAATGGATCGGTCATGATCTTGAATACGAGAGCGGCGAATGGCTCTTCGTCAGAAGAATGCTTCTCGATCTCGTTGCCATCCAGGTCTGTACCCTTGATCGGCGGGATGTCAAGCGGAGACGGCATAAATTCAACGATTGCATCCAGCAGCTTCTGTACGCCTTTGTTCCTGTAAGCGGAACCGCAGCATACCGGGATCGCTGCACATTCGCATGTTGCTTTTCTTAAAACTTTCTTTAAATCTTCTACAGAAGGCTCTTCTCCTTCCAGATACTGCATCATCAGATCATCGTCCAACTCGCAGATCTTTTCGATCAGCTCTGTGTGATACAGCTCTGCTTCGTCTTTCATATCCTCCGGGATATCTACGATGGAGATGTCGTCTCCCTTTTCATCGTTGTAGATGTATGCTTTCATCTCGAACAGGTCGATGATTCCCTTGAATTCATCTTCCTTGCCGATCGGAAGCTGAAGGCAGATCGCGTTCTTTCCTAATCTGGTACGGATCTGATCTACAGCGTTGTAGAAGTTTGCGCCCAGGATATCCATCTTGTTGATGAACGCCATTCTGGGTACGTTGTATGTGTCAGCCTGACGCCATACATTTTCGGACTGTGGCTCAACGCCGCCCTTTGCGCAGAAAACGCCTACGGCGCCGTCAAGTACACGAAGTGAACGCTCAACCTCTACCGTAAAGTCAACGTGACCTGGAGTATCGATGATGTTGATACGATGCTCTAACGCGCCTGGCTTCGGCTTGCAGTTTTCTTCCAGCGTCCAGTGGCAGGTGGTCGCAGCTGAAGTAATTGTAATACCTCTTTCCTGCTCCTGCTCCATCCAGTCCATGGTGGCATTACCTTCATGAGTATTACCAATCTTATAGTTTACGCCAGTATAATAAAGGATACGCTCGGTCAATGTGGTCTTACCAGCATCGATATGAGCCATGATACCAATATTCCTGGTTCTCTCTAATGGATATTCTCTTCCAGCCAAGGGATTTTCCTCCTTATTATCGTGCAACGAAGGCCTGGCCCTTTACCGATTCGATTAGAATCTGTAGTGAGCAAATGCCTTGTTTGCCTCTGCCATCTTGTGCATGTCTTCTTTTCTCTTAACGGCAGCACCTGTGTTGTTGGCAGCATCCATGATCTCATTTGCAAGTCTTTCTTCCTGGGTCTTCTCGCCTCTCTTGCGGGAGAACATTGTGAGCCAGCGAAGAGCTAACGCCTGCCTTCTGTCCGGCTTAACCTCGATCGGCACCTGATAAGTAGCGCCTCCGATACGTTTCGCCTTAACTTCCAGTACAGGCATGATATTGTTCATTGCTTCTTCAAATACTTCTACAGCGTCCTTGCCGGTCTTCTCTGCGACACGGTTAAATGCGCCGTATACGATCTTCTGGGCAACACCCTTCTTGCCGTCTAACATGATGTTGTTGATCAGCTTTGTAACAACCTTGTTGTTGTACAGCGGGTCTGCCAGAACTTCTCTTTTCTGAGTATGTCCTTTACGTGGCACGTTACTTCCCTCCTTAATTATCCTGCGCTCCGCTTTTCGCAGAGGCATTTTATTAAATCCTCGGTACTCACGCGTAAATTCAGCATGTTTCGTGCTCGGTCTTCCAATTTATATATCCTGCAACCTACAGGTCAATATCAACCGGTCCGGCACCAAAAATGATTCATGAAAAGCGTGAATTATTTCTTGTCTTTCGGTCTTTTAGCGCCGTATTTAGAACGAGCCTGCTTCCTGTTAGCAACACCTGCAGTATCCAGTGTACCTCTGATGATGTGGTATCTTGTACCTGGTAAGTCTTTTACCCTTCCGCCGCGGATCAGTACAACGCTGTGCTCCTGAAGGTTGTGGCCTTCTCCTGGGATGTAGCTTGTAACTTCGATTCCGTTGGAAAGACGTACTCTGGCGATCTTTCTAAGAGCAGAGTTTGGCTTCTTAGGAGTTGCTGTCTTAACAGCTGTGCAAACGCCTCTCTTCTGTGGTGCAGAAGTGTTGGTAGCACGTTTCTGTAAAGAATTGTAGCCTCTCTGAAGAGCCGGGGCTGTAGACTTCTTTTCTGTGGTCTGTCTTCCCTTTCTAACTAACTGGTTAAATGTTGGCATTCTTTTCACCTCCTGTGATATTGTCTGTGGTTGCGCTTTTTGATCAGCGTATCGTCTGTATACAATAAACTTGCGTTTATGCACACTGTCTTATTATATACAGATTAAATTTTCCTGTCAAGCCGGAAAAGGTTAAATTTTGGAATTTTGAGTAACCGTTCAGCCGTGCGCCAGGATATATGGCAAGGAGCGTTACAGGCTTGCTTGTAAAAGTGCTTTGCCATATATCCTGACATAGGGATGACATCCAAGGCTTCCCTCCGGCACATTCTGTGCCGGAGGAAAGATACACGGCTGAACCGTTACAATTTTCCAATTTCCGTATCCGTTCAGGCCAGGACTTTGATCCATTGTCCTTTATTGCATTTCAGATAAGCCGGAATGCATTTGAAAAGCTGGTCAATGTTCAGACAGAATACTACCACTGCTGGGGAAGCGTTTACTGCGAAGGCCATGAAAAAGGACAGGGGCAGGACGATCAGCCAGGTGCTGATCAGATCCAGCCTTACGGCAAATCCGGTGCTGCCGCCTCCGCGGATGATCCCGTTATTGGTAGGCATCTGATAGGACATTCCTACGCAGACAACGCTTAAAATAATCAGGAAGGTGTCCGCCATCTGTTTTGTTTCCGGCTGAAGGTCATAAAGGCTTAATACCGGTATCCGCAGGAAGAACAAAAGCGCGCCGCAGCCGATCCCCAGAACCACGAAAAGCTTCTGCATTTCTACTGAATATTCTTTTGCCTGTTTGAGCCTTCCTGCCCCGATGGTCTTCCCCAGCAAAACGGACGCGGTGGACGCCGCTCCGGAAGCGGCGGATTTTACCAGAAGGAACAGATTAGAAGCCGCGCTGTTGGCGGCGATCGCGGCCGCTGTCATGTGGCCCAGGATCACGGTCTGCAGGGCGGTGTTAAGTCCCCAGGCCCCCTGAGCGATCAGGATCGGAAAAGCCACTTTATAATAGGCTTTTGCTATCTTAAGATCAAATATCAGATAATCTTTTATCTTTACAGAAAGGTTCTTATCCCAGAAAAGAACGTAAGCGATCGCCGCCGCGCACTCGATGATCCTGGCAGCAAGCGTAGCGATGCCGGAACCGGTCACTCCCAGCCTCGGCGCGCCGAAATTTCCAAATATCAATAGATAATTCAGGCCGCAGTTTATGATAAACGTGACTGCCGACATGACAAACGCGACCTGGACAACAGCCGCCATCCGCAGCGTCGCCCATAATATCTGGCTTATGGCAAAAAAGACAAAGGTAAACCGGATGATATTCAGATATTCCGTTCCTTCCGCTATGATCGCTTCTTCTGTAGTAAATATGCCTACCGCCTGTTCCGGATACAGGCTTACCAGCACGGATAAAACGGCTGCCAGAAGAAGACCGCTGTACATGGCGACTGCCGATATCCGCTTCATCGCTCCAGTCTCCTTACGTCCCCAATACTGGCTGCCGAATATGACAAGGCCGTCTGACAGCCCAAGAAGCAGCTGCTGAAACACAAACTGGATCTGGTTTACAGCCGTCACTCCGGACAGAGCGTTTTCTCCATAGGCTCCCAACATGATATTTGCCGTAAGGTTTACGCTCAGCGTCACTACATTCTGGAGAACGAGCGCAATATAAATAGAAAAAAACTGACGGTAAAAGTATCGTTTCTTCAAACTTTCCATACCTCCTGTTGTTCTCAAAGTTCTTTTTACTGCGCTCACCATTATACGAAAACGTTTTCTATTCTGCAACCACAGTTTTTACGAGGGAATTTCCATTCCCTGCGCACTTTTCATCTTTCTTATGGATTCTTCCGTTCCAGCCTTGGAAAAATGTACATTTTACCAGTGTTTTTACTAAAGAAAACGTTTTCTTTTTGTGGGATTTATTCCTGCATTCTTCCTATTAGCGATCATTTTTCTACATAATAAAAAGCTCCGGCTGTTGCACCGAAGCTTTTATTTCACAATGATATTCATGATGAAAAACTTACGCTGTCAAACTGTCCGGAAGCGATCATCAGCTTGGCCTCGATCGCCGCCAGTCCCAGCTCTTTGAACCTGGCGGCCAGCCTTTGCCTGAAGCCTTCTTCCTCACTGGCGTCGATCCCGATCTCATCCAGGAACCGGATCCAGCTTTCATATTCCAGGTCGTAGGACGCCTCTTCTCCTACCAGCAGGGTGATCCCCACCGGGCTTTCCGGATCTTCATATCACAGATAATAGCTGACCTGATCAGGTATAAGCGCCTGAAGGCTGCCTTGTATGCAGCCGTTGATCATCCAGTCGTCGCTGTTCATCCCTTTCATCCCCTTTCCTGCCGCCGTATGGGTTTCTTCTATATTAATATAGGGGTAACTATTCCGGCCGGCGCCTCTTCCCAGCCGGTTATCGGCCGCCGCCTTTTCTTACGGCGTGATGATGACCTTCATCGCTCCGTCTTTCCTGTTTACAAAATAATCGTACGCCTTGTCAAATTCTTCCATCGGGAAAATATGAGTCATGATCGGTTTTGCCGTCACTTTTCCCTGTGCCATAAGGGAGAGCGCCCGTTTGCAATTGTTTCCGCCCTCGCCTCTTACGGTATGGAGCTGTATTCCGTTGCGGATCGCATAGTTTAGGTCTGCCTTTATCGCATCTTTATAGAAGGAAACAATGGTCATCTTCTGGCCCTTCATAGTCGCTCTCATGCAAACGTCGAAGGAGCTTTCTGTGCCGGCGCAGTCATAGGTTCTTTCAAAGCCTTTTCCGCCGGTGATCTTCATCAGTTCTCCAAGAACATCTTCCGTTTCCCTGATATTGATGGTATGGGTCGCCCCTACCTCTCTTCCGATCTTTAATCGTTCCTCTCTCGTTCCTACCAGGACAACTTTTTCCGCCCCCAGCGCCCTGCAGGCCTGTACTGCGGAAAGGCCGATCGGCCCCGGCCCCATGACAAGGCAGGAATCTCCGGCGATATAGCCGCCGCTGGTATCTACCGCCCACAAAGCGCAGCCCAGCGTAGTCACATAGGTGGCATCCGTAAGGCTTACGTTATCCGGAAGCTTATACACCGCGTTTACGTTATGGATCGCATATTCTGCAAAGCCGCCGTCGTCCGTCATGCCGGTAGTCCTGTGACCTTTATCCAGACGGCCATAATTCAGACAGGAAGTATAATTTCCAGACATGCAGTTTTCACATCTTCCGCAGCCGCTGTGGGCCTGGACAGCCACCCGGTCCCCGATCTCAAATTCCGTGACGCCCGGTCCCAGGGCCGCTACGGTGCCCGTCCACTCATGGCCTGGAGTAAAGCTGCCGAAAGGCGGAAGCCCCGGCATAGCCGCCTCTCCTTTTGTGATGATCTTCACATCGGTCCCGCACAGGCCGCAGGCGGCTACCTTTACCAGCACTTCTCCGGCTTTTGGCGTTGGGACCGGTTTATCCGTCACCATCCGTATATCGTTGATCCCAAACATTACCATTGCCTTCATGGTCTTTGGAATATTATTCATCCTTGTCCTCCTCCATCAATCTCAACAGGAAATCCACTGCGGTGTCTGCAAATACCGGATCGTTGATATTGGCGTTTACCTTCACCAGCGGGATCTCCTCGCTTAGTTTCTGATCTATCACTTCTATAAAGACCCTGTCTGTTTCCGGTTCATAGAGAACTCCGTCTGCCGCGCCGTTTGCTGAAAATCCGGCCATTGGGATGCATACGACGGTTTTTCCGCTTCCCGGATTGATCCGTTCCGCCAGGACTTCTGCAGTACGGCGCAGTTCGTCCGGGGTTGCCCTGACGTTTGTATTATAAGGGTTATGATAATGAGTCTTTCTTCCTTCCCTATAGACGCCAGAATAACGAAACCGATCGCCGCCTGCTGCCACGTAGTCTCCACTCCCAGGATATTCATACCGTTTCGGATAAACACGATGATCAGCGCCCCTACGGCCGCGTTCGCTATGGAGCCTTCGCCGCCGATGAACGAGTTGCCGCCGATCAGCGTGGCGGCGATGGAATCCAGCGTAAAGTTTCCGCTGATACCGGGATCCGCCGCGTTCAGCCTGGCCATATAAAGGATCCCCGTCACAGCGGCCAGGATCCCGTTGATCACATAAACGATGATGATCGTCTTTCCCGCATCGATGCCGGAAAGTACGGTAGCGTTAAAATTCGTACCGGTAGAAAAAATCCCGCGTCCGAAGGTGGTGCAGCTCATCATAAACTGCAGTCCCAGCAGGATCACAAAGGTGATCACTGCCAGACTGGTGATCCCTCCTATGGAAAATGTACTGATCTTACGGAAACTGTCGCTGAATCCATAGATAGAAACTCCTCCTGTATAAACATAAGCCAGCCCCAGGGCGATAAAATCGATCCCGTATGTGGCTACAAAAGGCGGGATCCCCGCTTTTGTGATCAACAGCCCGTTGCACACGCCGCACACGATCCCAATTGCAAGGGCTACCATAACTCCAAGAAGGATCTGATTATTTTTTACCAGCGTTGCGGCGATCACATTGCTCAGTACAAGGACTGATCCCATAGATTTGTCGATCCCCTTTGTAATGATCGCCAGAGTCATGCCGAAGCTCATCAGCATGGTAAAGGGCGCCTGCTGGAAAACGACCGTAGTAATATTGCTCCAGTTCCAGAACGCTTCCGGTTTCAGCACGGCAAGCACGGCTATGATCAGCAAAAGCAGCAGGACCCTGGAATATTTCGAGAGTATTTTCTTAAAAATCTTCATCGCGCGTACACCCTCCTTGCATCTCTTACTTTCCGCCGTTTTGTATTGACCGCGTCCGCTACCAGCACCGCTACGATAACGAAGCCGATGATGGCCTTCTGCCATGTGGACGGGACGTTTAAGCAGCCCAGACCGTTCGCCAGGATGCGCAGCATCAGGGCTCCGAATACGGTTCCCACAAGGGAGCCTCTTCCTCCGTCAAAGCTTGTTCCGCCGATAATCACCGCCGCCATAGCGTCAAAGGAATAGTTTGCGCCGCTGATCGGGTTGGCGGAGCTGCTCATAGCCGACAGGATAATACCTGCTACAGAAGCGAAAAATCCACTGCATATAAAAACTGCAATGCGGTTTCCGATGATATTTACGCCGTTCAGCCTGGCCGATATCTCGGAACCCCCTATGGAATAGATGTTATATCCGAACTTGGTCTTCCTGAGGACAAACAGGACAAAGGCCACGATAAACACCGTGATATAGAGCATCACGTAGACCCCGGCGATCTTGCCGTTGCCCAGCCAGTTAAAGACATCGTCGCTGATCAGCACCGTTCCTCCGTCCGCCACTACCAGAGCCAGTCCGGAACATATTCCCATTGTGGCAAACGTGGTGATCCAATAATCGAATTTAAATACGGCGACTAAGATCCCGTTGATCAGGCCCACCGCCATGCCTGTCAAAAGGCCTGCCGCAAGGGATACCCCCAGGTTCATTCCCGAATTCAGGATCACGGCTACTCCCGCTCCTGTCAGGGACATGACCGGCCCTATAGAAATATCCACCTGGGAAACCAGGATGACCATGTTCATTCCAATAGACGCCAGGATCAGGACCGCCGAGTTTCTGAGGATCAATATGATATTTGCCGGGGTTGCGATCCGCCAGTCTGTAATGATGCAGAAAAAGAAGAAAAAGATCACAGTACTGTAGGCGATCCCCGGAATATTAAGCCTTCTGTATAAAAGTTTCAGTTTATTGTTTTTCAGCCTGTCCATGTTTTTTTGTCTTCACCCCTCCCACGCTCTGCGCTACGATCGCTTCCTGAGTCGCATTTTCATGGCTGAATTCGCCCATGACCTCTCCTTCATACATGACGTAGATCCGATCGCTCAGACCGATCACTTCGTTCAGCTCTGAAGAGATCATAAGGATCGCCGCGCCTTCCAGGGCAAGCCTGTCAAGCAGCTGATAGATCTCCGCCTTGGCGCCTACGTCGATTCCCCTTGTAGGTTCGTCAAAAATAAAAAATTTGTTATCTGTAGCCAGCCATTTTCCAATAACCACCTTCTGCTGATTTCCCCCGGAAAGTTCGCCGGCTTTCTTTTCAATGTTCGTCGTAGCGATCTTCAGT
>DWZA01000104.1 GCA_019118365.1 Candidatus Lachnoclostridium stercoravium | reverse complement strand
AAAGGAGGGATTTTATGGCGTACCAGCTGACGCCAAACAATCCATTGATTCGGGAAATCCGGGAGTTGGTGAAAAGCGCAAGAACCACTGTGGCACAGCAGGTCAATACTCAACTTTTGTCCACTTACTGGCAGATTGGTCGGGCGATTGTGGAGTACGAGCAGCAAAGCCGGCTCCGGGCCGAATATGGAAAACAGGCACTGAAAGCGTTATCCAAAGAACTGACGAAAGAGTTTGGCAAAGGCTTTTCAGTCTCCAATATTCAGTTCATGCGGCGTTTTTATCAGACTTACTCAATTCAACAGACAGTGTCTGTTAAATTGTCCTGGTCCCACTACTGCGAACTTTTAAGCATCTCTGATGGGAACAAACGCAGCTTTTACGAAAAGGAAGCCGTCAATGCCAACTGGTCTGTCCGCGAACTGAAACGGCAGATCGACAGCTCCCTTTATGAGCGTCTGCTGCTGTCCAACGGAGAGGCCAATAAAGAAAAGGTCCTCGCTCTGGCTCAGAAAGGGATTGAGATCAACCAGCCCGCCGATATTATCCGCGACCCCTATGTATTTGAGTTTTTGGGTGTGCCGGAAAACAAGCCCATACTGGAAAGCGATTTGGAAAAAGCCCTGGTGGTGCAAATTGAAAAGTTCCTGCTGGAACTTGGGCGAGGCTTTATGTTTGTGGGGACCCAGCAGCGCGTGACCCTGAACAACACTCACTACTATGTGGATATGGTGTTCTACAACAAAATCCTGCGGGCTTATGTACTGATCGAACTGAAAACCACAAGACTGACGCCGGAAGCCGCTGGACAACTCAATATGTATTTGAACTACTATACCGCCGAAGTCAACGACCCCGATGACAACCCGCCTATCGGCATCATCCTCTGCACCGAGAAAGACAGTGTGGCGGCAGAATATGCGTTGGGCGGTCTTTCCAACAACATTTTTGCTTCCCGATATGTTCTCTATATGCCGGACAAGGAGCAGCTGGTCGCACAGGTGGAAGCTGTCTTGAAAAATTGGCATGAGAAAAATGATGGTTCCAGCCATCCTGCCAAGGAGTGCCCTTAACAACACTAAACTAAAAAAATCAAGAAAGCTTGGGCTTGCCGCGCCTCAATGCTGGAACAGCTCGATGGGAGTGATTCGCCTATTGGCAAACCTGAACGAAAATATCCTTACCCTGAAGGCACCAAATTTGCTAATAAAATTATTGTAAAACAAACGATTCTCTCCGAAGCTGACAAGGCCGGAGTGGAAAATATGTACCGCAACGGCATGTCGATGTCAGACATCGCAAGAATCTACAATTGTCATTATACCACAATCGGTAGAATTTTACGACGGCGAAATGTGCCAATTCGATAAACGTAAAAAGTAACTGCCGGGCGGGATTAGTCCTGCCCGGTTGATAATTTTAAAAATCCCTATCCAGCCGCATGGCAAGTGCGCTATACTCTACCTGAATTTTATTTTTTACCTGTATATAACGCAACTCACAAGTATTTTACTTCATTAGATATGATCTAACAAGTTACCTGAGTTCACAATATAATGAGGGTATCATATCGGAAATGAGGTGGAGAATACTTGTCGGCTGAGAACTATATCATCGAGCGAATCAAGGAACTATGTGAGAAAAAGCATATGAGCAGATATCGGCTCGCTCAGAGATCTGGAATTGCTCAGTCATCAATCTCTACGTTGCTGAACTGGAAAAGCGTACCCACAATCCAGACTTTGGAAAAAATATGTGATGGCTTTGGTATCACTTTATCGCAGTTCTTTGCCGAAGACGAAATGGTTTTGGATCTGACCAAAGATCAGGAAGAACTGCTCAAGGATTGGAATTCGATGGACAGTCGGCAACAGGAATTGGTGAAAGCGTATATACAGGGAATTATCAGGAAATAAGGACTTTTTTTCTGCTGAGCAGGAGCGTCCTTTTTCTTTTGTGGGAGGCGACTGATGAAGCAAAGATATGTATGCCTTTTATTTTCCCTTATAATTATGCTCGCTGGCTGTAGCGCAATACCTCATAAAGAAACCGATATTCGGGAGCCGGAGTATGATTTGACCTTAGAATCTACTGTCGAGCAGGAAGACTGTTTTGTGTGCGGCAGCCCGCCGGGTGGACTGCTTGACTACTACTATAAGTTTGATTCTATCGGCATTATTTACTGGCCGGTTCTGACGGTAATCGACACCGGCGTGCGTACTTACGATGATAATGGCAATGAAACGTTAGGAGGCGATTCCTCTGGCACGCGCATTTCTTCCTTTGGAGAGGGCAATGGCTCTATCGTGTACAATCCGTGGCCGGAGCGTGGAATTTCTGAAGCGAAGATTTATCTGGGGGATGCGGACGGGTTGGACTGCGAGTCACTGACAGAACAGTTGTGTCAGAGCTGTCTGGACAAAGTTTGTGGGTTTTATACTGGCCACGTGAACAGCGATGATGGGGCGTATCTTGCCAGCACCCGGTATGCCCTGATTGACTTTGCCACCGGAGAACTGTACACACTGAGCAACCCTTATCGTGGCTACAGTATCCGGGACTACATTGTCCGGTATGATTTTGACGAACAGGGCGACAATGGGAAGTATATAGATTTGCTGGTGGTTTATGCGCCGGAACGAATGTAAAAACAATACCGGTCGGATATGTTTTATGGAACACGTTCGACCGGTAAATTGTCTTTTCACTTCTTAACTAGGATTTACTAAAATTATTTCGTCTGGATCAATACCATCACGATGAAATAATTGTGGAATGTCATTTTGAGGAATACCTGCAAGCATAATAGCGGCAATAGCCTGTTTGTATGACTTTTCCAGAGAATATCCAAAGCCAATCGAAGAATACAATTGAGCGGCAAATGTTATTGCAGTATCGTCTTGAACAGAATCGTTCATGCCGATTGCGGCCTCAACATTCTGTACAATATTTACCGCTTGGGCGGCAGAAAAACATGTATTGAACACCACTAAACGAACTGTGTCCGATACTGTTGAGATAGCCGCAGTAATAGCCTCTTTGGTCACAAAATCTTTTGTGCCATCCGGCTTCAACAAGACAAGCTCGCCACTTTCCGCCCCATGCCCACTAAAGTGGATAATTGTTGGGTTTGTCTCATTGATCGCTTGGATAATATCCCCAGAACGGACTGCCCATCGACTTTCAAAGTGAATGGAATCGCGATATTCCGAAAGCCTGATATTCTTTTGTATCGCCCGTACTTCTTCATCTAACATAAGTTGTTTCGTATCACTGGGGTTAGCAGCCATAAACAATACTGTTATTTTGTCGGGAAGCGCCTTCAATTGTTCAATATCTGCCTGCATCGAAGCTTGCACAGACGCTTGATGTTCTACGGTTCGCTCAATAGCGTTAAGCTGTGCATCCTGAGCCTTCATTCTTTTCCCTTCTTCTGCCGCTTTTTTCTTGTTTTGCTTTTCTTCCTCACTGCGTAGATTTTTCTCTGCGGTAGCTAATTCTTTTTCCTTTTTCGCAATCTTCTTCTGGAGGTCAGAACACTTCCCGTTTATATCTGCTATCGATTTGTTAGCGCGTTCAATTTCGCACAACTTGCTCTTCGCGGTAGATTGGCTTTTAGTCTTCTTCAGAGTATTGTTTGCGGATATAATCTTTTTCTGTAAAGCCGGAAGTTTCGCTTGCTCCCTTGAAAGATCATTACTAAGCTTTGCTAGCTCCTCACGTTTTCTTGTTACTGCATTTCTGTATGTATCCAATAACGACATATAATCCTCCTTGGTTTTACTTTATTGTGGCCACATCCCAAAAACTACGAAAAGAACAGCTTTCTCATTTCCTCTTCCAGCGTCCCGTTCTTTGCATACTCTAAGGTGTCACAGAGACGGATATTGTTCTTCTCGATGTGGATCTCATCGCTGAATCCGAGAATATAGCGAAGACAGATCCAGTAGATAATCTCCGTCGGGGCACAGCCATACACCTGTTTTGCAAAAATATGATTTAGCCGCTCCGCATTATCGGGATACAACGCTTTTATACGAGGACTCTGATAGAGCCTGGTCACAATTTCTGTAATATACATTCCCGATTTCATATAGAGGTCGGCAAAGGTGGCATCGGGATCATCAAAGCAGCCGGGATTTTCCTGCTCAAGCCTGTCCACCATATCCTTCACAACCTTTTTCGGCGTAAAGATCTGATTCGTGCGCTGTGGCGGAATAAAGTCAAAGATGTCACCTTTCTGATCGGGCTCGAAGTAATTCGCAAGTTCAGCCCGTTTCTTCATAAATTCCTGCACGGCATCGTTAAAGACAACCTCATCGAACAGATGCCCGTCAAAGTGCTTTTGCTCTCCGGATTCTGCTGTATAATCTCCGCCATCGCGCAGCATGCGGAACTGGTCGAGCGTTACACCCTGACCGTTCTGAGGGTTCACAGTAACTTCCCAGAACACATCTTCTGGTACAAGAGCATCAAAGTTGGCAAGCGTAGTATTCTCATCGCCATAGGCCATGAGAAATGCAGGGATTGTGCGGGAGAAACCACGCAGGTGGTCACGGACATTCCCCTCAATCGAGTCTTTTTCAGCCTTTAATTTTTCTGTTTCTACGGTTTCGACGATGGTCTCCGCAGCTTTTTTCACAGTCTCATCGCTGTGGAGCTTTTGCTGAATATTGTCCACCATGTCTCGGTAGCCCTGCATCCGCTTTGCGGAATATTCCTCATCAATCTTGGTAATCTCTGCCATAGAAGCTCCGGAATTTTGTGCTTCGTAAATTCTGTCGTTACATTCCTTAATCAACTGATTATCTCGAATAACATAATCACCGTATTCACGGTTTACAACCGTTTCAGTGGTCTCTTGGATCTTTCGTTCTAACTGATTCTGTGTAGATTTTCTCAAATCTCTGCCGTACTGCTCTTTAGCAGAGTCAATAAGTGTGTCTGCAATAGGCTTTGCAAAGCGATCCCGGAGTTCTTTTAGCTCGTCCTTCTTTGGGTTTGGCGTCATTTCGACATTTTTCTGGATATCCTTGACAGCTACTGCCAACTGATCTTCGACATCCGCATAAACCTTATCGCCAAACAGCGTGCTTGCTGTGCCGATAATTTGCTCCTTGGGAATTTCGACCTCACCATTCGCGTTCAGATTCAGAGCATCGGCCGTATTTTCGTCCACAGCGGCAGGCGCAAGAGCCTTGGATTCCTCCAGTGCCTGCATATTGTTGATAATATCGATAATTTCCCTCGGTGCACCAAAAATACCACTGATATTAGCAAAAAGGAAGTTAGACATAAAGCCTCTCTCCACCACTTCTCTGGCGTGAATGTGACGGGGAATGGCGAGCACTTTCTCGGCATCCAATTCGATCATAGAGCCTTCCTCGTCTTCTCCGTAAACCGGGAAGAAGTTCAGAAGCTCTCTTACATGCTGTTTGCGGCTGTCAAAATCACCCTTATCGCCAGACGTCTCCGGGATCAGGTCATTGGCAAACTGTTCAAAAATGGTCAGGGTACGAGCTGGGTCAAAATCGAAGACATAGGCATTCTGTTTTCTATAAGTGTTGCCGTCTGAGTCCGTGAACAGACATGGGTTCTGTGCTCGGAATGCCGCCTGCATATAAAGTGCAGGGCTTGCCATATTGGAGAGCATGAGTACCGCCGTCCACTCAGGAATTGTTACTCCAGTGGTTAGCTGTCCGACAGACAGCGTGATAGTCTTATCATATTTTTTGATGGCCTTGGTTACTTTATCAAAGGACTTCTCATTTTCTTCATCGTCATCCAGTTTTCCATCGCCTGCAGCCAGAACAACCTCATAGTCCTTGAACACCGGATGGAGCTTCAGCTTCTTGGCCAGAGCCTTGACGCTGGCCACACGATTCAAAATCCAAAATGTGTGCTTTAATTCGTCACGCAGTTCCGGGGTAGAGAACGGAAATTTCTCCTGCCGGGTCAGAGCGTCAAGGAATTTGTCCACATCCGCATCGTGAACAAATTTTCCAGATTCATTCGTAGCGAAGAATTCATTCAGGTCGAAAGCAAATTCTTCTACATCGTCCTCTGCCAGCTCTATGCCTCTTTCCACCCGATCGCGCACGATGTCCGACATCTGGTAAGTGTAAAGCGACAACCGAGGCAGATTGGCATAGGGGTTTTCTATCTCGCTGGAGGCATCCCAGTCACGCTTCTTTTTCTGCTCATCGGCATATGTCCAGTTGTAGATGGCGCTCTCCGGGAATTTGTCGTTGGCGAGAGCCTTAAACGGTGTGCCGGAAAGATGCAGCGTCCATTTGCGTTTAATATGGTTAAACGCAGTATCCGTCTTATATGTATCGACACCCTCGTGTGCCTCATCTACAATCAGGATGTCCCAGGTCAGCCCTTTCTCTGCACTGATTTCTGAGAGCTTATCAAAGCGTCCGCCAAAATAGATCGAGCCCTTCAAATCCTGTAGGCTGACAAATTCGATACAGCCCTTAACGCTATCATCGAGCTTATCCAGATATTCATCACGACTATAAACAAATTTCCGATTTTTAATGCCGTCTACGTTGCTAACAAAGAGATAGCCGGATTGCGGGCCGAAGAAGGTCTCATAATCCTGATACCATGAATTAGCAATCGCCGGGCGATTAGTGACAATGAGGATATTCTGTGCGCCGAGTTTCATGCACAAATCGTAAGCAGACAGGGTTTTGCCAAAACGCGGCTTGGCATTCCACAGAAATTCCGCATTTTCTCGCCCACTAAAATACTCGACCGTTTTTTTGACGGCTTGTGCCTGCTCTTCGCGGAGCTTGTACGGAATCACTGCATCTGCGTCTTTTTCTGACACCACGCCATGATTCTGCGTAAAATCAATAAAATTTCCGCGTGCAATGTTCGGGTCAATCTGGAACCACTCAGTTCCGGCCTCGCGGGGAACTTCCAGTTTCTTCAGATAAGCGTGGAAGTCTTTATCTGTAAATGTGCCGTAGGGCTCTGTCATATAGGCTGCCCGCATGTGCCAACACAGCTTGGGCTCAACGCCAACGGTGTGGGTCTGCTCTTTAATACGGGTCTCCACGTCCCGCTCGGTAAAGCCAATCTTTGTCCAACCGTCATGCGCCGGTACGCCGGGAGTGGTGTAAGCATAACACTGCGGAGTAACCTTGGAGGAAGTTTTGATATTTATCGCTGCCATTATGCCATCTCCTTTACATGGGATTCGATAAAGTCCATCTCTTTATCGTCCAGACTGTACTTGCGATAAAGCTGGATATCGATCTCGTGGACGGATTTTGACCAATCAATGTCGCTG
Organism: Candidatus Lachnoclostridium stercoravium; assembly: GCA_019118365.1. Lineage (GTDB taxonomy): Bacteria > Bacillota > Clostridia > Lachnospirales > Lachnospiraceae > Lachnoclostridium_A > Lachnoclostridium_A stercoravium. Next base: position 66,842 of record DWZA01000104.1, on the reverse strand, counting down.
TTTGGTGTGAAATCTTGAAGGGGAATCATCTTCCACACGGGTTTATTACCGTTTTGGGTTACTTTCAATACGCTAAGTAAGGTACGAGCGAATTTCGTTTTTATATATTTTTTGACCGCTTGCGCCTCTTCAATTGTTTCAAATTTACCTATACTCAGAAATGTCTCCGTAGCGCCAACGCCTGGTTTTTCAACCACGGGTTCACTCATTGTTTCGCCAAATTCCCCACTGCCGTTGGCTTGTGCAACATAAACTTTATAAAAATCTAAATTATCCACATCTTTAACATAATCGCGTCGGATATATTTGTAGATGCGCTTATTATTTACTCTGCCGAGTATTTGGATATAATCGTTCCCATCATCAGGCTTTTCATCATAAAAAATCGCTGGGATTAAACTCATAATATTTGAGGACATATCATAATCATGACCTTTACTTAACAATCCTAAATTTTCACCGTTTTCTCCTTCTCTATATCGAGCCTCGGGATGATCTTTATGCATAACATCTGTAAGACGATATGCCGTTCTTGAGTAAACAATATCCATCAGGGTTTCAAAATTTCCATTATAAAGAACCTTGTGAAGAATATCATTTACCTCTGGATACTTTGTAAAAGCAACAATAGCGCCATAATTTTTACTATCGTCACGATATGTAATAGCGACACCGCCTCTGAGTGGCGTTGACAGTGATGGGAATACCTTATGTCCATCTTCTTCATAGTGAAGCACCTTAAAGTGCTCATCTTTTAGCATTTTTTCATTCCACGCTTTGGGTGTTGAACCAGCGTTGAATAAGAATCTTGCCGGATGAACGAGTTCGACCTTCTCTGCAACCCTGAAAGCTCCATCCATAAATTTGTCATAAACTGGCGGCGCATAGTTTTTTAGAGAGCCATCAGCATTCTCTGAAATCTGCTCCTCCTGATATGGTGGATTCCCAATTATATAATCAAATAATTTCTTGCCCATGGCTCACATCTCCTTTAAATCCATAAATTTCATAGAGATCTTGCTTCTCCAATTATATATCCTGCACGGCACGGCTTCTATTTCGCCATCATCGTCCTGCAGGCCCCCAAGCATGTCAAAGAGTGTTATTTGGCGGAATTCCTCGTAGGGCTTGCCCAGCGGCACTGTATCTTTCAGGCCATCCATCTGCCAAATATTCCAGACAATTTTGTTCGCCATCTGCTGAAGTAGCTTGTCATCCGGTTTCCGATCCCAACGTTCTTCGTAGTAATCTACAAAAGTCAGCAGCAGATTGATCCTTGCAATCAGCACGTTGTCTCCCTGATATTCGTATCCATAGGATGCCTCGAATGCCCGGACTGCCCACTTTAACCACTCTTCGTATGTGTCGGCATTCTCACCCACAATTCGGAGTTTTCTGTCGAGAATCCCGATCCGGCGTAGTAATGGCACAATTAATTCGCCGGTTGATACATCGTAGCGGGACACCAGATATGGGGCTTCGCCACAAGTGATTTCCAGCCGTCGGGAGTCCACATATTGTTGCCAGGGTTTTTCTTTTGGAAATTCAATTTTTCTTTCCGATATTGTCCACGTGTGGTCTGCGTTTTCTGTGTTAAACACTCCGCTTCGCCCAAACCAATCATCATCACAATAATTATTCATTTGGTTGCACAGCCATGCGGGCGTAAAGACCTCTGCTTTTTTCCGGGTGCGTTGTTCCTGAGCCTCCTGTGACTTTTGGATACGAGGTCGAATCAGATCAGGACGACGCAATAGCGAATGGGCGTTCATCTGTGCCTTATCCGTAAAATCTTCACCCAGTTCCTCATATGTGTCCGTAGCCCAGATAATATTCTTTTTCGTTGATTTATCTTGAAGCAGCAGATCCAGCACATTTACAACTGGATAGCTGCCAATATCTATCAGTTTTTCCACAAAAGGGAGCCACTCCTTTCCGGTGTCATTTTTATCTGCTGACATAAATTCTTGAAATCTCTACTTTGTGACGGGGAAAATTAGTCTGCTCCAGACTTTACTCATCCACAAACTCCATAATATCATTCATAGTACAATTCAGGGCTTTACAGATCTTCCCTAGCACATCTTTGGTAACATTGTCTCCATGGTTCAGTTTATTGATCGTATAATGATTGATCCCAGCGGCTTTCTCCAAGTCTCGCTTTTTCATATCCCGTTCGATCAGTAGCTTCCAGAGCTTTTTGTAACTAACCTTCATGCCTGCGTCTCCATTCAAATCATGCGATGTCATAACTAAATCAATTATGCCCCAACACTGTAGGAAAATCAATAATTTTGTTTGCTATCACTGTAACTCTAAAAAAATCCCCAAAAATCATACACTGCTGGGGATTGTTTTTCTGGTCAGCCTGCTGAGCCTGCCGATAGCCACTGCCTGACTGGTAGGCAAGGTACAGGCCCTGCGGTATACAGTCCAGGACGCGGTGCACGGTTGAAGTTAAAATGTAGAATTGCCGGGAGTGAGCGCCCGGCAATTTTTAGCTTTACTTTCATGCTAATTTTACATATAATATTAGTATGAAAGGAAGGTGAAAAACATGAGCCAATTTCAACAGCTGGATCAGTTGATGAAACGTCAGGACGGAATGCTGCGCACTGGGCAGGTCCTCGCGGCCGGGATCTCAAAACCTGTTTTTTATCAATTCGTACAGTCTCGTGGACTGGAACAGGCGGCGCATGGGATTTATCTTTCCAAAGACGCCTGGGTGGACCCTATGTATCTGTTGCATCTTCGCTGTCCGCAGGCGTTTTTTTCCCATGAAACAGCGCTGTTTTTCCATGACCTGACCGACCGGGAGCCGCTGGCCTATTCTGTCACAGTCAAGACGGGGTACAACCCTACCCGACTTAAAGGTGAGGGCATCCAGGTCTTTACCATCAAAGCGAAGCTGCATGAGGTCGGTCTGACGACTGCGCAGACCCCCTTCGGCCACGATGTACCGGTCTATGATATGGAGCGGACGATCTGTGATGTGCTGCGCAGCCGAAGCCACATCGAGGTGCAGACATTCCAGGGGGCGCTGAAAGCGTATGTCCGCCGGAAAGACAAGGACCTGCGGACGCTGGTGCGCTATGCCAAACTGTTCCGAGTCGAGAAGATTTTACGTCAGTATTTGGAGGTGCTTTTATGATAAAGACAGCCAGACAGCTGAAAGATTTGATCCGCAACCTGTCAAAGAAAAATGCTGCGGATGCGCAGGTTTTGATGCGCAACTACATGATGGCCGAGATCATCGCTGTTCCCGTTGACGACGGCGTTACCTTCCTGGTGAAAAGCATTTCGGAAATCATGGATGAAGCGGAATATCCCGGTATCCGGATCACGATGACAACTCTCTTTGACGGGGTACGCACGCCGTTGAAAATTGACATTTCCACCGGCGATGCCATCACTCCCAAAGAAGTGCAGTACAGCTTCAAGCTCATGCTGGAGGATCGTTTCATTAACGTTTGGGCCTATAACCTGGAGACTGTGCTGGCCGAAAAGCTGGAAACCATTATCACCCGGACTACGACCAACACCCGCATGAGAGATTTTTATGACATCGCCATTTTGCAACAACTTTACGGCAACACTCTGGATCTGCACGTTCTCCATGACGCGCTGCTGGCGACATCTCACAAGCGCGGTACCGAGCGCCATCTAACCGATGCTGCCGAAGTTTTTGACGAAGTGGAAGCCAGCCCGGTTATGCAAGATTTGTGGGTGGCCTACCAAAAGAAATTTTCCTATGCGTCCGACCTCGACTGGAATACGGTCATGGCTGCGGTGAGACAGCTGTTCGCTCGCTGCGAGGGTGCGGTATGAAAAGCGTGGTCACCCACGTGGCCACTACACGCATTATGCCGCTGCACGCTGGCAATGAGTACCGCAAAATCATCATATTAGCTTATTTATCTACTTTTTCAGCAGTCTCTTGCTGAATACTTCGTAAAGAAAAAGCCCCGGAACCAATGCGATCCCGGAGCTTTGCCCCTGCCAAGGAGTGCCGGCCGCGGGACTTGAACCCGCACGATGTTGCCATCAATGGATTTTGAGTCCACCTCGTCTGCCATTCCGACAGGCCGGCTTTCCAAACGAACATTATCTTACCAAAAAAACGGCAGATTTGCAACTCTTTTTTCAAAAAAATCAACAACAGCGTATCATATATCCCGGCATAGGGATGACATCCAGTGCTTCTTGTCAGCACAGAATGTGCTGGCAAGAAGATACACGGCTGAACTGCTACAAACTGCTCTCACCATGGTTCAGCCAGTCTTTCATCAAGCTTTCCATGATATCCAGCTTTGCTGTCACCACCTTCTTATCCTTCGTACTCTTCTCGCACAGCTGGTCGTATGTGCGCCCGCCGACAGACCTTTCATGAAGGCTGTGCTGAAACTCTCTCATGAACCGGATAAAGGCTTCATCCTCCGCCCCTGTCCTGCAGAAGCGGTCAAACAGGGCGAACCACAAAAAAGCGTCCCTGGAGCTGAACATCGGGGAAACATCCTCTTCTACGGCGCGGTCCAGACGGTCCAGCATATCTTCCAGAGCGTCGAACTGGCTGTCTTTCCCATGCTCCTTCAGCCACTGGCAGGCGTCCTCGTGCTTTTTCTTCCAGTCTTCCAGAAAAAAGATGGCCATCAGGCTCTCTGTGATCACCCGGTCCGCCGTACCGTTTACGATCTCTGCAGGCCGGAAGCTGCTCTTATCTCTGAGAAAGGGGTGGCGGGCAAGCTCCTTTACTCTTCTGGCGTACCGCTCTCCCAGGTAGGTGATCCCCTTCTGGGCCGCGCTCATGGTCCTGGCCGCATTATACCTGCGGATATGATACTCGATGTCATCGTCCGAGCAGTTAAAATACTGGACCGCAGGGATGGTAAAATCGTCAAACCGTTCCCGGATCTCCGCCGGCAGATCTCTGTAATACTTTCCCCTGACATCGATCTCTTTCTTTATGTATACCGGATTGCCATGGTCCAGCTTTACTGTCCCATCCTTCTCCCGGTCCACCGACTGATAAGCGATCACGGGACGTTCCGCGTTCTTTCCCACGCGGAAGCCGTTGCTGCGGTACTCCGCCAGATTGCTCAGCCTCTGTAGGCCGTCGATGAGCCAGTTGTCCCTGCCTTCCGGGCGCAGCTGCTCCGCCAGGACCACCGGCGGGATCGGATCTTCATTCAGCACGGACGTGATCAGGTTGTCCTTCTGCTGCTTCGTCCACTGGCTGGCCTTTCTCTGAAGCGGATGATCCTTTCGGATCGTAAAATCCTCCAATCTCTTTAAGTAAGAAAGCACGGAATATCTCGTCTCCTTGCTCTTTTCCGCTGTCTGTACTGCCATATACGTCCCCTCCCCCCATATCTTCACGCCGCTTCTCTGGCGCTTCTTTTTCCAAAAGTATGCTGACGTTGTCATAAGAACGGATCGCTGAAAGCTGCTCCTCATAGGTCCGTTCCCGGATCCCCAGCGCCCGGATGACCTCTTTCTTGCTCATACCTTTCAGCCTCATCTCTACGATCTTTCTCTGAAAAGTGGAAAGCTGATCTAAGAACCGGGTGGCCCTGCTCCCGGAAACGCCTGAAGGATCGCCGCCCTCTTCAGAAAAGCAAGCTTCCCTCTCAATATCAAAATCCGACGGGAGCATATCTCTCAGGCAGGATCCGTCCTCGCATACCGGCGCATCGATGGATAACGCCTCTCTATCCGCCCTGCGCTTATACGGGAAAGATACGGCGAAGACAGCCAGCAATTTAAGCTGGTAAGGTCCAGGCTCCAACAGTGCTGCAAGGCGCAGTCCGCCCAGATTGATAAAGCGAAGATCGGGCGGGATGTCAAAGGGATCCCGGACGTATGGGTGACGAGACAGAAAATAAAGACGGATAAAAAGGGACGGATCCGGGACCGGCACAGAAAGCAAAAAGAGCTGTACAATTCTGTCCTCCTGGACCGCCATCCCTATTTTTTCCGGTATGTGTACAAAGAAACAGACCGGGCCTGGAAAAAGTATCTGGACGAGGCCAATACCATTGCCCGCCAGAAATTCTGTATGGATCTTCCCAGTCTGGAACAGCTTCCGGAAAGGACCGACGAACAGGAACAGTTTCTCGCTGATTTTTACCGTTACAGCCCAGTGACTCTGGGAGACAGCCCTATGAACCTGCTGTGCCGCTATATCGAAAAACAGGATTTTCATATTTCCAGAAAGATCCGAGAAGAAAATAATTTTGACCCATCCATTTATCAGGACCGTCATACGCCGCATCTGGATATCTTCCCGCAGGTATCCAGGGAAACGGAGCGGTTCTTAAAGGAGAGCCGGGCTGGCCTTGCAGCGTTGCAAAGCCGCGATCGCCGGGAGGAAGAAAACGAAGCTTCCAGGCTATCGGCCTCCGACCGGTTTCAGATCCTCTGCGAATTGTTTTCCCGGCGCATGGAAGCGATCAGCCCCAACCCCTATGCCATCGCCAACTGTCTGGTGGATTATTTTTACAGGGAAAAGCCGAAAAGCTCTAAAGATATTCTCTGGGGAGCCTACGGCCAGTATCTGTGCAGGAACATAAAAAACAACAAAAATATCTCGTTCATCCGTTTCCCTATGCCTTGCAGAAGGAACGGGGATCTGGAATATATCAAAGCTATTTAAGCCTGCTTTCCATGGACCAGGAAGCCTGCTTTTCCATGCTGAGCGAGGAAGGGCGCCGTTTGCTCTCCCAATATGCAAAGCAGGAAACCAAGCCTCTGACTTCGTTTGACATTTTCGCCTTTGATAAACAGCTGCGCGCCGCCCTTTGCGCCGCCCTGGATTTTTTTCTGGAAGAAACTCCGGTTTTCGACGAGAAGACGAAGGTATTTCTCACATACCCGCCAGGTTTTTCGAAATCCTCAGACGGGCCGCCCAGTCCCCTGGGCGTGATCACTTCTGAAAATTACCCGGTCGTATGCGACGTGATCCTTCAGAGGGCTTGCGTAAAGAAAGCGGACAAGAGCCTGGAAAACGGGCGGGTCAAAAACGAAGCGGCCGCGCGTATTTTAAAGAAGCTGGAAAGAGGCAAAAACAGCCGGAAGCCAAAGGAAGACAAGCGGATGGATCTTCCCAATGTGATCTCTTCCCTGGCCTGCCACCATAAGAGCCTGAACCTTTCCAATATCTGGAATCTGACAGTATACCAGCTTTACGACCAGTTCCACAGGCAGATGATCGAGGATTCCTACGGCATCCACTCCGTAAACGTGGCCGCGTACGGAAATTCCGGAGGAAAATTCGATCCTTCCATGTGGTTTTCCGTCATTTAGCTCCAGGGAAAGGAGGAGCCTGTCATGGATGAAAACAACCTTATGGAACTGGCTGTGCGCTTGGAAAACGTGGACGTCCGTTCCCGATCCAACGGCCATAGGATCGACAGCCTGGAAGCGGACAGAAAGGAAGCTCAGGAAATGCGGATGACCCTGATCCGGCTGACAGACGGCATCGACACCATCGAAAGCCAGCTGGCCGGGGTCAAAGAGGATATCCTGGAACTGAAGAAAGGCCAGGCGGAGCTTGCCGACAAGGTGGCGACCCTGGAAAACCGGCCCGCCGTCCAGATAAAGGAGACGTGGGACTCCGTAGGCAGGCAGCTGCTCCTGCTCTTTGCCTCCGGCCTTTTCGGTTTTCTCCTTTCTCTCATCCTTCCGGCTGTCTTTTAAGGCGGCGATCCGGATATGTTTGCAGTAGAAAACCTGCGAAAGCCCTGATTTTATCAGGCTTTCTTAAGGATCGCCGCTTTTTGTAACTTATGATAACAGTTCAGGACGGCGGGAAAACGTGCCCCAGGGGCGCGCTGTCCGATTCTTCTTGTCCGGCACAAGGCCTGGCAAGAAGATATGCCGTCCCAAACTGCTGCAAAAATTTTATTATTCACAGGAGGATTTTATTATGACAAACATCAACAAAGCAAACAGACAGGTATGCGACGTGGATATCCGCGACGTGGCTACAAGGAAACCAGTTCTTTTCTTTGACACAGCCAACACCACCACTCAGAACATCACAGGAGAAACGGTTTTCGCAATGGCAAAAGGCACGAAGAAGGTCGGCTTTGCCAACCCGGTAGAGGGAACGGCCACCATCGAGACTCAGGTCTATCCATTTGAGCTTTACAGCCTGATGACCGACGGGATCGTAGAATCTTCCGCTTCCTATCCGGTAAGAGAAACCGTCGGCTGTACGGAAGAAGGCAGCATCGATCTTCCGGAAGGCGCGGTAAACGGCACGGCTTTCGTCTTCGCAAAAGGCGATTTCGGCGGCGCTGAGATCAAAGGTTCCGTATCCGGCACAAAGTTTACCGCCGAGACGGCGACCGAGCTGGCGGTCGGCAGCGAATATGAGATCGGCTGCATCGTATCGAAAGCAAGCGGAGTAAAGAAGCTTTCCTTCAACAACAAAAAGCTTCCGAAAGCGTACTATATCTCCATGAATACAGTGGAAAAGGATGAAAACGAGGTTCTGACTCCTTACAAGATCATCCTGTACAAGGCTCAGCCTCAGAGGAATTTCGAGCTGTCCCAGTCCAGCGAAGGCGATCCGGCTTCCCTGACTCTGACCTTCGACCTGCTGGAAGACAAGGATGGAAACTTTGTAGATATGGTAGAGATCACAGAATAAGCGCCCGGCCGCGCTTATCCTTCCCTGCGCCGGAAAGACAGCCTTCCCTGCTCTCCGGCGCAGGCTGCCAGAAACGATCCGGCCGGATGCCGCCGCATTTTGCCGGACCAGACAGGAGGTTATTATGATAACATTTGTAAAAAACTGGATCAAATTAAAACGGTTAAAATTCCGCCTTATGATGGCTTTCTGCCAGAAGGCAGCCGATTTTCTGGATGAAAAAGAAGACATGATCGCCCTGGCGGCCAGACTCTATCTTGCTTTAAAAGACACGCCCACGGAAGAGCTCCAGGAGAAGCTCATCTCCCAGCTGGCTTTTCTTGTCCATGAAGAGGCGGTGAAGGAACATGGCTGATAAATCCGCTTTTGATCCCTCCAGCATGTCCGAAGCCATGGCCCTGATATCCCGAAGTTCTGATAAAACGGGGCGTTCCGTAGCCGAACTGGTCAAGGAAATGAAAAAATGGCAGGAGCTGGGCTATTCTCTGACAGAAAGCGCCAGCCTTGCTTCTGCCTCCCTTCTCTACGCGGATGTTTTCAACAAAAGCAACGCGGCGGCTATATCGGAAATGGATGCGGCTTTAAAGCGGTTTAACCAGACGACGGAAGGCAGCGTTTCCACGCTGGAAGCTTTGAAGAGCGCAGATTTTGCAAGCATCCTCTCCGCTTCCATAACAAAAAGCGCGGATAACGCCCAGTCTCTGGCAGATCTAGAGGCAAAGACCAGACAGTTTCAGCAGTCTTTGACTTCTCTGTCCCAAACCGCCAAAGCTTCTGACTTTGCAAAAGATATCGCCGCTTTCGGGAAAGAAGCGACATCCGCGTTCGGAAGCGCTTTTAATAAGGCGAACCAGTTCGTTTTCTTTTTAGCGAATATCAAAAATTCTTCGATCTCTAAGAGCTTTGATCCGTTCTGAAAAAAGAACGTTTTCCTGAATTTTTAAAATGGTCGATCACAGGTAAGGAACCGGCATAACGGCGCCGCGGCAAGCCTGTGGATACATGGGGTTCTTAGAGGGAACTCTGCAGACACAGTATACGGGCGGAGTATAAACTTTACATGGAGGAGTAAATGCTTGAACTCCCTATAAACGGCCGTGCGAAAGCGGAGCTGGAAACGGCAGACGTAAACGCAGGGAAACCAGAAAAAACCGGCCGTTTGCCATAAGAGAAGCCCTGTGAAAACAGGGCGGTTTGCTAAGTGGCGCAAAGAAAGGACAACGAGCAGGACAATGTTCCTTACGGAGCAGTATCCCCACAGACATACCCATCCTCTGAGTAAGCTGCAGCCATAATGCAGTCTTGCTTATAAGGCATAGTGCATATTGCGATTTGGGATTTCAGTAATATGCTTGGACGCCGTGTTTCGTCCAACGAGGAAAATCTCCAAAAAGAAGTCCTGTTACAGGGTCGGCGGAATATTAGATTCCAAGGGCTGTAACAGGGCTAAACAATCCACCAAAATTTTTCAATATAGAATACGTAATCAAGCTCTATCGTTTTTTCTTATCAAGCCATAAATATCTGTCTACTTTTCCCTCATAAGACTCTGGAATGCGATTAAGACTGCGAATTAAATTTGTTAGACGTTCGCATTCCCCCCATTCCATGCATGTCTTATCTGAAATGATACCCGCTATATAGCTGGGCGAAACATCTGTCGGATTATCACCCACTTTGGGTAATAGTTCTGAAATTTTTGCAAAATTATATAGAACTCCATTAACATTACAATATTTTGTAAAGTCTGTTTCCTCCACTGGAAATCCGCAGTTGGTACACCTTTCTGCCCTTGTAGATATCTGTTTTCCGCATTCATAGCATTCCATTAGCATAGCGTCGTTCCTCCTTTTCTGATATTGATTATACAGCATATAAAATGCATGGGCAATCTATTTTCTCGCATAAAAATGTATCCAAACGTATTTTAAAAATTTAGGAAATTTAAATACTGCCATTAATGATTTTAAAGCAAATTCGATTAATAGCACAAACAGTTCAACGCTATTCTCAGCTTTTAAAGGAAAAACCGCTGGAGATATCATAAATCAAACAGCGTCCCATAATTTAAGTTCAGTACAACAGCTAAATCTTATTTCTAAGTATGCTTCTGACAGGGATTTTTTTAATGATGCAGAACAGGTCAGAGCCCTCTCTGCCGCTCAGGCCAAAGCCACTACCACTACTGGAAAACTTTCTTCCGCCTATAAAGGCCTGGCGGCTTCTTTAGGACTCACTACTTCTACATTAACGCTGTTTTTAGGAGTCGTGGCCGCCGCTGCCGGTATCTATTTCATTTCTCAGATCAAAAGCGAGTCGGAAAAGCTGAAGGAAGATGCTCTGGAATCGTCACAGGCCTATTCTGACCTGCAGTCTGAGGTATCTTCTGTAAACGAAGAGCTTAAAGGCATCCAGACGCGGATCGAGGAATTAAACAGCAAGGACAAGCTGAGTTTTATTGAGCAGGCTGAATTGGAGCGGCTGGAAAAAGCGACCGCGCAGCTGGAAAGTCAGAAAGCAACAAAGCAATATCTCGCCGCTCAAAAGCAGGAAGAAGCCAGGGAAGATTCCCTGGAATATCTGGAACATCAAACCTCTTATGAGCGTTACATCGGTTATCAGACTGCTGATCAAAAAAATGATAACTCTTCCTTCGGAAGCGCCGAATACAGCACCTTTTCCGGCAGTCTGCTGGATGTGATGGTACAGCAGTCCGGCGATTATGTAAAACTTTTAAAAGACCGTGAGTCGATCAGCCAGCAGATAGATTATCTGGACAAGCAAAGCGATGATTCTCTGCAAGCTATTGATAATCTATGGGATAAGAAGAATGAATTAAATTCTGTTGACAACCAGATCAAGGTTCTGGAAAATTCTCTTCTTGAAAATTTGGATACGGTCAACCAATTGTCCGGTAATCTGGATCTGGAAAAGGATGCCCATCAGTTAACTCTGATCGATCAGATCAATTCTAATCTTCAAGAAGTATTTGCAACAACCAATTCCACCGCTTCCTTTGAAGAGATCTGGAACTCAGAGGGATTTGCGAAATACCGGGAGCAATTGGAAAAAATAAGTTCTCTGGGCCTGCTGTCTCCTGAAGTGCTTACTACCAACGCAAAATACAAAGCACTTCTTGAAGCTACCGGGGCTACGGCCGAAGAAACAGTCCAGCATATCAATTCTCTGGTAGAAGCGGAAGGTAAGTTAAAGCCTCTTGATGAGAGCGGGACGATCTCCGCCATTAATTCTCTGAATCCGGGTATCCAGTCCATGCAAAATATCATGGCGGCTCTCGGCAAGGACGGAGGCTTCGACTATTCTCTTCTGGATGATAAGACCTTCGTTGACACCTTCAGCAATATGGGGGAAAGTTATACTGCTTTTATCAAGACCCTTGCAGATTCTCCAAAAGATATGGCTGCCTGCCAAAAAGCGGCGAATAACCTTTTGAACACCTGGCTTCTTTCTACTCCTGCGATTGGGGATCTCTCCGAGGATACTGCCGGACTTGCCAGCCAGATGCTTAATTATATGGGGATCGCAAATGCCGAAGCTGCTATAGACAGTCTTCTGGCTGCCCGTCACGAACAGCTGGCCGCAGAAAAATATTACAATTCCACTGCCAGTAAAGCTTTGTCTGATGCATCTGCCGACGACATTGCCCAGATCATGGCAGAAGCGGAAGCCGCAGGGATCTCTTCTGTATACCTTGCCCGTCTGGAACTGGCTAAACGGACTGCAAATGATGTAAAAATTGATACATCTTCGGATATTGAACAGCTGATCGCCCTGGCTAATTCTGCCAATGTTTCCGCTCAGCAGATGACTTACCTCCATACGATCGAGTCTTTACAAGCAACCAAGGAATTTCTGGAAGAGGCAGGCGTGCCCCGCCTTGAAGCTTATGACAAAAGAATTGAGGAAGAAAAACAAAAACTGAACGCCTCTTTAGCTTCTTTGCCATTAGACGCTGAAGATTTTAAAGTACCGGCTCCTCCTTCCTCCTACGGCTCCTCCTCTTCCGCCGCTCCTTCTTCCGCCTCCCGCGGCCCCCAGGACTTTGACCGGACGGACCGGGCCTTGCAGCTTCTGAAGGACCGCCGCAGCCAGCTGGAGGAAATGGCCTCCGATTCCTACCGCTCCTATCTTGGAAGCGGGCCGGACGCTGTCCAGTCCATCCTGGAGCAGATGATGTACTATGACGGCGAGATCCTGAAAAAGACAAAAGCGGACAATATCCAGGCCTTTGAAGCCTATCAGAAAGCCCTTGCAAAGGTTCCGGAACAATACCGCGATCTCATCGAACATCCCGGCGAAGGCCTGGAGACGCTGGATCCTGATACGGCGGATTCTGTGGAAGCCGCCGCCAAAGCTTACGACGAATACCAGAAGACCTTTTCCGATATCGCCGACATCCAGAAACAGGTCCAGGACGATAAAGAACAGTATTACAGCGTTTCTTTGGAGCAGCTGGACCGGGAGAACCAAGCGATCGAAAGCCAGAACTCCCTGTTGAACGCCAGGATCGACCTTCTCACCGCTTCCGGCTCTGTCGTAGGCGCAAGCCTCTATGAGTCCCTCATCGACAACACAGACCGGCAGATCGGCCTCGCCCAGGCAAAGCTGAAGGCAGCCAGGGAGAAGATGGCGAACTTAGACGAGGCGGAAGGCAGCGAAAAGGCCTACGACCTCCAGGAAGAGATCGCCCAGGCAGAGGAAAGCCTGGCCAGCTTCCAGAAGGTGAAGGAGGAATACGACAAAAAGCTCCTGGAGCTTCCCATCGACAACCTGGATACCGTGATCTCCATGTATGAAGGCATCGCCTCTTCCATCCAGGACTGGGGCAGCTCTCTGGAAGCCTCCGGCCAGAAGCTTGGCGCTTCCTACTACCAGTCCCTCATCGACAACGGCAGGGATATGCTGGACCAGTATCAGGACCAGGCGGACCTGATCGAAGAGGTCATGGACCGTTCCGGCTATGATCCCGGTTCGGAAAACTGGAACGAGCTTTACGACCGCCTCCAGTCCGTCAACTCCGCCATGTCCTCCATGGTGAAGAACCTGCGGGAATGGAACGAGGCCCTTTTGAGCCTGCCTTTAGACTCCCTCTCCTCCTTTTCCGACAGCGTCAAAGACATTTCCGACGCCTTGTCCGATCTCCAGTCCGACTACGATTCCGTCATCTCCACGGTGACCGGCTCCATCCAGGATGAGATCGACCGTCTGAAAGAGGAGAACGACGCCGCTTCCGAAACCTATGAAAATAAGATCCAGCTTTTGCAGGAGCAGATCGATCTTTTCGATAAGACCAATGAAAAGCGGCAGAAGGAACTGGCTGTGGAACAGGCCCTCTACGACCTGGAACAGGCCAGGGGCCAGAAGACCACCCGCATCATCCGGGACGGCCAGATCACCTATGAGGCGGATGCCGATGAGATCCGCGCCGCCGAAGAATCCCTGGCCGGCGCGAAAGAAGACCTGGAACGGTATCAGCTCCAGGAGGAACTGGACGGCCTGCAGGAAGAGCTGGATTCTGTCAGCGAAACCTACGACGCCCAGATCGAAAAGCTGGAAGACATGGCGGAAAAATGGGATTCCATCCGAACCGACGCTCAGGGCGTCCGGGACGCGGCCCTTACGGAAAGCTACTTAGGCTCCGGCTGGAAAGAGACGATCCTTTCCGGAAACGGGGATCCTCTCTACGACTCCTTCTCCCGGATGTATGGGCAGCTGGATCAGCAGCTGGCCGATTACGAAGAACAGCTGGCCTCTTCCCAGCACATTTCCTCACTTTTAGAAGCTTATATCACTTCCTACAAAGAAGGGGGTATCTCCTACGAGGCGGCCCTTTCCGGGATCCAGGACCTCCTCTCCCAGATGAACCAGGCGCTCTCCGCCGGGGACATGCTGGAAAACGTCCTGGCTCTCGCCGGGGCGGTCCAGGGCGCGGGGACCGGTGCAGCCGCTTCTTCCCCGGAAGCTCTCACCCCTTCCTCCATCCTGGAAAGCCTGAAAGCCTCCTTTGAAAGTTCCGGCAAACAGCTTCTCGCCTCCCTGGCGCAGTATAACGAAAACGCCGGGATGATCACGGAATATACCACTTCCTGGGAGCAGCTCACCGATAACGTGGCTTCCATGAAAGACATCCTGGAAGACGTCAGGGACAATCTGGAAGAATCCCTGGAAGAGCTGTCCGACCAGCGCTACGACGACGAAGAAGAGATCGAAGACGACCGGGACGAAGGCGTCACAGGGACCGTTTATGAACGGCCGTCCCACAATTCAGACGCCACTACCGGCCCTGGCATAGGCTTAAGCTATGGAGACGGCATTTTAAACGGAGCCGTAGGACAGGCGGGAACTTCTGACCCTGTTTCCCGCTTAAAGGAACTGGCTACCCGCAGCCTTTCCCAGGACGAGATCCCCATCATCGCCCACAGGGGAGAGGCCGTGTTGAATCGCGCCCAGCAGGAGATGCTCTTAAAGAACTTCTCTCTCGCCCTTGCCCCGCTTTCTCCCCTCCGCCTGCCGGACTACTCGTCCCTGCCCGCCGCTTCTTCCGGGGACAATATAAAAGACGTCCACATTTCCATAAGCGGAGTGGACGTCCATGGGGTAAAAGATGTAAACGACTTTATCCATTCCATGGCGTCCTTGTCTGCACAGGCCTTCCGCCAGGAATTTAACCGGATGTTTTAAGCCGCTTCTCTTTTTCTGAAATTTCTTATGCAAAGGCCGATCCCCAGCCCCAAAAGCGCCGGAAAGATCCAGCCGAATCCCAGGCTGGCAAAAGGAACCAGTCTGTCTGCAAGGCCTACGATCCCGTCTGCGTGAAGGGCGGCCCGCGTTCCTTCCGGCAGGGCGCGCAGGAAATCAAATACTGAGGACACAGCCGTCAGGCCGATGGTCCACTGAAGGATCGTCCGGTCGTCCTGAAACAGCTTTCCAAAGAGGGTCAGAAGGATCAGAACGATCGCCAGCGGGTAGAGGAACATCAGAACCGGCAGGGAATAGGCGATAATGGCGTCCAGTCCCAGGTTGGCGATCAGAAAGGACAGGATGCAAAAGCCTGACGCCCACACCGGATAGGACGGTCCCTTAGGGATGATCTTTACAAACGTCTCCCCGCAGCTTGTGATCAGCCCTACCGACGTTTTCAGGCACGCTACGGTAACTGTGGCGGCCAGGATCACCGCTCCTGCCCTGCCGAAGTAATAGTTCGCGATCTGGGCCAGGGCTTCCCCTCCGTTGCTGGACGCCTCGAACATTCCCCGGCTCTGCGTCCCTACTACCGTGACCAGAAGATAGATGAGCGCCATGAGCAGGGAGCTGAAGATCCCGGCGTACACGGTATTTTTCGCCACCTCTTTCGGCTCCTCTACCCCAAGCTTTCGGATCACGTCCACGACGATGATCCCGAAAGCCAGGCCAGCCAGGGCATCCATGGTATTATACCCTTCCAAAAGCCCGGTGGAAAAGGCGCTCGCCTCATAATCTCCCGATGGGAGGATCTCAGCAATATCTCCCAGCGGGGACGAAAGGGCGCGCAGGATGAGGACAGCCAGGAAAACGAGGAACAGCGGGTTTAATACCTTTCCGATCCAGGTAAGGATCTCTCCCGGCCTCAGGGAGAAAAACAGCGTCGCAGCAAAGAAGATCAGAGAAAATACCGCCAGCCCCAGAGCCTGTCCCGCCCCTGGGAAAACGCCTGCAACGCCGACGGTATAGGAAACGGTAGCGCATCTGGGGATGGCAAAAAACGGGCCGATGGTCAGATACAGGATACAGGTAAAAAACAGGCCGTATCCCTTCCCCACCCGGCTGCTTAAGCCAAGAAGGCCGTCCTCCCGGCTGATGCCAAGGGCGGCCACTCCCAGGAGAGGGAGGCCTACGCCGGTGATCAGAAAGCCGGCGGACGCCTGCCAGATATTCCGGCCTGCCAGCTGACCCATGGAAGCCGGGAAGATCAGATTTCCCGCTCCAAAAAACATGCCGAACAGCATGCTTGCTACCACAATGATCTCTCTGAATGTAAGTCTCTTCATTTCCATGTCCTCCAGACACTGCTGATTTTGATTCATATAACAGCCGTGTATCTTCCTGTCAGCACAGAATGTGCTGAGCTGAACGGTTACTGATTAATTATAACTCTCTTTTCTGCAGCTGTACACCCCAAAGGGCGTACGGCTGAACTGTTACGATTTATGGAGGTGAAAATAAATTTGTACGCGATCATCCATCCGATCTCCCCTTTTGACCCTACCGAAGGGACGGATATTTATTTTACATGGAACGGAAACCAGATCCACCAGGTCCGTTGTCTGATAAAGGAAAACGAATCCGGCCAGACGGTTTACGACCGCACGGAAGCTTCCATGAAATCTTATTATACGCTTCCTGCGGATTCCGGGCTGGAAGGCGGAGGGCGTTATGTGGTCTATATCACCGTATTTGACGCCGACGGGCAGGAATCCCAGATGCAGCATACGGGAACGCCCTTTTGCTGCTTTACCGCCCCTTCCTTTCAGCTTTCCATCCAGGAAGGCGACGTGATCCGGGCCTCTTCCTTTCTCGTATCCGCCGATTATTCCCAGGAAGAAGGCGAGCTTTTAAATTCCTTTGAATTTTTCCTCTATTCCTACCAGGGAGCCTTGATCCAAAGCTCCGGGACCATCTACGACGCAGAAAATATTTCCTATCTGATCTCCGGGCTGGAAGACGGAAAGCAGTATTTCATCCAGGCTGCGGGGACCACCGTAAACGGCTTTCCTCTGGATACCGGGCGCGTTTCTTTTTCCGTAGCCTACATCCGGAAACAGATCTTTTCTACCATCGAGGCCAACAACCTCCCTGAGATTGGCGGCATCGAGCTTCGTAGCAATATCGTTTCCACTGAAGGGCAGCCGCAGAAAGACGTGGTCTACATCGGCGGAGCCTGCGCCGACCTGCGGGATAATTCCATTTTCTTCGACTCCGGGTACTCGGTTCCCGGAGACAACAGCCACGTATTCGCCCTTTACGCCCCGGCGGTAAACGCCAGGATCTTTTCCCTGGCGGATGAAACCGGGAAAAAGACTGTGGACTGCTATTACCGCCAGGGAAGCTTTCAGGACTCTGACGGGGAAAAGGGCGTCTTTGAGCTGAGGGCCAATTCGTCCGGCCCTGCCTACGTGCTTTACAGCAATTATTTTTCTCCCCTTTCCCCAGGAGAAGAAGTATTTGTCTGCATCACAAGAACCGGCTTTTTCTACTCCATACAGGCGGTGAAAAAGCCCCTTGACTAAGGGAGGAGGGATATTATGTTTTTAGGCCATACAGTCTGCGCCGGCAGCCGTTCGGCCGTCTCCCACGCGCCGTCGGCATTTGCCTATGAAAAGCTGACCCTTGAAAACGCCGTCTTTGACGAGCTGTACGCTACCGCCCAGCCGATCGGGGACTTCGACGGGACCATCCCGGAAAACTGGACCTTTGACACCTATCTTCACGCCAGCTTCAGCGGAAATCTCTACGGCGGCAACGTAAACTTTACCGAAGACCTTGTAGAGGCCATCCGGATCAAGCGCCGCACCCAAAAGGACGCCCAGTTCCAGACGATCTATGAGAAGCCCATCTATGAAAATGAGGACTTCGCCATTGAGCTTCTGGACTATCTGGAGCCTGCCGGGCCGGTGGAATACGCTTACGTCCCGGTGATCTCCGGCGGCGAAAGCAATTACATCATCACTTCTGTCACTTCCGCTTTTGAAGGCTATTTTCTCTGCGAAAAGGACCGCTCTTTCCACCTGTTCTTAGATGCGGCCTATTCCCAGACCCTTAACTATGATCCGGTTTCCGTTAAGCCTCTGGGGAGAAAATACCCGGTCATGGTGATCAATGGCGACGCCGGATATCTTTCCGGGGAAATGGAATGTCTCTTCCTTCCGTTTTCCGAAGAGGACGCCGATACCTCCCAGAGCCTTTCCTACCGGGAGCTGGTCTATGAAATGCTCACGGACCGGAAGCCGAAGATCTTAAAGGACAGCGAAGGGAATCTGCTTTTGGTCAGCCTGTCGGGGAAGATCTCTGAAGCTGACCGGCAGTATCTGTACCACCAGGGCCAGGGCTTTTCTTATGTAAGATCCAGGTTTTCCTGGACAGAAACCGGAGACGCCTACGACATAGGCGATCTCTATGACAACGGACTGATCGACACCGATCTGGACAGGAGGTAATATGGCGCGTTCCATCACTCAGGCCGACATCGGCCTTTTGCGCCAGGTAAGCCAGGAACTCCATCTGCGGGCGGAGCTTTTAAATGAAAGCGGCAAGGTCCTGGATTCTCTGGAGGGCATTATCATCAATGACAATTTCAGCGCAAACGGAAGCTCCGCCCAGCGCCGTTCCTACAGCTGCGACGCTCTTTTGACCGGTCCCGGACTCATACCGGGGCGGGATGGAAAGCTGTGGATGGATAAGAAGCTGCGGATCTTTTACGGGATCCGTTCCCTGCAGACAGACGAGATCCACTGGTACTTAATCGGGACGTTTTTATATGTTTCCATGGAATACCAGTATTCTCAGTCTCAAAGGACGGTGTCTCTTACCTGCGCCGACCTGATGGCCCGGTATGACGGCACCTTAAACGGCCAGATCGAAAGCCTGGGGTCTTCCTAAGTCCGGTCCGGATACCGCCCGCGGCCTGAAGATCCCCGCAGGAGAAGACATCCGCCAGTCCGTGATCGCCACCTTAAAAAGCGCCGGGATCACAGAATACGTTGTGGAAGACATTGGAAAAGAAGTTCCCTACGATCTGGAGTTTTCCACAGGTTCCACCTACTGCGACGTCTGGAAAAAGCTCTGCGAGCTTTACGATTCCTGGGAATTTTTCTTTGACGCGGACGGGACATTTGTCTGGCAGGAGATCCCCAACTGCAAGGATGATCCGGTGGTCCTGGACGACACGGTCCTAAGCGGGATCGTGGCGGATGAAAAAGCCGGTTCGTCTTTTGAAAATATCTACAACGTGACCGAAGTCTGGGGGAAGACCCTGGAGCTTGGCGGCTCGGATATTTACGCCTCTGCCGCGTCTTACTCAGGAAACGTCTTCCAGATCTCTTCGGAAGGCCTCTCTTCCTGGGAGGACTTAGACGATCTGACCCAGATCGGGATCCGGATACCGGCGGACAACCTGGCTGCTCCTTATTTTTCCATTAACGGCTTTTCTGCGATCCCTGTCCTGGACGGAAACGGAGATCCCCTGGCTGCAGGCGCCCTAAAGGCCGGAACCGATTATGTGTTCCGCTACCGCCGCAAAGCAGGCGGCTCTTCTGCTGCCGCTCTTTATCTTCTGGGCCAGTACCAGTGTTATGGAAAATATGTGGAAAATTCTCCGGACTGTCCTTTCTCCGTCCCCAATCTGGGGTACGAGATCCTCCAGTCCCTTGACTACGAGTCCTTAAGCGACGACAGCGCCTGCTACAATCAGGCCCAGTACTTAACCTACGCTTCCACCGCCATGATGGACACCGTCACTTTGACGACGCTTATCATCCCTTGGCTGAAGGTAAATGAAAAGGTACGCTATACCGCGAGATACAGCGGAGAAACAAATGAATATATCATAAAGAATTTCAGCTGGTCCGCCCAAACAGGGACTATGACTGTCACTCTCTATAAATTCCTTGAGAGCTTTTCCTTTGTTTACGGCAGACGGCAGAAAGAATGAGGTGAATTATATGGCAGAGATCACAGCAGAAAATACGATCGTATACGACGATCTGCCCCTGACGGATTTCCCCGCAAAGGAGGACAGCTGGGCCAGGATGAGCGACATTTCCACCAGCCTGATCGCCGCGGAAGCCCAGTATCAGGCCTTGTGGGACGCCGGGGATCTAAACGGGGCCAACGCCCTTCTGGAAAGCAACGAAGGCTTAAAGAACGCTATTTTTAACGCGGACAAATGGAACCGCATCCGGGACGCAATCATCGCTCTCCAGCGGTACTATCTGAACGACGTGCAGGCTTACATTGAAGAAACCGGGAAGCTGGCCGTAGGCATAAACGACAGTCCCACCGAGGAAGAAAAGCCTCTCAGCTCGTATTCCGTAACGAAAGTCGACCAGCTTCTCTCCCAGATCACAGGCACAAAGGCCGTCACTCTGACCGCCGCCGGCTGGAGCGGTTCCGCCGCTCCTTTTACCCAGTCCGCAGCCGTTTCCGGCGTCACTTCTTCCGACACGCCGGTGATCGGACTCGCCCTGGGGACCGGTGACTCAGGAAGCAGCAAAAACATCGAGAGATCATTTTCCTTTATCTACACAACTGTCACCGGAGACGGGACTATCACCTTCTACGCCCGGAAAAAACCGACGGTCAATATCCCTTTGATGGTAAAAGGGAAATAACAGGCATATGATGAGAAAGGAGTTATTATGGCAACAGCGATATTAATGAAAGGCGGGGGCGGCGGCGCCGGAAGCGACGAACTCACTGCCTCTGCAGATAAGGTTTTAAGCGGATATACCTATGTGGGAGCCGATACGGACGACGAAGCCGGCTCCGGTTCCATGGCCAGTATCGGAGCTTTAGACGCGGCCAAGTCCGTGGCTACCGGCAGCAATAACGTCTATTTCCGCATAAGCCGGGGCGCTCACCTGACAAACTCTTCCTCCGGCTATCCGGAAGCCTATGCCCCTTATTCGTCCGTGGCTTCCGCCGTGGGGCTTACGTCAGGGAAGCTGCTGAAGGGGCAGACGGTCTTAGGCGTCTCCGGGACCGCTACGTCGGACGCCAACGCCACCGCCTCTTATATCTACAGCGGAAAGACCGCCTATGTCAACGGCAGCAAGATCACCGGCAGTATGTCCGTCTCCTCTCTGGTGTCTTTTAGCGTGGCCACATATAGCACGACGCAGGTAACAGCGACCTGGACATGGCCGTCGAAGGGTCCTTACAGCGGCATCGCTATATGTGGCAAAACAGGGGGATATCCAGCGAATATCGGAGATTCCAGACTTTATACAGGAGCCGGGAACAATCATAACCTTGGGGCTAAGACAAGCGCCATTATCGGCGGATTGCAGCCTGGAAAAACTTATTATTTTGCGGCATGGCTGTACTGCAGTACCAGTCTTGGGGATCTTTACTCCGGCGCCGCCCATGCCACCGCCGCTACAAAGCCGCAGGGCCAGCAGACATTTACTTCTTCCGGGACGTTTACCGTGCCGGCAAATGTAACCAAAATCGACATATTTTGCGTTGGTGGTGGTTGTTCTGGAGGAATTGACCGTGACACATCCAGAACCGGAGGCGGTGGAGGCGGCGGCGGTTACACGTCAACTGTCAAAGGAATCGCCGTATCGTCCGGACAGCAGTTAAACGTCGTTATCGGCTCTGGAGGCGCAGCCTCTTCCGCTCAGGGAGGCGGTAACGGTGGTAACAATACCTATGTTCAACGCTCTGGAATCACTCTTTGCTCAGCCGACGGGGCGGATAACGCTGGCTGGGGTGCCGGTGGCGATGGCGGCTCTGGAGGAGGCGACGGAGGTGATCGCGACGATGGGGCTAATGGTGCCAATGGAGGATCCGATGGTGGAAATGGTGGAGGCGTTGGATCAACAGTAGGCGGACATGGTCAAGGCAGCACCACTCGTGCTTTTGGAGACTCTTCCGGAACCCTCTACGCAGGAGGTGGAGGCGGTTCTGGCGTAGCGGGAGCCGGACATGGCGCCGGAGGCTCTGGGGGCGGTGGAGCAGGTAACGGCGCAAATGCTGGCATAGCTGGTTCCGCTAATACCGGAGGCGGGGGCGGTGGTACATGCCGAACATCTACACGTTTTCCGACCCCTGGAGCCGGAGGATCAGGTATTTGTATAGTCCGCTGGGGCTATTGATCCGCCGCTCTTATCATCAATTTTACCAGGAGGAAATTATTTATGATCGTACATCAAGTATTTGCTCAGATATCAGAAGGAACCGTTCAGAATATCATGGTCTGCGCCGACTACGAGCTGGCGAATTATCTGACCCGCTGCACCTATGGCGACGAGGCGTTCGCCGTGGACTGCCTCCAGTACGCCTGCGCCATCGGCGACGGCTACCGCGACGGACGGTTCTGGCACAGGGATGAGGACGGCTCAGAAACCGAAGTGCCCTACATCCCCACGGCTGAAGAAGAAGTGTCTTATTTAAAAAATGAAAACGAGCAGCTGACCCTTACGGTTGCTGATCTTTTAGGAGGTGCCGCATAATGCTTACAAACGCGCAGAAAAATGTCCTGATCCACGCTGCCAGGATCCGGCTGGATCAGGGAGAAGACATCCGGGAGGTATTCCGCTCCTACGCCAATCTTTCGGATGAAGAAAAACAGGAGATCCTGTCCTATTTTTCCCTTGCGCCCATAGGATCCGGGCTGGAAGAGATAAGATCACAAAAGATCCTGGAGCTTTCCGCCGCCTGCCGCAAGGCCATCGAAGCCGGCGTCACTCTGGAGATCGACGGCATTTCCCAGCGTTTCCCTTACAGCCTTTCTGACGGCGACCAGAACAATATCGCCGCCCTTTTTTACATATCCAGGGCCACCGGCCTTCCCCAGCCCTACCACTGCCAAGGCGGAAGCTGCCGGCTGTATTCTCCCGATCAGCTGGCGGCGCTTTATATAGCCGAAGAAGCCCACAAAGCTGCCCAGGAAACCTATTTTAACCAGCTGAAGCTTTTTATCCTGGAAACTTTTACGAAAGAAGAGGATATTCCTCAGGTAAAGGCTGTTTCCTACGGCGATCCTCTTACGGGAAAATACCTGGACAATTACAATTCCATCGCCGCCCAGAACCAGGAGACGATCCAGGTTCTCTCCAACCCGTAATACAAGGAAAGGAGGCCCTATGGAAAGCAGATTAAAAACCCTTACGTTATTTTACGTCGGCTTCACCAGCTACATCACTCTGGAAGTTCTGTTCCGGGGACATTCCTTTTTTCTCATGGGGCTGGTAGGCGCCTTGTGCTTCCTGATCAATGACAAAATCAACGACTGGATCTCCTGGGATATCGACCTGTGCCTCCAGGGGATCCTGGGCGCCTGCGTGGTCACATTTTTTGAGCTGGTCACAGGAGAGCTGGATAAACATGTGCTTCACATCGGCATGTGGGACTATTCCGACATGCCTTTTAATTTTGACGGAGTCATATGCCTGACCTTCAGCATCCTGTGGATCTTTGTGAGTATCTACGGGATCGTCCTGTCAGATATCATCAATTATTATTTTCTGGATTACGGCCAGGCGCCTTATTACCGGATCCTTGGAAGGAAGATCGCCCTTCCGGAAAGGCCGGGCGCGCCGCAGGAATAAACGGAGGGATACCATGGATTACACAACTTTATGGAATGAATTTGCCAGGGCCCTGTTCGTTCAGGTCAAAAGACAGATCGAACGGGCCGGCTACGACAGGACCTTTAAAGCGCAGGTAAAAAGCCGGCTTCCCGACGGCCGCTACGAGGTCCTTTACAGAGGAAACTATTATGCCGCTTCCAGCTCTTTTCAGCTGACCGAAGGACAGATCGTCCGGGTCTGCGCCCCTCAGAACAACTGGAACGACCTTTTTATACTGACAGGATAAAGGAGCTGATCAAAATGGGAACCTTAGAAGGTTTGCTGGCCCGTTTCTGTGAAGAAGACGGGTATATAGAAAAAGCCTCCGCCCTTGGGCTGGATTCTAAAACAGCCAATAAAGGGGCTGGCAATTATACAAAGTATTCCAGGGACGTAAACGCTCTCGGACTGATGGGCTGCCAGGGGCAGCCCTGGTGCTGCACGTTCCAGTTCGCCCTGGAAGCTTATGAATTTGGCCGGGATATCGCCCTGTCTCACTGGAATATGACGAAAAACTCCTACACAGGCTATAACTGCTTTCTCTCCTATTCCGCCTTCCAGGCGGCAGGAAAGACCGGCATGCTTCCCCGTGAAGGAGCCCTGGTGATCTTTCACTATTCTCACGCCGGCCGCGTTTTGGACATCTACGAGGAAAATGGAAAAACGTGGTTTCACTGCTGCGAAGGCAATACTTCTTCCGACTTAAACGACCGCAACGGCGGCCAGGTGCGGATCAAAGCACGGCCGGCAGACGACCCTTCTATCAAAGGCTTCTGCTATATCGACTATGGGGCTTCCTCCCGGCTTCCCGCCTCGCAGGATAAAAGATCCGGGTGGCGCATGGAAGACGGCGGATGGCGTTTTTATCTGGGCGATACGGGAAAATGCGTCCGAAACGACTGGTATTGCGACGGCCATCAGTGGGCCTGGTTCGATGGAAACGGCATGGCTGTGCACGATACCTGGTACTCTTATAAAAACTGCTGGTATTACTTCGACAGCTCCTGCTATATGGCCGAAAGCCGCTGGATCTCCTACAAAGGCCGGGACTATTATCTTCAGGCCGACGGCGTCATGGCCGCAAACGCCTATGTCCGTTCCAAAGATCCGGAAAAAGACGTCTATTACTTTGTAGATGAAAACGGCGTCTATGTTCCGGAAAAAGATACCCGCTTCCCTGATCTTACAAAATACCCCCAGGCCGTCTGACCTGAGGGTATCTTTCTGTTTTTCATATTTGTAGCAGTTCAGGACGGCGGGAAAACAGCGTGCCCCCCTAGGATATGGACACCCGATGCTTCTTGTCCGGCCTGGGGCCGGGCAAGAAGATGTACCGTCCTGAACAGTTACCCGTATCAAAATGATGTGTCCGCGCTTCTTACATGCTCCGCTGCAGCAGGATCCGGAAGATCAGGAGCAAAGCCGCGTACAGAGCGATCACGGTCAGGAGCACCTTCACTGCCGTCATGCTCATAAAGCCCGCCGCCAGCACTCCCGCATATAAAAGCAGGAACATGGCGTAACCGCTGTAAGCCCAGCAGCGCAGGCCGATCAGCCGGTTCCTCTCGTCCGTCTCATATATCTCCTTCTTCCTGCGGCTTTCCGGAGATCTCAGGTAGTGAAGATTCCGGACCGCAGTGACCGCTCCCGCGGCCATTAACGCAATGCCGGTGCTGGAATAAAAGCTGGCGATAAAATCATGGGAACCTTCGTCCGCACGAATCAAAGGCAGGCCGCTCTGGCTTAACAAAGCCAGCGCCAGGGCCGCCGCTCCCAAAACTATGACCCCGATCCCCACAAACACGCGCATCCTGCATCGTTTTTCAAAATCAATAGGCGTTTCCGCAAAAAAATGGTTCAGCAACATGGTCTATACCTCCTCTTCCTCTTCAAATAAAAATATCTCTTCGATCGTCTTTCCAAAATATCTGGCGATCCTGTGGGCCAGGATCAGCGATGCGTTGTACTTCCCGTTTTCCAGGGAAATGATAGTCTGCCTGGTAACGCCCACCGCTTCCGCCAGGTCTTCCTGCCGGATCCGTCCGGCCTTTCTCAGTTCCTGTATCCGGTTTTTCATCCCCTCTCCCCTTTCATGTATAGTTCTCTTTACATTTTAAGTATAGTACGCTTTACATTGCATGTCAAGCTTATTTTATATTTTATTTATCACGTAAAAAAAGCCTCTCTGTTTTGTGAGTGCTCATAAGAAAGTGATTTGAAAAAATTACGATTATGGTATCTGTCAGACAGATTGGGCAGCGAAGAAATACGCCGTATTCAGCAGATTTTGCTGGATGCGGCGTATTTTCTCCTTGCCTATTTGCACTTTTTCTTGCCTTTCCCGTGTATCATATTGCCCTTGCCCCGTTGACTTATGGAGCTTTTCATATGCTTTGACAGCCGCAGTACCTCAATCAGATTGACAAACTGCCATAAAATCTTATTTTTGATTTGGCTTTGTGTCAGCAACTAAGCGGTCAAAATCACTCTGATACAAACGGTCTTGGATAATCCGGTACTGCTCAAATTCACTTTCTGCAAAGGCTTTGGCGATTGCGGCAGTAACCTTTCCCTTGTCCTGCAAAATTTCAGCATCATTGAATTGCAGAAACGCATCCAGCTTGGAAGCCCAATCCGCCATTGTCATGGGGATATGCCGTCTGGCCTGCCTTGTGGCATAGTCCAGATACATCGTGACAATCTCGTTTAGCTCCTGTATCTCATCAACGGACAAGTAGTTTTTTGCGATAGACACATCGGCTTTTACAATCTTTCCATTAGGAGCATTGCGCCATGAAGTCAATCCCATATGTTCCTTTGTGTGGTCAGCTCTTGCCACAATAACCTCCGCTGCAGTATTTCCATGAACAGCATAATGCATCTTATTCTGTACCGTCGCAAAAAAATCTTTTGTAATCTGACTGTCGACAGAGTAATCAACAGCAGTGGCATAAATATCCGTGATTTTCTGGTAGAAACGGCGCTCACTGGCCCTGATTTCCTGTATTTCAGAAATCAGATGGTCAAAATAATCCTCATCGAAAATCTGGCCGTTGATCAGTCTGCTTTTATCTAAGACATATCCCTGCTTGGCAAAGGTATCTAGCACCTTTGTTGCCCATTGCCGGAATTGTGTTGCCCTGCCGGAGTTAACGCGGTAGCCGACGGCGATAATAGCGGACAGCGAATAAAATTTGTATTGATAGGTTTTCCCGTTATCTGCAACTTGTGCAAAATTTGCACAAGTTGAATCTTCGGACAATTCTCCGCTTTCATAAATATTTTTAAGGTGCTTTGTAACAACGCTTCTATCTACATCAAAAAGCTGGCCGATTGCCTTTTGTGTCAGCCATACATCGTGATCCTGCACACGCACTTCAATGCCGTCCTCGTGAGCGTCCTTTGTGAATACAAGGAAGTCCACCGTACTATTTCGAATTTGCAGTTTGTTGTTTTTCTTTTCAACCATTGTATATCACCATCCCATCGATTATATTCCGCTTTTGTACAGTGCCTGCAAAGGCGGATCGGATTTTTGCTGTCGGTCAGCATAAAGCTGAATAACTCGGATTTATATTATTTACTATACTGTTCTTTCGTTCCGTTATCAATCACCAATCCGCAATCTCTTAAAAATTCTTTTCCGGCACATTGTTTAATGTGTCCAAAAAGCTACAGCGCACACTCGCGTCGAAGTGGCCTCACTGCGCACGAAACCGTACTTCGTTGGGCCAGGCTCCGCGGTTGCATCAGCAACCATTTTCCTTAAGCGCGGAGTGCCCTCGCTTGTGCTGGGGCAGCCCCTGCGCGTCCACAAGTGGAGCGTTTTTATTCCATAGGAAAGGCGATACTTTTTTACTTTTAATCACTGCAGTCTTTCCTATGGAATATAAAAGGCACCCGTTTCCCACGGATGCCTGACATTTTTTCAGCCGCTGCCTTTCCAGGCTTTCTATGCCTCTCCGGCGGCGCTCACCATATATTTTTTTACTTCTTCCGTCCTGTCTCTGCCCAGGATCATCGACAGCTCATCCATAGTCAGCTGCCCTTTTAAGTACACCTTCACGATATTCAGAAGGTCGTTGCCAATCTTTCCGGCTAATTCTACTTGTGTCATATTCTTGTCATCTCCATATATAATTTGTCCGGCTTTCTTTTGCCAGCACAATATTATATGCTCTAAAAAATCTTTTATGTCTGTATCTTACCTCCTTTTTGTTAAGCTTTCTATCGTCCTTTTGTAAAACCTTACCACTCAGACGGCGGCACGTTAAACGTAATATTGCTTCCGTCGCTCTCCGCCACGATGGTTCCCTCTTTGTCCGTGCGGTAGACGTCAACGCCCATAGACCGCAGCTTGATCATCGTCTCCTGATGGGGATGGCCGTAGGAATTGTCCTCTCCGCAGCTTATGATCACCGCTTCCGGGGAAACGGCGTCCAGAAACTCCTGGGAGGAAGAGCTGCTGCTCCCATGGTGGCCCGCTTTCAGCACGTCCGCATCCACATCCATCCCGCTCTCCAGGATATCCAGTTCTTCTTCCCTTTCCCCGTCTCCCGCAAATAAGAACTTCTGGCTCCCATGCTGGACCATGAGCATAATCGAATAATTGTTTTTATTATCGTATTCTTTCTCCGGAGGCCCTACGACCGTCACCGTGGCATCTCCCAGGGAAAATTCATCTCCCTGCTCCGGATGTTCCGCTTCCATGGAACGGTACTCCAGAGCCAAGATCACATCGTCGTAAGTCCGGGTATCCGTCTCTATGTCCGGCATGAGCACATGATCCGCCGGAAATTTCGTGATGATCACATCCAGGCCTCCGATATGGTCTTCATCCGGGTGGGTTCCCACCAGATAGTCAAATTCTTCGATCCCCTTGCTCATAAAATAATCCTGCAGCTTCGTGCCCTGGTCGTTCTTTCCCGCGTCAATGAGCATGTTGTGCCCGCCGCACTGGAGCAGGATCGAATCTCCCTGTCCCACGTCGATATAGGTAACCGTAAGAGGATCAAGCTCCCCGTCCCCGCCGTCCAGGTTCCCGTCCATTCCGTCTGCGGACTCCTCCCGCTCCGGCCGGCTTTCCTGTTTTTCTTCCTCTGCCGCGTATTCTCCCATCTGGACTGCTTCCCGGATCAATACGGAAAGCGTTCCCTTATCCACTCCGATCACAGCGGCGATCACCACTGCCGCTACCGCCAGGTAATATCTCATCCTGTTCTTCATATGCTGCCTCCTGTTCTTTTCCGATATCCGCCTGTATTCGAACATATCTTCGCCCGTTCCTACATCATACCGTGAAAACATGTGTTTGTCAAATAGATATTTACTTTCTATTTTCCTGAAAAAATGGTACACTGTTTTCTGTGGTACCATCCCTGGCAGCTGCCAGAATGCGTATCCTAGTTTTATTTCATCAGGAGGCTTTTATGAAACGATCACAGGATCTGGCTGTTATGCTGAAAGCGATCGACCGGAAGGGATATCCGGCCTACAAATCCCTTGCAGGGGCATATCAGTTTGACGATTATATTCTTTCCATCGACCATGTACAGGGAGACCCTTTTGCATCCCCCTCTTCCCTGCACGTGGAGATTTCCCATAAAACCGCAGGCTTTCCAGAGCAGTATTATAAAAAGGATCACTGCCGTGTCGCCCTGGAAGATCATCTTACCAGGAGGCTTTCTTCCTGCTTTTCCGACTGCAATTTCAAAGCCAAAGGCTCTGGCAAAAGCGGCCTTCTTTCCATCAGCCGCTGCGGCCAGGAAATCCTTTCCCGAAGCGCCTGCGAGATCACGGAAAAAGGGATCACCGTCCGCTTCCACGTAGGCTTCCCTGCCTTTGGAAGGACGATCCAGGCCGGAGAGCTGGAAAAGATCCTTTTCGATTTTCTTCCCCGCTCCATCCATGACTCTTTTCTGTATAAGCGATTAAATGCAAAAGAAGTGGAACAGGTATTTTTCCTCGCAGAAGACCAGGAGTACATCCGCTCCTGCCTGAAAGAACGCGGCCTTGTGGCCTTTGTGGCGGACGGTTCCATCCTCCCAAGGAAAAGCGGGATCTCCGATCTGCCTATGGCCGGCTCTGTTCCCTTTTCTTCTCCTGATTCCCTTAAGGTCTGCCTGGATCTCCCCCACAAAGGCCGTCTGGAAGGCATGGGGCTGAAAAAAGGCATTTCTCTGATCGTAGGCGGTGGCTACCATGGAAAATCCACCCTTCTGGAGGCTCTTCAGACCGGCGTATACAACCACATTGCCGGCGACGGCAGGGAATATGTGATCACGGACAGTTCGGCTCTGAAGCTGCGCGCCGAGGACGGACGTTCCATTAAAAATGTAGACATTTCCCTTTTTATCAACGACCTTCCAAACGGCAGAGACACCCGCTGTTTTTCCACGCCGGATGCCAGCGGCAGCACTTCCCAGGCCGCAGGGATCATAGAAGGGATCGAGGCCGGCACAAAGCTCTTTTTGATCGACGAGGATACCTCTGCTACGAATTTTATGGTCAGGGACGATTTCATGCAGCAGGTCATCAGCCGGGAAAAAGAGCCGATCACGCCCTTTTTGGAGCGAGCCCTTGATCTCTACGAAAAGGCGGATATTTCCACCATCCTGGTGGCCGGAAGCTCCGGGGCGTTTTTCTACATCGCCCATACCATCATCCAGATGGACTGCTACCGCCCTGTGGACATCACAGACCGGGTAAAATCCATGTGCCAGGACCATTCCGCTCCAAGAGTCCGGGCGGAGCATTTCCTCCTGCCTGATTTTAAGCGCGTTCTAAAGACCGGTTCTGCTCCATCCGCTCATCCAGCTGATATGTCCCGCGGGCGCGGACGGAACGGAGGACGCAGAGACGGACAGCCCGCCAAGATCAAAACTTTCGGCAGGGATTCCTTCTCCCTGAACAAAGAAACGGTAGACCTGCGCTATGTAGAACAGCTGGCGGACCCTGAACAGACTGCGGCTCTCGCCCATCTTCTGCGCTACGCTCTGGAAAATATATCAGACGGCAGAAAATCTGTGCGCCAGACCGTAGATATCCTGGAAAAGACCTTGCTGGAGAAAGGATGGGATCCCTTCTGCGGAAGCTACGTTCCCTGCGGCCTGGCCGTTCCCAGAAGGCAGGAGATCTTCGCCTGCCTGAACCGCTTCCGCGGCTGATCGGACTGCAAAGATCGCTCTTTCAGAAAAACTTAAGAATCTCTCAGTAAAGTTTTTCCCCTTTTCCGCAGGATTTCGTTTATAATAAAACAAAAAATACTGGTTACAAAAGAAAGGAGTTACCTATGAAACGTACTCTTATTATCCCTGCATTGATCCTTGCCGGCGTCTGCGCAGTCTGGGGCTGCGGCTCGAAAAACAAGACAGACCTTACCAGCGCCCATACCACGGCGGCCGCTGAGACCATGGCTCCATCCCAGACCGAACCTTCGGAAGAAGAGTCTGTCCCGGAGGTGACTGCGGCGGATGAATCTTCGGAGAGCGAAGGCAGCTCTTCTTTTTCCGGCGTCACCGTGGATACATACAGCAGCAACAATATTTCCATTGAATATCCTTCTGTTTCCGACAGCCTTTCTTCCAATGCATCCGCTGTCAACGAGCTGCTGAAAAATAACGCGTTATCCGTCATTTCAGCTTACGGGATCGACGAAGCTTCCGATTCCCTGTCTGTAGACTGCAAGATCATTTCCGCCAATAAGCAGAGGCTGACCGCTGTCTATACGGGAGAGCTGTCCGTTTCCGGCGGCGCCCATCCTACGGCCGTGTATTATACGAATACCGTAGATCTGGAAGCGGTTTCCGACATCGGCCTTTCCACCTATGCCGACCCTTACACTATGGCCGGATACGTGATGTCCGACGACTGTCAGTTCCAGGGGCTTACGGCTGAGCAGGAGCAGGCGGTAAAGGAATACAAAGCCGAGCAGTCTGTCAGCGCGTACCAGAAGATCTTCCAGAACGCAGACTTTCCTTTAAAGGGCGATTCCTTCCCGGAAAGCTTCAGCTATGAGGTCCGCGGCGAGATCTATCTCTCCATCCCGGTTCCCCATGCGTTAGGCGACTATGCCATCGTCGTATTCACTCCTGAAACAAAATAAAAACGATCTGCGAAAGGAATTTTTAATATGGAAACTCCGGAAAATCTGAATAATGTAACTATATTTACTCACCCGCTCATCCAGCATAAGATCTCTCATCTGCGCAATAAGACTACAGGCACTTATGAATTCCGCGCCGTCGTAGAAGAGATCGCCATGCTTATGGGCTATGAAGCTTTAAGGGATCTGCCTCTCCAGGACGTGCAGGTGGAGACTCCTATCGAGACATGCATGACGCCCATGTTAGCTGGCAGGAAGCTGGCGGTGGTGCCGATCTTAAGAGCCGGCCTTGGGATGGTAAACGGGATCCTGGCTCTCGTGCCGTCCGCCAAGGTAGGCCATATCGGTCTTTACCGGGATGCAGTCACCCATGAGCCTCACGAATACTACTGCAAGCTTCCCCAGTCGATCGACCAGCGCATCATCGTAGTCACCGATCCTATGCTGGCCACCGGCGGCTCCGCAGTGGAAGCAGTGAATTTTATTAAAGAACGGGGCGGGAAAACGATCAAATTCATGTCTATCATCGCTGCTCCGGAAGGTCTTATGAGACTTCACGAAGCTCATCCCGATATCCAGATCTATATCGGTCATCTGGACAGAGGATTAAATGAGCACGCCTACATCGTTCCCGGATTGGGGGACGCCGGAGATCGGATCTTCGGTACGAAATAACGTAAAGTCTGAGGAGGCGATCCCACAGGTGACACTGGCTTTTCAAAGCCGGACTCTCCTGTAGGACCGCCTCCTCTTTTTACGAAGGATCCTGGATCTCTTATCAGTATTTTTCTGCTACTTCTCCCTGCTTTTTATAGATGGAATCCTTATCTACGCAGCCCCTTACGCTGGAAAGCGGATAAATATTGGTGTTCTTTCCGATCACTGTACCTGGGTTCAGCACAGATCCGCAGCCGACCTCCACTTCGTCCCCCAGCATGGCGCCGAATTTCTTAAGGCCAGTCTCCATATCCTGATCTTCCCCGTGGACTTTCACCAGAGCCTTGTCAGAACGGACATTAGACGTAATGGAACCGGCTCCCATATGGGCCTTATAGCCCAGCACAGAATCCCCTACATAGTTATAATGAGGAACCTGCACCTTATCGAAAAGGATCACATTTTTCAGCTCTGTGGAATTTCCCACTACGGCCCCCTCTCCTACCAGCGCGCTGCCCCGGATAAAGGCGCACTGGCGGATCTCCGTGTCTTTCCCAATGATCGCCGGACCGGTGATCGATGCCGTGGGAGCCACCTTTACGCTTTTGTGGATCCATACGTCGCCGTCTCTGTATTCGTATTCCTCTTCCGGAAGTTTTTTCCCCAGTTCTCTTATGATCTCGCCGATATGAGGCAGGATCTCCCATGGAAATTCATACTGTTCCAGATATTCTCCTGCGATCGTATGGCTTAAGTCATACAGCTCCCTGATCTTTGTTTCCTTTATTTTCACGTTTCTTCTCTCCCTTTCCATAATATTTTGACGCCAGATCAAAATTATTCTGCAGACTGTACTGATTGTTCAGGCAGATCACATTTACGGTCCGGACTGTGACAAAATGTTCCAGTTTCTCCATATATTCGTCTGGAGTAATGGATCCTTCCGCTACATAAGTAAGCCCTTTTTCCCAGCTGGCCGTAAGCTCCGGATTGAGCAGGGACCGGATCGAGGCATTGACCACCTCATATATGATCTCCCCCAGAAGGGTCGGAGTGATCACCTGTGTCTTTCCGTTTAAAGCCAGATATTTGATGTTCACCAATTTTTTCAGGATCTCCGCCCTGGTGGCGCTGGTGCCGATCCCGCTTCCCTTGATCTGCGCCCGCAGGTCTTCGTCCTCGATCAGCTGTCCGGCGTTTTCCATCGCCAGGATCATAGAACCGGACGTATATCTTTTCGGCGGAGACGTTTCCCCTTCCTTGATCAGAAGCTCCTTCACCGGAAATACTTCTCCCTTTTTCAGCTTTTCCAGCATGGCGGTAAACTCCGGATCATTTACATTTTTCTGCGGGGTATCGTCTCCCTCCCCTTCCTGGCCGGAGTCCTTTTTCCCTTCCGGGTCCTCGGCCTCGTCCTTTTTCCTGTTGGGGAAAGCCACCTTCAGATATCCTTCTTCTTTCTGGATACGGTAATTTGCAAAAAATGCCTCCCGATGGCCGGCCAGATCTTCCATGTGGATCTCCAAGCTGTATTTCTGATAAACAGCAGGGGGATAAAAAATGCTTAAAAACCTGCGGACCACCAGATCGTACACTCCTGCCGCCAGGCGGTTCAGCCCTTTCAGCGCGCCGAATCCCTGCCCGGTAGGTATGATCGCGTAATGATCCGTGATCTGCTTGTCATTGACATACCGCGTCTTTGCAAGACCTTCATAGGCCTTTTTCTCCAGGATCTCGCTGGCATACTCCCTCACCGGCTCGTAATTCTGCAGTCCGCTTATATTTTTCTGGATCACCTTTGCCACAGCCGTGGATAAGACCCTGGCGTCCGTCCTGGGGTATGTCACCAGCTTTTTCTCATAAAGCTCCTGGACAATACGCAGCGTCTCGTCCGGGCTGATCTTAAAGCGTTTGGAGCAGTCGTTCTGAAGTTCCGCCAGGTTATAGAGAAGGGGCGGATTCTTTACTTCCTTTTTCTTTCCAACAGCTGCGAGAACTCCCTGTACCGGCTCCTTTTTCTTAAGGTCGCCGATCAGCTGATCCGCGTATTTTTTTTCTTTAAATCCATTTTCTTTATAAAGATATGGGGACTGGAAATACTTAGAACCCTCCGCAGCCTTCCATTCCGCAGAAAGCTCCTGTCCATTGGCCAGGAATGTGCCGTTCACCTTGTAAAACGGCGTCTTTACAAAGTCCCGGATCTCCCGTTCTCTGCGGACGACCATGCCAAGGACGCAGGTCATCACCCTCCCTACAGAAAGCACTGTCCATTTCGTGTTCAGATACCTGGAAATGGACGGCCCGTATTTCAAAGTAAGCACGCGGGAGAAATTGATCCCCATCAGGTAGTCTTCTTTTGCCCTCAGGTAAGCGGACGCGGAAAGATTGTCGTATTCCGACCAGTCCTTTGCCTCCCTGATCCCGCGCAGGATCTCTTCCTCCGTCTGAGAGTCGATCCAGACCCGCTTTCTCTTCTTCCCGTGGACGCCCGCCATCTGGTCTACCAGACGGTAAATATATTCTCCCTCCCGCCCGGAGTCCGTACATATGTAGATCGTATCCACATCCGGACGGTTTAGCAGCCCGCTGACGATCTTAAACTGCTTGGCCGTAGCTTCAATAACCTGATATTTAAATTCTTTTGGGAGAAAAGGCAGCGTGGACAGGCTCCACTTCTTTAACGCCGGATCGTACGCTTCCGGATAGCACATCGTGATCAGATGACCTACGCACCAGGTGACGACCGCATCATCCGACTCCAGGTAGCCGTCTCCCCGCCTGCCCCGGATCTTCAGCGCGTTGGCAAACTCCTGGGCCACGCTGGGTTTCTCCGCAATAAACAGTGATTTACCCATAAATTCCTCTTTCTTTATGTTGCAGCATTCAGACAACTCGTATTAGTATACCATTGAAAACTTTGAAACGCAATGCTACAATACCTATAAAACCGTTCAGCCGTGCAGCAGGGACAACTACAGGAGCAAAAGAAAGCTTGCTTTCTCAAGCGATCTGGAGTTGGCACTGCTATAGGGATGACTATCCCCGCTTCCTGCCTGGCCCGCGGCCTGGCAGGAAGACCAC
Source organism: Candidatus Lachnoclostridium stercoravium (assembly GCA_019118365.1). Lineage (GTDB taxonomy): Bacteria > Bacillota > Clostridia > Lachnospirales > Lachnospiraceae > Lachnoclostridium_A > Lachnoclostridium_A stercoravium. The sequence goes on along the minus strand of DWZA01000104.1, from coordinate 30,997 downwards.
GGCTGAACGGTTCTCAGAACGATAACGATTTAAAAGGAAGGTATTTAGAAATGTCGATTCAGAAAGTAAAAGAGTATTTAAAATCATATGGAAGGGATAAAGATGTGCTGGAGTTTGATGAATCCAGCGCCACAGTAGAGCTTGCAGCTCATGCAGTAGGCGTGGAGCCCGCCCGCATTGCAAAGACCATGTCATTTTGTACGAAAGAAGAAGGCGGCTGCATCCTGGTAGTGACTGCCGGAGATATGAAGATCGACAACAGCAAATTCAAAGGCTGTTTTGGTTTTAAAGCAAAGATGCCCAAAGGCGATGAGATCGAGATACTGACCGGATATGCGGCAGGAGGCGTATGCCCGTTTGCCAATCCGGATGGCGTCCAGGTATATCTGGATGAATCTTTAAAGCGTTTTTCCACCGTTTTTCCCGCAGCCGGCAGCAGTAATTCCGCCATTGAGCTTACCTGCGATGAACTGCAGGAATTGTCTCATGCGACCGGGTGGGTGGACGTATGTAAATCTATTCTTTAAAAAAAGCCCGAAGCTGCAAAACAGCCTCAGGCCGATTTTTATTTCAATGTATCCGGCAGTTTCCGTATCGTCTGCAGACAGGTGACGATCAGCACTGCCGTGGCCGCCACCCATGCGAAAGGTTCTGCGAAAAAGATCACCTCGTCGCCCCAGATCCTGGTAAATCCCCAGGCGACAGACACTCTTGCCGCAAATTCCATGATCCCGGAAAGCAGAGGCCCGACGGGATTTTCCAGGCCCTGAAGGGTGTTGCGGAAAACGTACAAAAGGTACAGGATGAACAGCAGGCAGCTCATGATAAAAAGATAATGATAGGCGATATCCAGCACCGCCGGAGCATCCGCGCTTGTCTGGTCGATAAACAGGCTTAATACCGGCTTTCCGGCCGCGATCATGACTGCTGAGATACAGACGGATAAGGCCACCGCAAAGAGCGTCGCTCCTTTTAGCCCCTCCCGGATCCTATGATAAAATCCCCGTCCGTAATTCTGAGCCATATAGGTGGTGACCGCGTACCCTAAAGACACTGCAGAGCTTTCTAAAAGCCCATAGATCTTATTGGTAGCGGTAAAACCAGCGATAAAGATAAATCCCTGGCTGTTGATAGCGGACTGGAGGATCATCCCGCCGATAGCGATCAGGATCTGCTGAAGAGCGAGGGGCAGGGCCAGACGGCACTGACTTTTGATGATATAGCCCCGGATCGCCCAGTCGGTTTTTCGCAGCGCCATCAGATCCATTTTCTTAAGGATCACAAAGCAGTAAAGGAACGCAAGAAACTGGGCTGTGACTGTAGCTGCGGCCGCCCCTACGACGCCCCAGTGAAATCCCAGGACAAACAAAAGATCCAGGATGATGTTGGTAACGCCGGCCACCGCGATAGCGATAAGCGGCGTTTTCCCGTCTCCAAAGGCCCTGAGGATCGCCGCGGCCATATTGTAGGCCATCACCACCGGGATCCCGGCAAACATGGTCAGAAGATAGCTGGAAGCCTGGCCGAAGATATTTTCCGGCGTTTTTAAAAGGCGCAGCAGCGGGCACGCGGCTGCAAGACAGACGGCCGTCAGGATCACTCCGCTTACAGCGCACAGCTTCACGGACATGGCTACGGTCTGACGGATCTTTTTCTTATTTCCCTGTCCGAAATAATGGGAAATAGGGATCGCAAATCCCTGTGTCAGCGCCAGGATCACCCAGAGAGCCAGCCAGTAAGACCAGTCGGTTGCTCCAACCGCAGCCAGGGCCTCTACGCCCACTCCCTTTCCCACGATGATCGCGTCTGCGATCATATACAGCTGCTGTCCAAGATTAGCAAGTATCAGAGGAAAGGCAAAGGCCGCCATCAGCGACACCGGCCTTCCCTCAGTCATATTTTTTACTCTGTCCGCCATACATCTACTCCGTCACAAAACGATAGATCGTCTCTGTATGGTATCTTTCCCCGGCCTTTACTATAGGAGACTGGAAATTCTTTTCATTTACCGCGTTTGGAAAATACTGAGTCTCAAAACAGTAGCCCTGCCTTTTTTCATAGACGGCTCCGCCTTTTCCCACGGTTCCCGGAACGATATAATTTCCAGTGTAGAACTGTACTCCCGGAAGGTCTGTATATACTTCCAGTCCGATCCCGCTCTCTTTATCCCTGGCCTTTGCCACGAGACGGGATGCGCCGCCGCTCTCTTTCAGCGCCCAGTTGTGGTCATAGCCGCCGGCCTGGGAAAGCTGGATATAGCCGCAGTCGATCTCCTCTCCGATCACCTTCCACTGGTTCAGATCCATAGGCGTACCCTTTACTGAAGCCAGCTCCCCTGTAGGGATGGAATATTCGTCCGTCGGGGTAAAGTAATCCGCGTCGATCCACACCTCCTGGCTCATTGCCGGGCCGCTCTCCTGGCCTGCCAGGTTAAAATAGCAGTGGTTCGTAAAATTGGCCACCGTATCCTGGTCGCATACCATGTCATACTGGATCCTGACCTCGTCCTGATCTGTGAGGGTATACCTCACTTCGATCTTTGCATTTCCAGGAAATCCCTGATCCATATCCGGACTTTCCAAAGAAAATACCAGAGACTCTCCCTCTGCTGTCTCTTCCGTTCTCACCTGCCAGATCCGGTTCCGGTAAAAATCCGGACCGCTGTGAAGGTTGTTTGCGTTGTCATTGACACCCAGACGGTATTCCTTTCCATTTAACGTAAAGCGGGCTCCCCCGATCCGGTTGGCGTTGCGGCCTACCACCGCGCCGAAAAACGCGGAGTCTGTCAGATACGGTTCTGCACGGTCAAATCCCAGGATCACGTCTCTTGTCTTCCCATCCCTGTCCTTTACTTTCATCTCGTTCCAAACAGCTCCAAGATTTAAAAAAGAAGCTTCCGTGCCATTGCTGTTTACCAGGGTATACTTATCGATCTCTCTTCCGTCCGGCAATTTATCAAACTGAGACTTTGTACAAGGCATTCTCTTTTCCTCCATTCCTCATTCCCGTCCGTTTCAAACGGCGTGTAAGCTGATATAAGCCCCTCAAAAACTGAGGGGCTTTGTCATTCTGTTTCAATGTTTCCTTCAAAACGCGCCGGCGGCGCATGTTCCAGATCATCCTGTTATTTTGCCTGGATATATCCCTGAGCCGTAAGAAGCTCCGCGCACAGCACTGCTCCGCCTGCCGCGCCTCTGACTGTATTATGGGAAAGTCCTATAAATTTCCAGTCATATACGGTGTCTTCTCTCAGACGGCCGATGGAAATGCCCATGCCGTTTTCGTAATCCACGTCTAACGTTACCTGCGGGCGGTTGTCCTCTTCCATGTAGCGCATAAACTGCTTCGGCGCGCTTGGAAGGTTCAGCTCCTGTGGAAGTCCCTTAAAGCTTTCCAGCCTGTTGATCAGTTCTTCCTTGGTCGGGTTCTTCCTGAACTTTACAAATACTGCCGCCGTATGTCCGTTTAATACCGGCACGCGGATGCACTGGCAGGTGATCACTGGCTCAGAAGCTTTTACGATCTGGCCTCCCTCGATCCTGCCCCAGATACGAAGCGGCTCCTGCTCGCTCTTTTCTTCCTCGCCGCCGATATACGGGATCACGTTGCCTACCATCTCCGGCCAGTCCTGGAACGTCTTTCCGGCTCCGGAGATGGCCTGATATGTGGTAGCCACTACTTCGTAAGGCTCAAATTCCTTCCATGCCGTAAGGACCGGCGCATAGCTCTGGATGGAGCAGTTAGGCTTTACGGCAATAAAGCCTCTCTTGGTGCCAAGGCGTTCTTTCTGGAACTTGATCACTTCAAAATGCTCCGGGTTTACCTCCGGGATCACCATCGGAACATCCGGCGTCCATCTGTGGGCGCTGTTGTTGGAAACTACCGGCGTCTCTGTCTTTGCGTAAGCTTCCTCGATCGCTTTGATCTCTTCCTTTGTCATATCCACCGCGCTGAAGACAAAGTCAACCTCTCCGGCAACTTTCTCTACCTCGTTGACATTCATCACAACCAGCTTTTTCACTGCCTCCGGCATAGGCGTATCCATCTTCCAGCGGCCGCCTACTGCTTCCTCATAAGTCTTTCCCGCTGATCTTGGGCTGGCGGCTACCGCCACTACCTCGTACCACGGATGGTTCTCCAGAAGGGAAATGAACCTCTGGCCTACCATACCTGTGGCGCCTAACACGCCGACTCTTAATTTCTTATCCATAATATCTTCACTCCTCTGTGATCGCTTTTTCTGTCTTCATACCATAACTTGCGGCTGAACTGTTACTATCCTATACGAAAGTTTAAAAAAAAGCAATATATATTCGTCAGAAAAATACATTTGTACGTGCAGCAAAGACATTTTCTTAATTTTGCAAATAAAATGTAGTTATGGCACACACTCGTCCCGGAAAACTTTTAAGAAAGCCTCAGCTTCGTCCCTTTTCCGTCCCGCTTTGCCGGTTTCAGCCTGGAAAGGGGAACCTCTTTTTCTTTGCAGGTTATGACGGTGTTTTCATCCAGAAGGTATATCTTCTCCAGCATATCGTCTTTGGCAAGCTTCATGCCTCTCACGCCCTTGGCTCCCTTTTTCATCTGCGGGATCTCTTCCAGAGAAAATCTTAAGAATACTCCTCCTGCTGTCTGGAGCACGATCTCCTGCTGTCCCTTTACTGCCTGGATATCCGCTGCCAGGTCCCCTTCCTGCAGCTTCGTCGCGGCGACGGTCCGGTTATTCGTCTCAAATTCTTCTCCCGCCACCAGCTTGACCATGGCGTCCTTTGTGGCAAAGATCAGTACGCTTCCCTTCAGGCTTTCCGCATTGGTCACAAAAATGCACCGTTCCTTCGTTCCGTCAAACCGGCTCAGATTGTCCGCCGGAACGCCTTTATCCCGCAGCTTTCCGGAGGGGATATCCATGACTTTGATCTGATGGAGATTTCCTGTATCAGTAAATAGACAGATCTTATCCGTGTTCATGCACGGCACGATATATACATTTTCCCCGTCTACGGTTTCCTTGTTCCTGTCATAGGTCGAGCGGTCCATGGTCCTGCAGTAGCCGAAGCGGTCCATGACAAAGACCACCTCCTGGGCTTCCACCGCCGTCTCATCGTAGACCGCTTCTTTGGCGTCCTCGATCCTGGTGTGCCTTTCCGGCGCAAACTCCTTTTTGATGGCCAGCAGGTCTTCCTTCAGGACCTCGTCCATAGTTTTCCTGTTTTTCAGGATCTTCGTATACTGGGCGATCTTCTTTAGCGTCTCCTTATGCTCTTTTTCCAGGGCCAGGATCTCCAGTCCGATCAGGCGGTACATCCGCATCTCCAGGATAGCCGCCGCCTGTTTCTCCGTAAAATGGAGCTTCTTCGCATCCTCTTCAAATCCGGGAGTACGGAAATTGATCCTAGAAATATCTCCGGTAGTCAGGCAGGCTTTTGCATCTTTTAAGTTCTTCGATCCCCGGAGCACGGCGATGATCAGGTCGATCACGTCGCAGGCTTCGATCAGCCCTTCCTGGATCTCGCATTTTTCCTTTTCTTTTTCTAAAAGCACCTGGTACTTTTTCGTAGCGTTCTTGTACTGGAAATCCAGATAATTTTTCAGGATGCCCTTTAAGTTCAGCGTCTCCGGCCTGCCGTCCACGATAGCCAGCATATTGACTCCGAAGGTATCCTCCAGTTTTGTCTTCTTATAAAGGATATTGATGATCTTCTCCACATCCGCGTCTTTTTTCAGCTCCAGCACGATGCGGATCCCTTCCTTGCTGGACTGGTTGGAGATGTCCACCACGTCGGCCATCTTTTTGCTCTCCACCAGGTCCGCCACGTCGGTAAGGAACTTATTGATCCCGGCTCCGATCATCGTATAGGGGATCTCTGTGATCACCAGCTTGTCCCTGTCCGCTTTTCTCTTTCCAAGCTCGACCTCGATCCTGCCCCGCAGCCGGATCTTGCCCACTCCTGTCTCGTAAATGGAAAGCAGATCCTTTTTATTGGCAATGATGCCGCCGGTAGGGAAATCCGGGCCTGGGATATATTTCATCAGTTCTTCCGTGGTGATCTCCGGGTCGTCGATATAGGCCAGCACGCCGTCGATCACCTCTCCCAGGTTGTGGGACGGAATGCTGGTGCTCATGCCTACGGCTATCCCTTCCGCTCCGTTCACCAGGAGGTTGGGGATCCGCACCGGCAGCACCTCCGGCTCTTTCTCTGTCTCATCGTAGTTGGGAACGAAATTCACCGTCTTGTCCAGGTCCTTCAGGTAGACTTCCTCCGCGAATTTCTCCAGCCTGGCCTCGGTATAACGCATGGCCGCCGCCCCGTCTCCTTCGATGGAGCCGAAGTTTCCGTGCCCGTCCACAAGGGGCATGCCTTTTTTAAACACCTGGGACATCACCACTAATGTATCGTAAATGGAACTGTCTCCGTGGGGATGGTATTTACCCATGGTATCGCCGACGATACGGGCGGACTTCCTGTGCGGTTTGTCGTGGCTCAGCCTCAGTTCGCTCATATCGTAGAGGACCCGGCGCTGCACCGGCTTTAAGCCGTCCCTGGCGTCCGGGATCGCCCTGGCAGTGATGACGCTCATGGAGTAGTTCACATAGCTTCTCTGCATTTCTTCTGAGTATTCAGTCTTTAATATCTTTTCAGCCATTTTCCTAAAGATGCTCCTTTTTCAATCATATAACTGCCCGGATCAGGCGTCGATCTGCGCCTCGTTGGCATGTTCGTAGATAAAATTCCTTCTGGGCGGCACGTCGCTTCCCATCAAAAGCTCCGTAACCTCGGAAGCCATCCGGGCGTCCTCGATCTCCACCTGTTTTAACACTCTCCGCTCCGGATCCAGCGTCGTCTCCCAAAGCTGGTCCGGATCCATCTCGCCCAGTCCCTTATATCTCTGAAGGGTAAACTCTCCGGTATGGGTCTTCCGGTATTTCTCCAATTCCTTTTCATCGTAAAGGTACTGTTCTTCCCCTCTTTTCGGCATGACCTTAAAGAGCGGGGGCATGGCGATGTATACGTGGCCGTTGTAGATCAGCTCCGGCATAAAACGGTATAAAAATGTAAGGAGCAGCGTGTCGATATGGCTTCCGTCCACATCGGCATCCGTCATCAGGATGATCTTGTCGTATCTTAATTTTGTGATATCAAAGTCATTGCCGTAGCCTTCGGAAAATCCGCAGCCAAAGGCGTTGATCATGGTCTTGATCTCCCCGTTGGCCAGCACCTTGTCCATAGAAGCCTTTTCCACGTTCAGGATCTTTCCCCGGATGGGAAGGATGGCCTGGTACTGGCGGTTCCGGGCCGTCTTGGCGGAGCCGCCGGCGGAATCTCCCTCTACGATAAAGATCTCGCATTTGGAAGGATCCCGGCTCTCGCAGTTAGCAAGCTTTCCGTTGCTGTCGAAGGAAAACTTCGATCTGGAGAGCATATTGGTCTTCGCTTTTTCTTCCGCCTTGCGGATCTTCGCCGACTTTTCCGCGCAGCCGATCACGGCCTTCAGCACTTCCAGGTTCCGGTCAAAGTACAGCTGCAGCTCGTCTCCGGTCACGGTAAACACTGCTTTCGTGGCGTCCGCGCTGGCCAGCTTCGTCTTTGTCTGGCCCTCGAAGATCGGATCCGGATGCTTTACCGCGATCACGGCAGTCATGCCGTTTCTGGTATCCGCTCCTGTGAAATTGCTGTCCTTTTCCTTCAGGATCCCCAGCTCCCTCGCATAGCTGTTGATCAGCTGGGTAAAACGGGTCTTAAAGCCCACCAGATGGGTCCCGCCCTCCTGGGTGAAGATATTGTTGCAGAATCCTAAGATATTCTCTTCAAAGGTATCTACAAACTGGATGGCGGCCTCCACCTCGATCCCGTCCACGCTGCCCTTGCAGCAGATCACGTCGTGGACCGCTTCTTTTCCGGAATTTAACTCCTTCACATAAGCAGCCAGGCCCTCCGGCTCAGAGTAATCGATAGTCTCCTCTTCTCCCGGTCTCTTATTGGCATAATGGATCGTAAGCTTCGGGTTCAGGTACGCCGTCTCGTGAAGGCGGCTTTTCAGCCAGTCCGCTTTAAAACGGGTGCGCTCGAAGATCGTATCGTCCGGGAGGAAGTTGATCTCCGTGCCGGTCTGGCGGGTCTTTCCGATCACCGGGAGAAGGCCGTTCTCCAGCTTCACCACCGGGATGCCTCTCTCATAGGCGTCGTGGTGGATCTGACCGCCCCGGTAGACCTTCACGTCCATATGGGCCGACAGGGCGTTGACTACGGAAGAGCCTACGCCGTGGAGCCCGCCGCTGGTCTTGTAGGAATTGTTGTCAAATTTGCCTCCTGCATGGAGAGTAGCCAGTACAACGCGCTCCGCCGATACTCCTTTCTTATGCATCTCCACCGGGATGCCCCGTCCGGTGTCCCTCACCGTACAGGAACCGTCCGCTTCCAGAGTCACCCATATCTCGTCGCAGAAGCCTGCCAGGTGTTCGTCCACCGCGTTGTCCACGATCTCGTATATCAAATGGTTCAGCCCTTTTGTACCTACCCCGCCGATGTACATGCCGGGGCGCTTCCTGACAGCTTCCAGCCCTTCCAGGACCGTGATGCTGTCCGCATTATACTGTGTCTTCGTCATATTTCTCCTCCATATCTGATCTCCAAACATTATTACACAAACACACGTTTTTCGCAAGAGATTTCTGTTCACACAAAGGTCACAAACGCGCACTTGCATAAATCCTTCAATCTGATAAAATTATAGTAATTAGCCGTTCAGGACGACTTTTTCCAGGCAGGTAGACCGCTGTTCCAAAGACCGCAGATTCCTGCTAAAGACTATATTTTTTAAGATAGAGAGGTACATATGGAGAAGACGATTCAGCAGTACAGAGAACTTTTGACGGATGAGATCGAGAAGATCATCGTGGGGAAACGGGATCAGATATCCCTGTTGATCATGTCTGTTTTTTCAGGCGGACATGTGCTTTTGGACGACCTTCCAGGAAGCGGGAAAACGACTTTGGTCAAGACGCTGTCCCTGGCTATGGGCTGCAGCTTTGGCAGGATCCAGTTCACGCCGGATCTGCTTCCTTCCGACATTCTGGGGATGACAGTGTTTAATCAGAAGACCGGAGATTTTGAACTGCGGAAAGGGCCAGTGTTTACCCACCTTCTTTTAGCCGACGAGATCAACCGGGCGATCCCCAGGACCCAGTCGGCCCTGCTGGAAGCTATGGAAGAACGGCAGGCCACTATCGACGGCTCCTCCCTTCCTCTTCCTGCGCCGTTCTTTGTCATGGCCACCCAGAACCCGGTGGAACGTGAAAGCACTTTCCCCCTTCCGGCGGCTCAGATGGATCGTTTCTTTATAAAAATGTCTTTGGGCTATCCTACTGAGGAGGAAGAGAACCTGATGCTGGTGCGCCTTGGCTCTTCCATCCCCTTTGATCAGGTTCATCCAGTCCTCTCCCCGGAGATCTTAAGGGACATCACTGCCCAGCTGGATCAGATCCACGTGGCGGACGCTGTGCGGGAATATATGGTGAGCATCGTCCACGGGACCAGAAACCACAGTCAGATCGAGACAGGCGCCAGTCCAAGGGCGTCAAAGGCCCTGTTTGCAGGAAGCCGCGCCTGGGCGGCTATGGACGGCAGGGATTTTGTCACGCCGGACGATGTGAAGGCCATCGCGGTCCCTGTTCTTTCCCACCGGATCACCCTCAGGTCCCAGGCGCGCTTTTCCCATACAGAACCGGAACAGATCATCCGCGAGATCCTGGATAAGACGGCTGTTCCGGCAGGAGCAGCCTTATGACAGGGGCGGGGAAGATCTCCAGTTTTTTTGTAAATCCTGCCGGCATCATTATCTGGGCCCTGGCAGCGGCGGCTTTATATTATAACCGCCTGGCTCTTCCCGCAGGGATCTGCCTGATCTTCTGCCTTCTCTTTCTATCCTCCTGGCTGTGGGCGAAATACGCCCTGACCAATGTAGAAGCAAAGGTTCCGTCCGGGATCCAGTGCGCCTTTCCCGGCGGCTCCTTTTCATTTCCTTTTTCTGTTTCCAACAAAAAGCTGCTTCCTCTGATCTGGATCGAACTGGCCGTTCCCCTGGCAAAGGGCGGCTGCGTCGCTCCGGCTTCTGAGGAAAACTCCAAAATGCTCTACGATCCGGAAACAGATGGGGAAGTTCCGGGTGCAAGCGCCTGCGTTCCATGGATCCTGTGGCATCAGGAGGCTTCCTCTGAGATATCCTTAAAGGCGGTCTGCCGGGGCCTCTGCACGATCTCCAAAGCCGCCGTATCTTCCGGCGACCTTCTTGGCCTGGGGATCAAAGAAAAGATGCTCTCTTTCCAGGCTCCTCCGTCCTTTGCCGTCTATCCTGCGGTATTTCCTGTAGAGACTCAGGGGCTTATACAGGGAACTACGGATATGGAGGCCGGGAAAAACGGATATATGGAAGACGTGACGCTTTTGAAAATGAACCGTCCCTACCAGCCTGGAGATCCGGCAAAGAAGATCAACTGGCGTCAGCTGGCAAGGCAGGACAGGGTCTTCGTGAACGTCCACGAGACAGTCTTTCCAAAACTCGCCACATTTTTTCTGGATCTTGCCTCTTTCCGGGAAGGGACGAAAGAACGGAATACCCTGAATTCTTCTGAATATACCATATGGAAGCTTTTGCGTATGCCCCTGGAAGATATGATCAGCCTTACGGCTTCCTGTATCCTGAAGCTGGATGAAAGCAGGATCTGCTGCGGACTGATCATCCCTGGGACCAGCGAGGATAACTGCGTCATCCAATACCCAGGAAAACACGGTTCCTCTCCGGAAGAGCTTCTCTATTCCCTGGCGGCTGTAGACTATCATGCAGAGGACGTCTCGGTCCCTGTCTGGGAGATCGCCGACCATTTTTCCATGCTGGGCACCCTGTATATCGTTACCTGCTCCTATGATTCCATGACCATAGACCCGGAAGCGTTTTCGGGGCTTGGCAGCGCGGCCGTCCTGGCCCGCTATCCTTCCAAGGCCGACGAAACCTGCCCTTTAAAGCTTTTTTATCTGGAAAATCTAAAGCAGGCTCCCGGCCAGCAACAAGTGTAGAGGTGGATTTATATGGAACGAAATCGTCCTTTTATATCAGCGGCGGCAGAAACCATGACGGATACTGCTTTTTTTGGATTCTTTATTTTCGTCATGCTGCGCCCGTACATCGTGGATTTTTCCCTGATACCCCTGGCGGCGGGGCTTCTTGGCTTCCGCCTTTTCAATATGTTCTTTCTGCGCCGGTCCGTTACCATCGGGCTGTTCGCCGGCGTAAACGCGGTCTTAGGGACGGCTCTTGTGGTGTTTTCCATGAGACTCCTCACCCTTTCTCCGTTCCAGCTCCTGCCCGCCGCCATATGCGCCGGCGCTCTTGCAGTGCTGGTGCTGCGGTCCGTTTATTTTGCAGTATCCAGATCCGCCAAACCTCTCAGCGCAGTAACGGTGGATCTTCTGTTCCTGCTCATCCTGATCGCAAGCATCTGGCAGAACTACTCGGCGGTTCCTGGCCTTCCTGCGATGATGGCTTTTCTTTTCTGGGCTCTCGCCTGGGGGATCGCCGACCTGGCTTTCCAGCATATTCCCGTTTCCCAGAAACAAGCCGGGACAGGCCGTCCGGCCGTTGTAGTAGCCATGACGGCAGCCTTTTTTATCCTCGTTTCTCTGGCGGCAGCGGCGGTTGGAAAGAATGTATCCAACGGATTGGTGGGAGCGTTTCTTGCTGTGCTTAGCGCGATCGTAAATGCAGTCAGATATGTCCTCCATCTTCTGGAGGCTGGCCTTGTGTTCCTGTTCTCTCTTTTCCCGGCGACTCCGGGAGAATATGCGGAACCCTACGAGATGCCGGAAGATTTCATGGTGAAGATGCAGGAGCAGGCGGAGGCGTCCGACCCGCGGGGGCTGATGGTTTTCCTGGCTGTCCTCCTTGCGGCCGCCGTATGTTTCCTTATATACTGGATCATCAAAAAAAGGGTCCTTCACTGGCGTATCCCTGTAAGGCCCACAGTAAAAGCTTCCCGCCGCGCTATTGTTTCCGGTTCCGGCTCCATGCGTTTGGTTTTCCGGCGCATCGCCGTATTTTTCCATTCCATTTTTCTCCTTCTGTTTTGCCCCGGCCAGATTCCATCCCTTCTGATCCGGGCGGACTGGTATGGAAAACGTCATTTTCATCCCAGGCACCGGGGAGAAACGCTGCGGGAGTATTTGAACCGGCTCTGCGAGACTGCGGATGAAGAGAAAAGGAAAGAACTGGAACCAGGAGCCGTACTCCTGGCCCGGTACGCGGATCAGTATCTTTATGGAGAAAAGGCCGTGCAGCCGGAGAAAAACGAGGTCCTGGTCATTCGAAAAGCATTCCCTCTGGCGCACGGCTGAACAGTTACTTAAAACAAACGAAAAGCCGCATAAACACTGGACTTTCCAGCATTTACGCGGCTTTTCGAAAAGAGCAGATAACGGGAATCGAACCCGCCTCCCCAGCTTGGGAAGCTGGTGTTCTACCGATGAACTATATCTGCCTGTTCAGGTTCTCAGAACACTTATATTATATCATAAGTTTTCTTAATTGCAAGTAATTTTTCGAAAATTCTTATTTCCCTGTAACAGTTCAGCCATGCGCCAGAACTGTTACTATTTTAAAAGATTTGAAAGGCAGATCCTCAGATCACCATGATAGTTTCATTTCATCTTCGGTTTAAATACCAGCGCCCCCAGATACCCGAAGATCAATGCTCCTGCGATCCCGGCCGCGCTGGCCGTAAAGCCTCCGGTAAACAGCCCTAAAAGCCCGTCTTTCATGACCCCTTCTTTTACCCCTTTCCACAGCGTATTCCCAAATCCCAAAAGCGGCACTGTGGCACCGGAGCCGGCCCATTTTGCAAAAGGCTCGTACAATCCTAAAAATCCCAAAATGCTCCCCGTGACCACCAGCATCACCATGATCCTGCCCGGCATAAGCTTCGTATTGTCCATAAGGATCTGCACCAGCATGCAGATCGTACCGCCGATCAAAAACGCTTTTATATAATCCATAATCCCTCCTGAATGTTCACACAGATTCGATGACTACTCCATGGGCGATCCCCGGTATGCTCTGTCCCTCGTTAAAACTCACCGTGGACATCAGCGCTCCTGTGGGCACGAACAGCACTCTCTTCCACTCTCCTGACTGGATCTTTCTCAGGAAATAAGCGCACAGAGTGACTGCGGAACAGCCGCAGCCGCTTCCGCCGGCGTGGGTATCCTGGGCGTCCGGATCGTAGACCATCATGCCGCAGTCCATATGGATATATTCCAGGTTCCTGCCCTGCTCTCCCATAAAGTCCAGCAGGATCCGCCTTCCGATCTCTCCCAGATCGCCGGTGATGATCTTGTCGTAATCCTGTTCCGTCCGGCCAAAGTCTGTAAAATTTCTGTTTATGGTATCAAAAGCGGCCGGAGCCATGGCCGCTCCCATATTCATGGAATCTTTCGCGCCAATGTCCACGATCTTTCCCGTGGTGATCCCGGTGATCTTCGCCAGGGGCTTTTTCTTTCCCTTTTTCGCCGCTTCCTGGGACGCTATGACCGCCGCGCCGCAGCCGGTAACGGTCCAGGTAGCTGAAAAAGGCCGCTGGTTCCCATATCCCAGAGGAAAGCGGAACTGTTTTTCCGCTGTGGCAAAGTGGCTGGAAGCCGCCGCTAAAGCGATATCCGCGTAGCCGGCTGCGGCAGCCATAGCCGCCAGGGACATGGCTTCTCCCATTGTGGAGCAGGCGCCGTAAACGCCAAAGACCGGGATGTCCAGATCCTCCACACCAAAGGAAGTGGCGATCAGCTGCCCCAGGAGATCGCCGGCAAAAAGATACCGCACCTGGCGGCTGGAAGTCTGGGCCTTTTCCATTGCCAGCTGAAAGGTCTGCTTCTGCATGGCGCTTTCCGCCTGTTCCCAGCTGTCCGCGCCGAACATATCGTCCCTTTCCACTACGTCAAAATACCTGCCCAGAGGGCCGCTTCCTTCTTTCTTCCCTGCAACCGACGCCGCCCCGATAATAAGCGGCGGACATTCAAATTCCAGACTCGCTCTTCCTTTCTGCATATGCTTCTCCCTTCCTTTTCCAATCCTTCGGCCGTTCTTTTAAGATCCGCCTGTCAGTATATCCCGAAATATTTCAGAATGCACCAGACTCCCCCCAGGATCCAGCTGGAAAAGATCCCGTAAAGGATCACAGGACCGGCTATGGTAAAGATCTTGCAGCCGGTGCCGAATACATTTCCCTCGGCTTTAAACTCCATGGCAGGGGCGGCTACGGAATTGGCAAAGCCTGTGATCGGGACCAATGCCCCGGCTCCGGCGAATTTTACGATCTTCTGATATATGTTCAGCCCCGTAAGCAGGGCGCTTACGGCGATCAGGGACAGCAGCTCCCAGGCCGCCGCCTCTTCCTTCTCCATTCCCCAGGAGAGAAAGGTATTAAAAAGCAGCTGGCCTGCGGCGCAGATCATCCCTCCTGTGACAAACGCCCACAAAAGATTGATCCATTTATTGTGGGTGGGAGTGATCTGTTTCACATAAGCCCCGTACATTTCTTTATTGATCTCCATGATTCTTCTCTCCTTTCTTTGGCTTCCCGTTTCTCCCGCAGGTCAGCCGCCCATCTCTTTGGTAAAATAGATGAGCGCGCCAGCCATTTTCCCGGCTCCCAGAGCCAGGATCACGTAAGGGAAGCCGGTTCCCAGACATATCCGTCTGCAGAAGATAGGAAGCGCCTTCAGCGTCTCCGCCAGGGACATCACCAGGCAGCCTACGAAAACGCCCACGGAAAGCCCCCAGGCAGCCAGCAGAAGGTCGCCTCCAAAGCCAATGGGAAATTCAAAAATATCCATCATATTTCCCAGCGCCCCGCCTATAATAATAACAGTCTCATACAGCATGATCTGCCCTCTGGTTCCCGTCTTTCCTATGAGCCTGGGAAAAATGCCGATCATAGCCAGAAAAGCGAAGACTCCCGCAGCGATCACCGTCCCGGAAGCCAGGCCGAAAAAGCAGAGAAAGGCGTTTTTAAGTAACATCGATGTCCGTCTCCTTTCTCCCTTCGTTGTCGATCAGCGCCTTATTGACATTCTCCTCGTAAAGGCGCATCTCCACCTCCAGAGGCGTCGGGTCTGTATTGATCTTCCGTTTGGAAAAATGGTTAAAGAACACCACGATCCCTAAAAAGAGGCCGATGGAATAAGAGACTTCCAGCACAGTAAAGCCGCTGGACTTTCTTCCGGTCACAAGGAGATAGATCTCCTGAAATACGTCCGTAACGCTTACGTCGTTATTAAATGTCATAATGGCAAAGCCAGCCCCGAAAAAGGCGATGACGCAGACAGCCGCTGTTTTTGCCCGCTGCAGCCACACATTTTCCTTCTTTTTCCCGTGGTGATCGACGATATAGCTGACTTCCCCCAGATTGACCACCTGGAGTTCCGGATAGATCTGATGGATCTTTTCGATGATCCCAAGGACATTTTCCACGTACCTTCGGTTTTCACCGTCAGCCGCTGTCAGCACCTGGATCTGTCCGCATTTTTCCCGGACAGCCGGATCCTTGCAGTATACTTTTGCAATATCCTTAAGGAAAATGTCTTTTTTATGCACCTCAGTGATCTGGCTCACATCCAGGTAAAGGATCTCCCGGCTGTTCATAGCCGTTCCATTTCCTTCAGTCCTTTATCCGCAGCCGCGCAGGCGCAGGCTTTCCCCGGCCACGCCTGGTACGCTCCGGTTCCCGCCGCCTCTTCCTCCTGGCTCCTGCTGTCCGGATCCTGCCAGGCGGAGGCTTCTGCGGCTTCCGCCAGCGTCCGTCCCTTCTCTTCCACCATCTGCACAAAGGTTCCTCCCTGCTCTCTTCCCTTTCCCGGCAGGACGAACAGGCAGTACCACAAGGCGGCCAGTACCATGCCCAGGCAGATCACCATAACAAGGATCCCCGCCTTCTGCTTCCAAGTTTCCATATACTCTCACATCCTTTTCTGATCGATCCCGCCCATTAAGATCCGGCGGGGTTTCTATGAGTAGTATACGGAAGTATGGGTAAATTATTCTACTGTCAAAACAATTTTTGTTTCTACGGAACCGGCCGCGGTTTCATCTTCCGGATCCAGGAAAACAAACGCCGCGGCGGCCTCATGATCTCCGGAAGGAAGCTGCTTTGTTATTTTTCCATAAACCTCCCTTTCTCCAGGCTCCAGGACGCCCGACCGGTAGATCTCTTCCCCTGTGGACGCCAGGCAAATGTAAACCTGCAGGTTTTTCCTGTTTTCTTCCGGGTTCCCTATAAAAAAAGGGAATCGCCCGTCCGCCTGTTCCACAGGGTTCGAATTGATCTGGATCCGGAAATACTCAGTCTCCTTAAGGACTGCCGGGACTGTTTCCATAACATAGGTCTCGTCTTTGGCCATAGGGTCCAGCGGATAGCTGCTGTTTTCACAGCCAAAACAGCCAAATACCAGAAAGGCGGCCATGCCAGCCGCCAGGATCTTCTTATACATTTTTCTTTCCTACTTTCCTTCTCCCAGAGTCTCCAGGATATCAATGGATTCTATACATATCTCCTTTTTCGGCGAACGGTCCGCGGCGTTGACTTTTACCTGAGTGATCGCCTGGGCCACGTTCATTCCGTCCACGATCTGTCCAAAGACCGTCTGCTTGTAATCCAGCCCCCATTTTCCTCCCAGTTCCCTGTAACGCTCTACTGCAGGCCTGTAACGCTCCATATATTCTTCCGGGATCCCTTCTGTATTGATACTCTGTATCCTGGCGTTCCATTCCGCCTCAAAAGCTTCTATCTCCTCTTCCGTAAGGTCTGTTTCCGCCGTCTTTTCCTCCAGCTCTTCCTCCGCCTGGCGCATCAGCTCGTTCACATACATGCTGGCGGACACGACCCGTTCGTCCTCTGGTTTTTCTTCACTTACGGTAAAATAAAACTGGCTGAGGTTCTGGTCTCTTCCGTTTCCTGCCATTCCCACCGCTCCGGGAAAATTGTGGAGCCCGTCGTGAAATTCATCTTCAAAAGGTCCGTCCCAGATGCTCCGTTCCTCTCCGTAAGCCAGCGGTTCTCCTGCCGGGGAGACCGCCCCTTCTTCCGGCGCAGGCTTTCCTGCCTGGGCCAGCTGGTCTTTTTTCACATAAAAGAACCGGCTGCCGTCGTAATAACCCTGTTTTGCCAGCTGGACAAAATTCTCTACAGCTTTCGGCGCCTCCTTTTCATATAAAAGGACCGTGATATCGCCGGCTGTGGTATGAAGGACCGCATAGGGGCCGTCCGATCCGATCAGCTGTGGATTCTCCCCCGCTGCCTTCGCCTCAATGGGAAATGTATCCGCAATGTCCGCCGATACTTCCGCGTACGACCTGCTTTTCTGACAGCCAGTCAAGCCGGCAAGCAGCAGGGCGGCTCCCCCTAGGCCGATCATCGTTCTGCTTTCCGCCTACTTCTACGCCGAATTCCACATCCTTCTGGCTTCCGGTAATAGCGAAGTTTCCGCTGTCCAGGTTGGAGTACTCAAATCCGTCTGTAGAATTGCCTGTACGGCCCAGATCCGGCGCGTCCAGCTGGATCGCTTCCGCCATGGTAAATCCGCCGGCTTCGCTGTTGGAAAATTCGATTCCGTCTACGTTTAAGCGGTACTTCTTAAAATCAGCTGTGGTCGGTTCTGTACCGATATGCTCCCAGTAATTTCTGCTTTCCAGCGTGCCTTCGTTCTTGATAGAGCCTCTGATCTCTACCGGAACTCCGACTCTTGCAGTTGGTTCGTCCTCATCCCATGCTGTGGAACAGTTTTCAAAGTACATATGGCCTTCTCCCACAGTCTGGATAGAATAATCATGGTCTTCTGGGTTGCCATCTTCTGTGTCCACTTCTACCTTCAGGTTCGGTAAAAGCAGGTTTCCGTTTTCTACAGAGATCGCGTCTTCTGCTCCATCGTCTACGGAACCGTTTACAACAAAGGCAAATAACGTGGGAACATATACCTTGATCTTCGCATCCGGATCATCCATGATAACGCCGGCATAAACCTCTGTCCCGTCGCTGTACGGGATCGCGCCGCCTTCTGATACATCCGGCGCGGCAAAAACGTTCATCATCATACCTGTGCTGAGCAGGCCGGCTGCAGCGGCAGTTAAAAGTCTTTTCTTCATCTTAAAATCGCTCCTCTTTTCTCTTTTATGATATAAGAAGGATCGGCAGACTCATCCTCCCCCTATCATCGCTCGCTGTTTTACTCATCTTTCCCATGCCGGTCACATAATCGTAATTATGTGACTTTTTTTCTTCCTTCTCTTCTCCGCACACCAGGCCCAGTCCGGCCAGCATCTTCCCATACTCCGCTCCCGCTGTCCGCGCGTAGATCCTCGTCGTTTCCATACTGGCATGGCCCAGGATCTCCGCCAGGCAGAGCAGGTCTTTTTTCTGTCTGTAAAAAGTGATCGCAAACAGATGTCTCAGGTTGTGGGGAAATACCTTTCCCGGATCGATCCCCGCTGCGGCGCAGAGTTTTTTCGTCTTTCTCCACACGACGCTCCGGTCCACAGGTTTTCCATTTTCCGAGAGAAAAACCGGCCCTGACCGGATATTCTTTTGTCTGCAGAATGCCAGAAGAAGCCTGCTTAGCAGGCCGGGGATAACAAGCAGCCGTGTTTTTCCTTTATTAGTGACGTATATATATCCCGTCCTTACCCCCTGGACGGTTACAAAATCCAGTTCGCTGATCCGGATCCCCATGCTGCACAAGGTCTGCATGATCAGGCTCAGCTGGATATCCCCTCTCTTTTCCGCCGTTCTCACCAGTCTTTCGTATTCCGCTTGCGTCAGGATCTCTTCCTTCCTGTAAAAAAACGCTTTCTGGACGCGGAGCTGTCTGACCTTGCATTCCTTTCTTCCTGTGAAATCCAGGAACCGGTTCACAGCTGCCAGCATGGAGTTTACGCTGCTGATCTGGTAAACTTCTTTCAGGCTGTTCTTATAAGCCAGCACCAGTTCTTTTGTGATCTCCCTCTCCCCTGAAAATATGAGAAAACGCCTTACGTCCCGCAGATATTTCTGGATCGTCAGCTCCGCTCTCTCCTCCTGGTAAAGCCATTTTTCAAATTCCTCCAGGTTCTTTTTCTGTTTCATACGTTTAGATCCTCCTTCTTCATTTCATACTTTTTAAATAAGAAATAATTTCCCCTACATTTTTTATTATATCCATTCAGGAGGATTCTATCTATAAAAAGCAGTGAGAAGCGCCAGAAAAATACGGATAAGCGAAGGCGCCGCTCAATCATCTGATCTGATGATCGAGCGGCGCCCTCTCAGAGCAATGCTATAGTTTTTCCCGCATCTGTTTTAGTATCTTTTTTTCCAGCCTGGAAACCTGTACCTGTGAAATGTTTAAGTCCGCTGCGATAGCGCTCTGTGTCTGATTGTAAAAATACCTTCTTACAATAATATCACGTTCCTTTTCCCCCAGGGATGAGAGCAGCTCCTTCAAAACGATCCTGTTTAAAAGGGCTTCCTCCCGATCCGTTTTTTCCTCAATACGGTCCATCAGGCAGGCGCCGTTCTCATCCTCCTTTCCAAATGTCTTATACAGCGACTCTACTTCCGCTCCTGCTTCCAGAGAAGCGGCCACCTCCTCGCTGCTGACTTTCAGTTCTGCCGCGATCTCCTCGATCGTCGGTTCCCTTCCCAAAGCGCCGGAAAGGTTCTCCCGTACCATTCCGACTTTCATCCCCAGTTCCTTCACAGACCGGCTGACTTTGATCATCCCGTCGTCTCTGAGGAAACGTTTTATCTCTCCTGTGATCATAGGCACGGCATAAGTGGAAAATTTCACGTCATAGGACAGGTCGAATTTGTCGATCGCCTTCATCAGCCCTATGCTTCCGATCTGAAATAGATCCTCCAGTTCATAACCCCTGCCGGAAAATCTGCGGACAATGCTCCAGATCAGACCCACATTGTCCATGACCAGCTTATCCCGCGCCTCTTTATCCCCGTTGTGAGCCATTTCAATCTGTTTCATGGTCCCATCCATGGGGAGCGTCATCCTCCTATGCGTTTTTTCATTGTTACTACAGTGCCTTTTCCAGGCTCTGATTCTACCTCAACCTCGTCCATAAATGCCTCCATGAATGAGAACCCCATTCCGGACCGTTCTCCTGATGGATCTGAGGTATACATCGGCTCCATCGCCTTCTTCACGTCCTTGATCCCAGTCCCTCTGTCTGCGATCCGGACTGTCAGGATGCGTCCGTCTTCCTGCGCTTCTGCCTCCACAGCGATGATCCCGTTCCCATTCTCATAGCCGTGTATCACCGCGTTGGTGACAGCCTCTGAAACTGCTGTTTTCACATCGTCGATCTCTTCCAGGGTAGGATCCAGGCGGCTCATAAATACCGCTACAACCACCCTGGCAAATTCTTCATTTTTCGATAAGCTTTCGATCTCCAGACGCATCGTCTCTATCTTCCCCTTTTCCACCAATTGTCCTCCTCTCTAGCCTGCAAGCGCGGCTTCTTTCGTATCAAATAAGCTTACAAATTTCGGGATCCCGCCGATATTTAATATCCGGAGGATCTGCTTTCCCGCTCCGTAGATGGTCACCCTTCCTCCGCTTCCGGCCATCTGCTTATACCGGTTCAGCAGCACGCCGATCCCGGAAGAATCCATAAATTCTGTCCTTGAAAAATCAAATACTACCCGATTGATATAATTTTCTGATAAAAGCAGATCTGTCTCGTATCGCAGGTTCCTGCAGTTGTGATGATCCAGTTCTTTGGGCAGATGGATGACAAGGGTCGTTCCATGGGCTTCATAGGTAAATGTGTTCTGATCCATGTTTTAAAATCTCCTTTCTCTATAATAAAAGAAGACACTACGCGGCTGTATCTTTCGTAGTGTCTTCTTTCTCAGATCTTACATATGGCTATTTCAGACGAGCCGGCGCGGTCCTTCTTTAATATCCCCGCTGCTGTCTGGCTTCTTCTGCATACTGGGAATCTTCGTATTCCATAATGACCCTGCCGAACAGTTCGTTGGCCTGATCAGTCTGTCCTAATGAAGAGTATGCCATAGCCTCGTTAAATATGACTTCCGGGTTGTCCCCGTTGATCCGCAGGCTCTGCTCATAATAATCGATGGCCTGCTGATAATCTCCGCTTTCCCTGGCGGAATCTCCCAGCTGCGCCAGCACCTGGTAGCCATTTTCTGCCATGTCCTCATGGATCGGCTGGATAATAGACTGGAGGGCTTCGTCGGTGATCTGGGCCGGATCCCACTGGGTGTAAAGCTGTACGACTGTATTAAAATCGTCGCTGCGGTAGGCCTGCAGCATCTGGGCCAGAATGCTGTACTGGTTCAGCAGGCCGCCGCTTTCGCTCTCCGCCTGGGACAGATCCGCCTCCGCCGCTTCTTTCTCCTGCGTCGCGCTGGCCAGCTGTTCGGTCAGCTGATCGATCTCCAGGTTCTTTTCGTTCAGCTGGCTGCTGTAGCTTAAGATCTCCTGATTATGCTCGTTGTTTAACGCCCTCGTCTTTGCCGGCATGACAAGGAAAAAGAATCCGGCCATGCCCAGAGCCAGGCCGATAAGGATGTTGATGATCATCTGACCGCCTGTATTTTCTTTGTAGGATGGGGGGATGATCACATCGTCGTCCTGCATCTGTTTATGGGAAAACGCGTTGGTCAGTTTCCGCCTTTCTACCTCGGCCCGCCCTGTGTTCGCCTTTACAATGGACATATACCACTGAGCTCTGGGATTGTTCTTATCGATCTGGAGTACCCGGTAAAGGGATTTTCCCGCTTTGGTATAATCCTCATGAGCCATGTACAGCAGGGCCAGGAGCAGGTGCGCCTTTACAAAATTAGGATTTTCCTCCACGATGGCGGCCAGCTGAAGGACCGCCAGGTCGTCGCTGCCATGCTGGGCGTACCACAAAGCCTGGTTGTATTTCTTTACATCCTGGTCCACGATCTCCAGCCGTCCTGGTTTTCTCTGGATCTCGTCCAGATAGTAATCGCAGCGGTTGTTATCCGGCTGCAGGTTCAGGCTGATGACCCACTGGACGATAGCCTCGGAAACCTCGCCCATCTCGTAGTAGATGAGCCCTAAAAGGTTCCTGGCATCGGTCTGGTATTTATTAAAATGAAGGCTCTTTTTTAAAGCTTCCGCAGCCCCTGTCAGATCCCGGATCTTTGCCTTTTCCAGTCCCAGGTTGTAGAAGCTGTTGGAGATCTGTGCATTTTTCTTTACATAATCCATATGTATCCTAATCCTTTTTTCCCTTCATCATTTCCATCATGATGTCCGTCATGTCTGTCAGATCGCTTTTTACGATCGCATCTTCCACTTCTGAAACATCCATGCTTGGCTTAAACTTCTTGATCTCTTCTTCAAAATTGATGGTGTCGGTGCTCATATTCTTCTGCCGCCTCCTTTATCTCTCCAGCGGAATAAAGAGAACCTGCGCAAAACAGGATCTCGTCCTTTTGTCTCTCTCCGATCCCCCGCAAAAACGCTTCCGGAACGGACCGGCATATCTCTACCGGACAGGCCGCTCGGCTTCGGAAGGCTTCTGCCAGGGCTTCCGCCTCCGCCCCTCTTTTATTTTCCATATGGGCGATAAAAATCTTCTTCCATCTGACCTTACTGCATAAGATCTGTGCCATTTTGGCGTATTCCTTATCTCCGGATGCGGAGAAGACAAGGCTGGACGTCTTTCCCATAGCATTTACCGTTTCAGCAAATCTCCTGATCCCGTCCGGGTTATGGGCGCCGTCTGCGTAAACCCCTGGGAGGATCTCCTCCATCCTGGCCGGCCACATGGTATGCTCCAGACCTGCCGCCGCCAATCTTGCCGTGATCTTCCCGCAGTTTTCCTCTGCCTCCGTCTCCAGCCTCTTATCTCTTAAAAGCTCCAGAGCCTTTAAAGCCAGAGCCGCGTTTTCTCCCTGATAAAGAGCCGGGACCGGAAGAAGGAAAGACAGCGGCTCTTCCCGCTTTCCTTCTCTCCAGGAAACGGTCACTTTCAGCTTCCGCCCGGCTGTCAGTTCTTCTCTGTGGTCTTTGGCTGATACCGGAAACAGCGGAGCGGACAGCTCCTTCGCTCTTTTTCGGATCACTGCGGCGCAGACCGGATCGTCCGCGGCGAATACAACAGGCGCGCCTGGCTTTATGATCCCGGCCTTTTCTCCTGCGATCGCTTCCAGCGTATCTCCCAGATACTCCATGTGATCCATGCTTATAGAAGTGATCACTGTCACCGCAGGCTGGCAGATATTCGTGGTATCCAGCCGCCCGCCCATCCCGGTTTCCAGGATGATATAATCCGGCTTTTTCTCGCTGAAAAAGACCATTGCCATATAGAATAAAAATTCAAAAAACGAGGGGTGGGAGATCCCGTCTTTCATACAGGCCCTTACGTCTCCCAGCACCAGCCGGAAACAATGTTCAAACTCTCTCTGGCTGATCTTCTCGCCGTTAAAGGCGATCCTCTCCCGGATATCCTGCAGATGAGGAGAAGTAAAAAGGCCGACGGTAAAACCGCATTCCTGCAGCGCGGATGCAAGAAAGGCGCATACAGAGCCCTTTCCATTGGTTCCCGCCACATGGACGACCGTCCCTTCCGGGATCCTTCCGATCCTGTGAAATATCTCCCTGACTGTATCCAGGGAATGCTTTTCCTTCGTAAACACAGGGATCTGGAGAAGATATTCTTCTGCGTTTCCTGTGTAGCGTATCTCTTCGTTTTCCACTGTTTTTTCCCTTTTGATCCGTATAATGTTAACACCGATATTACTAAGTAACTATTCAGGACGTCCGATGTGAAAACAGGGGCAAAAGCATATCCGCAGGGCACTTTGCTTATAAGCAAGCTTAATGCCTGTTTTTGCCCCTGTTTTCCCGCCGTCCTGGACTGTTATTATTATAATATAAAGCGTCAAAGATGCAAGAATATTCTTTCGCCTAAAATCGTCAGGATTCGCCTCAGTAACATCGCCATATATGAAAGATGATCGCATACGCGATCAGCAAAAGTATTCGCGATCCGGGCTTTAACAGTAAAAAAGGGGCACGGTCTCAGGTTCTGTCTATATGCCTGAAGCCATGCCCTTCATTTCACAAGGTCGATTATGCTAATTTGCTCTTTGCCAGCTCAGCTAATTTTGCGAAGCCTTCTGCGTCGTTGATCGCCATGTCGGAAAGTACCTTTCTGTTCAGCTCAACGCCAGCCTGCTTTAAGCCGTACATAAACTTGCTGTAGGATAAGCCGTTGATACGTGCGGCAGCGTTGATACGTGCGATCCACAGCTGTCTGAACTGTCTCTTTCTCTCCTTACGTCCTGCATAAGAGGTAGCCAGAGCCCTCATTACGGACTGTTTTGCTACTCTATACTGTTTGGAACGTGCTCCTCTGTATCCTTTTGCTAACTTTAAAATACGATTGTGTTTCTTCTTTGCGTTTAATCCGCCTTTTACTCTTGCCATGAGTTCATTCCTCCTTCTTAATCCTCAAAACCTACAGATATGGTAAAATCTTCTTCATTACCTTTGCGTTTGTTGCATCCGTAACGATATCTTTTCTAAGATTTCTTTTCCTCTTTGTAGACTTCTTAGTTAAGATGTGAGACTTATAGGCTTTATTTCTTACTAATTTTCCTGTTCCTGTCTTTTTGAAACGCTTTGCAGCAGCTCTGCTTGTTTTTAATTTCGGCATTGTTGTTTCCTCCTTAAAAATTATCTATTTTAGCAACAGCTCAGGCTGGCCTGAGCCGCAACCTGTTTTAACGTTTTGCGGTTAAAAACATTACCATGCTTCTTCCTTCTACTTTGGAAGGTTTATCGATGACGGCAACATCAGAAAGGCTTTCTGCGAAATCGTCCAGGATGTATTTGGACTTTGACATATGAGCCATCTCACGGCCTCTGAAACGCAGAGTAACTTTTACCTTGTTGCCCTTTTCCAAAAATTTTCTCGCCGCGTTTGTCTTCGTATTTAAATCATTCGTGTCGATATTTGGAGACAGACGTACTTCCTTTACTTCAATGACTTTCTGCTTCTTTTTGGCTTCTTTTTCTTTTCTCGCCATCTCGTAGCAGTACTTGCCATAATCAATGATCTTGCAGACAGGCGGCTTCGCCATCGGAGCTATCTTCACTAAATCCAGCTCTGCCTCCTGCGCCAGTTTGTAAGCTTCCTTCGCAGACATGATCCCAAGCTGCTCCCCATCTTCGCCGATCAGCCTCACTTCTTTGTCTCTGATCTGTTCGTTAATCATTAACTCGCTAATAGTCGTGCACCTCCACAAATGAAATAAATAAAATCCACAAAAGAAAAAGCAGATAGAAAACTCTATCCGCCAACATACTTCTTCCTGCAGACCGCTGCATACACGGCTGCTTCCATCTCCCGACAGTCCGTCTGTCTCTGGAAATGCGTCTGCAAACTATAAACCCAGGTCACTGATCAAAATAAACGTGCCAGGGTGAGGCGGATAACCTGCTTTCCTGTGCGTTGTTCTCACAACTTTTATAAATATACTATGCTTCTATGGAAAAGTCAACTACTTTTTTCTGCGTCTTGCATTTTCTTATCTTATGCTGTAGAATGGGTGTTATCTTTTTTACTGTAGGAGGTTTTATGGAACGCCATTTATCATACTCTGCCGCGGCAGTCTCCGCCATCGTCCTGTCGGCGGCCTTTCCATCCTTTGCCGCCCCGGATCCCGGACAGGCGGGCGAAGAAACCGAGGCTTTCTCTGAAACCCAGGCTGCCTACCAGCAGGGAACGCTTAACGGGCTGACGTTTTCCAATCCCTGGGCGGATTACAGCATTACATTTCCGGAGGGGACATATTTCAATCCGGATTCCCTGGTAGACTATATGAGCGCCTACACAGGCCTGGATTATGAATTTGCAGCGAACCTGTATGGAGATCTTACCGACTATCCGTCCATGAACATCACATTTCAGGATGCGCTGATCCCATTAAAGGATTGCACGCAGAATCTTCTGGATATTTACGCGGAAAAAGAGTACGAGTGCCAGACAAAGACCGGCGTCTGGATAGCCGGCCATCCCTTTACCCGCGTGCTGGCGGAGTCTCCTGAATATGACGTCTATGTAGATAATTACCTGAGAGTAAAAGACGGAAAACTGATCTGGATCAGCATCAAATGCCCAAAGGACGATACCGAGGCGCAGGAAACTGTAAAACAGGTGCTCTATTCTGCCACTTCTTTTAATAAATGAGATTTTTCTACAAAGCCGCGGCCGCAGGCTGAAAACCGGATATCCGGTCTGACAGATCCTGCGGCTGCGGCTGTTCTTTTATCTGGCTTTAAAGGTAGAACATTCCGTCTCCCCTGTCCTTTTTGCATTCATCCCGCTGATCCCCACGTGCTCCGCGCTGCAGAAGCACTCCTGGTTATAGGCGCATTTTACCGCTTCGCAGCGCACCTGAAGACGGCTTTCCGGAGTTTTAAATAGGTTTTTAAAGCTCCATTCCTTTTTCTCGTCAAAATTTCCGCAGCAGGTGTCGCAGCCTCTGTCCGCCTTTATGCCTTCTACTGTGATCTCCCTGCGGCAGCAGCAGTTGTCCGCATTGTGCATGCAATTAGTTACATTACAGTCCAATCTCGTCATAACATTCCCTCCTGTAAACAATATTTTCACGATCCATCGTTAGTATGCCTTCTTTGCTGTTTAATATTCGCCGCAGCAACTTTGCGCACAGTCCGGCAGCTGCTGTAAATGTACTGTAAATGTCATTTCTTCTTTCTTGACTCCTGTTTCTTCCTGTGATATGATAAAGAGGCAAAAATGACAGGTTGTCATCTTTTCTTTGGCAGCGCAAATGACGCAGCTGTTCAGAACCTTTTAAATTGTTGTATAATGTTATTGATCGGAGATGTATATTTATGTTGAAAAAAAGACTTTTACAAACACTTTTCTGCAGCGTTCTTTTTGCTTCCACTGTATTTACCTCTGTTTCCTTTGCCGGCTGGATACAGGATGGAGAGGACGGCGGATGGCGTTTCCAGCAGGACGACGGCACATATGCCGCCAGCCAGTGGATCCACTGGAACGGCGAAACGTATTATATAGATAAGGACGGTTTAATGGCCGCCAATCAGACTCTGATGATCGACGGGACCTGTTATGGCTTTTACAGCGACGGCCGCGTGATGCACGGCTATGATATCACGGACGTACAGATCGGCTGGCTGAACCTGTACAGCTCAGAGGAAACGATCCGCACCGTTTCCAGCCGATGGGCATATTATTCTATGGAACTGCCTGGAAATACAAGCTTTATCGACTATATCGGGCTGGCGGGGAAAAAGCCTGTTTATGAATTTCTGGCCACTGTGCCAAGCTCCGGCAACCACCCTCTGACTGTCTCTTCTTCCTATTTCCAGATGGAGGGAAATCTGGACGGATACGCCGCGCTTGTCTCAGCGGCAGAGGCAGAAGAAAAATTTCAGTTTATAACCTCTCTCCCTGTGACTTTAGGCAATGAACGGACATATCAGAAACTGTCCTTTGTTTACGATCCGGACGGCGTGTATGGAAGGCCTGTGTACCGGGACTGTTATCTTCGAAAGATCGGCGATTTCTGCCATATCCTTACGATCGAATATGAGTCGGAAGGCGCCGACATGGCGAAGACCATCGAGGCTTCGATCTCCTATCCCAAAGCCTGACCCCTGAACGAGATCTGCGATTTCTAAAGTACCCGTTTCTGCAGGGCGCTGCCTCAGGAAAAAAGCGGCAGGCGAGAGTCTCCTCTGTTTGGATATTCTCTCGCTCCTGCCGCTCTTTTTAATAATCCATTCTTTTGCTGATCACTGGCATCTGCCCCAATCTGACGCTGTTCCGTTCATTTCCCTGGTCACGCTGTCTTTTCAAGCTGGGAAAGCCGTCTTTTTACTTTAACGACCTCGCCTTCTAAATAATTCAGCCGTATAAGAAGAAGTTCCCTTTCATTCTCTACCTTCAGAGCCTCATCCAGTTTTCTGGTGAGATCTGCATGTCCTTCGCCGATGATCTTGATCCCTACATCAGTTGTAGTTTCCAGATGCACTTCTATACCTGTCATACGGTCTTCTATCCGATCCATACGCTCTTCCATATGGCTCATGTGCTCTTCCATATGGTCCATGCGCTCTTCCATCCGGTCCATGCGCTCTTCCATCCGGTCCATACGCTCCTCTATCCGGTCCATGCGCTCCTCTATCCGGTCCATGCGCTCCTCTATCCGGTCCATGCGCTCTTCTATCCGGTCCATGCGCTCTTCTATCCGGTCCATGCGCTCCTCTATCCGGTCCATGTGCTCTTCCATTCGGTCCATGCGCTCTTCCATTCGGTCCATGTGCTCTTCCATTCGGTCCATGCGCTCTTCCAGCTCTGTCTTTACTTCTTCTATTTTTGTCAAAACGGGCTTTATTATCCGCTCCATAGCCTGGAGGATCTCCACATCCGTCATCCTGTCACTTCTCCCTTCTATAATTCCGATCTGCAGTGCTGTAGATATATTCTATCACGCTTAAAGCATAAAGTATATATCCGAAAATTTGTTTTATGGCGGTCTTAAACACCAAACCATTCAGTAAATAAAAATGGGTAAACCGGCGAAGATGCCGAAACAGATGCCTTACGGCAAAGAATGTATTATATGAAGCGTAAGTCCTTGCGCCTCTGTATTATAATATCACAGGACGGATAAGATATCAATCAAAACTGCGGAAAAATTTATCGATCCGGCAAAGGGACTCCCTGGTGGATTTTCTGGTTAATCATAAAAGCCGGGCAAGGAAAGCTGACTGGAATATTCCAGATCGCTTTCTGTCCGGCTTTTATTTTTTAAGACTGTTTTTCTTCCGTTTCTGGCGGATTACTGTTCTTCTTTCTTTTCTACCTTACGGATCTCCTTGGAATTGATCTCCTTCAGGATATCTTCAATAAACGCAGTCGCCGCCTTCTGTCCTTCGTCGCCTGCGAAGCGGCTCCTTACGGATACAAGACCTTCGTCCACTTCCTTCTGTCCCAGTACAAGCATATACGGGATCTTCTCCATCTGGGCGGAACGGATCTTATAGCCGATCTTTTCTGAACGAGTATCGATCTCTGCGCGGATATCCGCCTCGTCCAGAGCCTGTTTTACTTCTTTCGCGTAATCAATGAATTTATCAGAGATCGGAAGGATCTTTACCTGTACTGGAGCAAGCCATGTAGGGAACGCTCCTGCGAAATGCTCCGTCAGGATCCCAATAAAGCGCTCGATAGAGCCAAACGCAACACGGTGGATCATGATCGGCCTGTGCTTTTCACCATCCGCTCCCATATACTCCAGTTCAAAACGCTGAGGCAGCTGGAAATCCAGCTGGATCGTACCGCACTGCCACGTTCTTCCGATAGCATCTACCAGATGGAAGTCGATCTTCGGTCCATAGAACGCTCCGTCGCCTTCGTTGACCACGTAGTCCAGGCCCAGTTCGTCCAGAGCGCTCCTTAAGCCTTCTGTTGCCAGCTCCCAGTCTTCATCGCTTCCCATGCTGTCTTCTGGTCTTGTGGACAGCTCTACGTGATACTTAAATCCAAACAGGGAATATACTCCGTCGATCAGCTTCGCAACGCCTTTGATCTCATCTTTGATCTGCTCAGGAGTCATGAAAATATGGGCGTCATCCTGTGTAAAGCAGCGCACGCGCATGAGGCCGTGAAGCTGTCCGGATTTCTCATGACGATGAACGATACCAAGCTCGCCCATACGCAGCGGCAGGTCGCGGTAAGAACGCGGTTCCGATGCGTATACCAGAACGCCACCAGGACAGTTCATTGGTTTGATCGCGTAATCTTCCTCATCGATCACTGTGGTATACATATTGTCTTTATAATGATCCCAGTGGCCCGATGTCTCCCACAGCTTCCTGTTTAAGATGATAGGCGTGGAAATTTCCACATAGCCGGCTTTTTTATGGATCTCTCTCCAGTAATCCAGAAGAGTATTTTTCAAGGTCATTCCTTTTGGAAGGAAGAACGGGAATCCAGGGCCTGCTTCGTGCATCATAAAGAGCCCAAGCTCTCTTCCCAGTTTCCTGTGATCTCTCTTTTTTGCCTCTTCCATCATGGTGATATAAGCTTCCAGATCCGCCTTTTTGCCAAAAGCCGTGCCGTAAATACGTGTGAGCATCTTGTTATGCTCGTTGCCTCTCCAGTAAGCTCCTGCTATGCTTGTCAGCTTAAAGGCCTTTCCTACCTCTTTTGTGCTCATCAGATGAGGGCCTGCGCACAGGTCCGTAAATTCTCCCTGTCTGTAGAAGCTGATCTCTGCATCTTCCGGCAGATCCTGGATCAGTTCTACCTTATACGGTTCTTTCTTCTCCTCCATAAACGCGATCGCTTCCGCCCTTGGAAGAGTAAAACGCTCCAGCGGCAGGGCTTCCTTTACGATCTTCTTCATCTCGTTTTCAATCTTCTCCAGATCCTCGGCCGTAACCGGATCTTCGGAATCAATATCATAGTAAAATCCGTCTGCGATAGAAGGTCCGATAGCAAGCTTTACATCTGGATACAGACGCTTGATCGCCTGGGCCATTACATGGCTTGCGGTATGTCTTAATGCGGCCAGGCCTTCCGGATCGCTCACTGTGCAGATATTCAGGCTGCAGTCCTTATCCAGGACTGTCCTCAGATCCTCTGTCTCGCCGTCTACTACGCCCGCGCAGGCTGCTCTTGCCAGGCCCTCGCTCAAATCCTTTGCAATGTCCAGAATGGACATCGGCTGCGCATATTCTTTTACGGAGCCGTCTTTTAATGTGATCTTCATACATATTCTCCTTTTGTTTATGAAATAAAAAATCCCCTGTTATGCTCTTATGCACAACAGGGGACGATCTTACTGTGTCGCGGTTCCACCCCGGATTGAACGGATCAACGATCCGAACCTCTTCATTGATGATGATAACGG
>DWZA01000103.1 GCA_019118365.1 Candidatus Lachnoclostridium stercoravium | reverse complement strand
ACCATGGAGAAGATAAAAGTCTACATGAGAGGATGGCTGAATTACTATGGAATAGCGGACATGAAGAACAACATCGAAAGCCTGAATGGATGGCTGTACCGTCGGATACGGATGTGTATCTGGAAGCAGTGGAAACTGCCAAGGACACGCAAACGGAAGCTGATAGGATTAGGGCTGCCGGAGTGGGTGGCCTGCGAAGGAGCATACAGCCGAAAAGCCTATTGGAGAATGGCGGGAAGCGGAGTCGTGCAAAGAGCACTAACGAAAGAAAGACTGATAAACTGGGGCTTTTATGATTTAGCCACAGCCTATCAGTCTCTGCACGTCAACTATTGAAACCGCCGTGTACCGAGCGGTACGCACGGTGGTGTGAGAGGACGGGGGCTAATCACCCCTTCCTACTCGATTATTCTTCTCGATCTTAACGTAACAGCCAAATATTTTTAAAACCCCTTGCAATCCCTGAAAATATCTGGTAGAATACGTACTTGTGACACAAATAATATCCTTGCTCCCGGAACTGATATCCAGGGGCCAAAGAGACCACAAGGAGGTTAAAGAAGCATGAACAAATATGAGTTAGCAGTTGTTCTTAACGCTAAGCTTGAAGATGAGGAAAGAGCAGCAGCCATTGAGAAGGTAAAAGGCTATATTACCCGTTTTGGCGGCACTGTTACCAACGTTGACGAGTGGGGTAAGAGAAAGTTAGCTTATGAGATCCAGAAGATGAAAGAAGCTTACTACTACTTCATCCAGTTCGACGGCGATTCCGTATGCCCGAACGAAGTAGAAGCTCACGTTCGTATTATGGAACCGGTTATCAGATACTTATGCGTAAGACAGGATGCATAATCGATAAGGAAGCGTGAACGCATGAATAGAGTTATCTTGATGGGTAGATTGACAAGGGATCCGGAGCTCCGGTATTCCCAGGGAGAGCGTTCCATGGCGATCGCAAGATATACCCTTGCGGTAGACAGAAGGGGGCGCAGAAGTCAGGACGGTTCTGAGCAGACAGCGGATTTTATCCCTTGCGTAGCATTTGACAGGGCAGGAGAATTTGCTGAAAAGTATTTCCGCCAGGGAATGCGCGTACTGGTTTCAGGACGTATCCAGACAGGCAGCTACACAAACAGAGACGGACAGAAAGTCTACACCACAGAAGTGATCGTAGACGACCAGGAATTTGCAGACAGCAAAGGAGCTGCGGCAGATATGGGCGGATATCAGTCTTCCGCGCCTGCCCAGAGGCCTGCGCCATCCAGCGCGATCGGCGATGGATTCATGAACATTCCTGATGGAGTTGAAGACGAAGGTCTTCCGTTTAACTAAATTTTAAGGAGGTAACAGCAAAATGGCTTTCAATAAAAATGATAAGGCTGACGGCGCCAAAGTAAGAAGAGGCGGTATCCGCAGAAGGAAAAAAGTCTGCGTATTCTGCGGCGAGAAGAACGGCGTGATCGATTACAAGGACGTTAATAAGTTAAAGAGATACGTATCTGAAAGAGGCAAGATCCTTCCAAGAAGAATCACAGGAAACTGCGCAAAGCATCAGAGAGCTTTAACAGTAGCGATCAAGAGAGCGCGTCATCTTGCTTTAATGCCATATACATGCGACTAATATAAGGTATACATGTCCCACGTCTCCATATAAGAGGCGTGGGATTTTTTCATTAAGGAGGAAACAGTGATGGAATATACGCAGAGCCAGTGGATCTTGTTTTTCTTTTTCTACTGTTTTCTGGGCTGGCTGTGGGAATCGGGATATGTTTCGGTAAAAAAGAGAGAATGGATCAACCGCGGTTTCTTGCGCGGTCCCCTGCTTCCGATTTACGGCTTTGGAGCGATCAGCATTCTCTGGCTTACCCTTCCGGTAAGGGAACACCTGGGACTGGTGTTTGTCATAGGGCTTATCGGAGCGGATATCCTTGAATATATTACAGGCGCGGCGATGGAAGATATGTTTCATATGCGTTATTGGGACTACAGCTCGAATAAATTTAATCTGAACGGATATATTTGCCTGTCCAGCACGCTGCTGTGGGGCTGTTTTTCCGTTATCCTGATCAAGGTGATCCATCCGCCTATCGAGAGGCTGGTCCTTGGTATACCGGCAGTGATCGCGGACCCGATAAGCGTGGCCGCAGTCGCGGCCTTTGCTGTGGATGTGTCAAGATCTTTCCGTTCCGCATTGAACTTAAGAGAGATCCTTGAAAAGATCGGGGAAAATAATGAGACGGTTGCCGCCCTGGAAGCCCGGTTGGACACTGCGGTTTCCAGCTTTGCAAGAACCTCTGAAGAGTTTAAAGATAACATAAAGACGATCCGGGATGCGATCAGGGAAACAAGAACGTCCCATCAGAGGAAAACAAAAGCTTATCTTGTTTTTCTGAATGAAAAAGCGAACGCTGCAGTCAGAGAAGTGCAGGCGCAGATGGCGCAGGCTATACCGGAAAATGAAAAAGCCCGTCTTTCAAAGCTTTTGTCTGAGCTGGAAGACATGAAAGCGCGTCTTTCCAGGACTGGCTGGGAGCTTGCCGCATGGAAGAACAGAGAATACCGGGAAGCTGCCGACATTATCCGCAGAAACCCCTCTGCAGTTTCCAGGAAATTCCGTGAAGCTTTTGAAGAAATAAAGGCTCTGGGAAGCTTTAAAGCGAGAAGAGAAGATGAGAAGGAGTAGTGTTAAAAAGTTGATAAGAAAGCGTTAAAAATGTAAGAAATGCACAAAATCTCTCAAAAAGCCTTGAATAAATGTGTAAAAAGCGTATAATGAAGCGTGTGAAAAAAAAGACAAATATACACATATATAGTATGAGCAGGGGGAGAGATTATGGATTCATACAGATTTTTACTAAGTCTTGCTATCATTCTTTTGAGCACGAAGATCTTCGGTCTGGCGACCCAGCGTATCCGTATGCCGCAGGTCGTCGGGGCGCTTCTGGCTGGCCTGATCCTGGGACCGGCCGCGTTGGGTATACTGACGGAGACGGATTTCATACAGAGCCTGGCGGAGATCGGCGTTATCGTGCTGATGTTCTGCGCAGGATTGGAGACAGATATTGACGAGCTGAAAAAAAGCGGAAAGAAAGCGTTTGTGATCGCGCTGATCGGCGTTATCGTCCCGCTGATCGGCGGATTTGCGGTAGCGAGCGTATTTAACCGCCCTGGAGTGATCGATTCCGACGCCAGCTGCAGCCTGTTTTTACAGAATGTATTTATCGGAGTAATCCTTACAGCTACATCCGTAAGTATTACAGTAGAGACGTTAAAGGAGCTTGGAAAGCTGAAGACCCGTTCCGGCAACGCGATCCTCGGCGCAGCTATTATCGACGATATCCTTGGCATCATCGCTCTGACGATCATCACCAGCATGGCGGACTCTTCTGTACGTATGGGAACAATATTGCTGAAGATATGCGCCTTTTTCGTAGTTGCGGGAGTCGGCGGATACCTGTTCCACATCGCATATAAGAAATGGAGCGAAGCTGCAGAGAGGGGACTGCACAGACATGCGATCGTTGCGTTCGCTGCCTGCCTGATCCTGTCCTATATTGCGGAAGCCTGGTTTGGAGTGGCAGATATTACAGGAGCGTTTGTGGCAGGACTGATCGTTTCCAAGACGCAGAGGACTCAGTTTTTGGCGTCAAGGTTCGAGGTGCTTTCCTACTTGCTTTTGTCCCCGGTATTTTTCGCAAGCATTGGCCTGAAGGTAGTGCTGCCGGAGATGACCAGCGCGATCATCGCGTTCTCCGTCTTCCTTGTTATTATCGCCATACTGACTAAGATCATCGGCTGCGGCCTGGGCGCAAAGATCTGCGGATATCAGAATTATCAGTGCGTTCGTATCGGTGTGGGAATGATATCCAGAGGCGAGGTGGCGCTGATCGTTGCCAGCAAGGGAACTCAGCTGGGACTTTTGGGAAGCGACTTTTTGGGGCCTGTCGTGATCGTAGTCGTTATCACCACGATCATTACGCCGATCCTCTTGAAGCCTGTATTCCGTTTTGGACCGTCCGGATCCACGATCCCGGAAGGCATCAAGACCTTTGCTTCTAATTATGAAGAGGTTGGAAAATATAACAGCGGTGAAAAATAAAAAAGAGCGCTGCCAGATCATTGATTCAGGATGGTCTGGCAGCGCTTTCCTACATGATATCCCGCGATGGACAGGGATCACTGCTGGCTCTTATACTGTTTTAAAGCCCTGGCAAGCTGGTCCGGACAGGATGTGGGACGCATGCCGCAGCGGATCCCGTCCAGGCGGGAGATCGCCTCGTCGATATCCATGCCCTCGATCAGCCTTGCGACGCCCTGGGTATTGCCGGAGCAGCCGCCTTTAAATACAACGTTCGTGATCTTATTGTCTTTTACGTCAAATGAAACTTCACGGGAACAGACGCCCTGTGTCTTATAGTTCATAATAAGCCTCCTCTTGTATCGTAAATGTCATACACCATTGTTTTTTCAAAAGGTACGTGATAAATTATATCTGGACATAATAAAGGTGTCAAGTAGATACGAAGTCAGGAGGATATCAATGTTAGGGATCATTGGAGCAATGGAAGAAGAGGTTGCGAAGCTGAAAGAAAATATGAAAGATACAGAGATGAAAATTATTGCCGGGATGGAGTTTAACCAGGGCATTTTAAGAGGGACGCAGGCGGTAGTCGTCCGTTCCGGCATATGTAAGGTCAACGCGGCCATGTGCAGTCAGATCCTGGCGGATCATTATCATGTAGATGCTATCATCAATACAGGTATCGCAGGTTCTTTGAGAAATGAGATCAATATTGGAGACGTGGTGCTTTCTACGGATGCCCTTCAGCACGATGTGGATGCCACGGCATTTGATTATGTTCCGGGACAGATCCCCAGGGTGGACGTGCTCTCTTTCCCGGCCGACGGAAAGCTGATCGGGCTGGCGGAGCAATGCTGCCGGAAGGTGAATCCGGAGATCTCCGTATTTAAAGGAAGAGTAGTAAGCGGCGACCAGTTTATTTCTGATAAAGAAAAAAAGAAATGGCTCCGCAGCCAGTTCGACGGTTTCTGCACAGAGATGGAAGGAGCGGCGATCGCTCAGGCGGCATACTTAAACGGCATCCCTTATCTTGTGATCCGGGCAATTTCCGATAAAGCGGACGACAGCGCTTCCGTAGACTATCCGGTATTTGAGGCCCAGGCGATCGAGCATTCGGTGCGGCTCCTCCTCGAAATGGCAGAACAGCTTCAGGATCAGCAGTAACCGGGCAGGTTTCAGAATCATTGTCATGACAGGAAGGCGATTTGAAGCCGAATTTGACGAACGATTCTAAGGTTTCTCAACTTCCCAAATAAATTTTCCGCCGCTATAATAACAATTGCAGTCCGGCGCCGCTAACGGTACCTTGGCGGCGAGGCAGCGATGCGGGACTGCAGCAGAAAAGAAAGGGGAGTTGTGTTATGCAGCAGTTTTTAGTGACAGGATATGCATTGTATGCGGTGGCAGCAGTATGCGGCCTCGGAGTATTGTGCAAATGGGTTACGAGGATCTTTTACAAAAGACTGATAAAAGAAGCCGGAAATCTGGCTATGACAAAGAATAAAAATTTGAAAGCGCTGAAACAGAAGATCGAGACGGTCTACCGGACAAACGCGGGTATGGCGAACATGAGCGCCTATCTGGAGCATCAGATGTGCGATTTCCGCTTTTTAGGCGTAACGCTTACAGGGTGGGGGAATTTTTCAAACCAGATGACGTTTCTGTGCCTGCTTTTAGGAGGCGCGGCAGCCTTCCTTTCCTATTGGTACAGGACGGATTCTTATTACATAGTTCTGTATGGGGCGGCGGGCATCCTGTCGGGGCTGCTTCTTCTTATGATAGACAGCGGCGTTAATCTTGGTGAGAAGAGAGAACAGCTTCTGGTGGCGTTGGAAGACTATATGGACAATTCACTTTTCTTCCGGCCTGGAAAAGGAAGGATGGCTGTACCGGAAGAAGAGGATGAGATAGAAGAGGGCGAAGGCCCGTCGCCGGCAAGAAGCGCCGCAGCCAGGCGGAGCAAACGGAGAGAGGCTGTGGTGCGGGCAGTTTCCGAAAGACCCGGAAGAAGGAGCTTCCGGGAACGGATCCAGGAGAGACGTCTGCCTGAGAGGGAGGAAGACGCCCGTCTGGCGGAAGAAAAGCAGGAGGACGGCGGACAGGATCAGGAAAATACGGCAGCCCTCCCCCAGGCTCAGAGAGCAGATTATTTAAAGCACAGTCTGGAGCAGATCGCGGCCAGCAGGGAACGGCATAAAGACGAACAGCCGGAAGAAAACTGGCTGAAAGACCTGAACCCCCAGGAAATAAAACTATTGGGAGACATCATAAAAGAATACCTGGCGTAACAGCCCAGACGGCGGTCAGAGAGAGGCCGGGTCAGACGCCAAGCTAGCTTGAAAGCATGACCCGGCCTCTCTCTGACCATCGGATGGCAATACCCTAGGGGGCACGCTGTCCGATGCTTCTTGCCCGTCCGCAGGTCGGGCAAGAAGACCGCCGTCTGGGTGCAAACGCCGGGAAAAACTTAGAATTGAGTATCGCATTTTAGAGATATCCGTGGTATTATAAAGAGGTATAAAAACTGCCTCCAGGCGCGGCCTGGAAGAGCAGCAAGGAAAATATATCCAAACGGAAGAAAAGGAGAGGATAACAATGGGAAGAGAGGTTTCATTTGATTATTCCAGAGCTGCCCGCTTCATCAGCAAAGAAGAGATGGAAAATATCGCGGGACAGGTGATGAATGCCAAGGATGTATTGGTAAGCAAGACCGGAGCAGGCAATGATTTCTTAGGATGGATCGACCTGCCGGTTGATTATGATAAAGAGGAATTTGACCGCATTAAGAAAGCGGCTGAAAAGATTCAGAATGATTCTGACGTGCTCCTGGTGATCGGTATCGGCGGATCCTATTTAGGCGCCCGCGCTGCGATCGAGTTCTTATCCCACAGCTTCTACAATGTACTGGACAAGAGCGTGAGAAAGACTCCTGAGATCTATTTTGTAGGAAACAGCATCAGCAGCAAATATATCCATGATCTGAAAGATGTGCTGGCAGGAAAAGATTTCTCCATCAACATCATTTCCAAGTCCGGTACGACCACAGAGCCGGCTATCGCATTCCGCGTATTCAAAGAGATGCTGATCGAGAAATACGGCAGAGAAGAGGCTAATAAGAGGATCTACGCTACTACAGACAAGGCAAGAGGAGCTTTAAAGAGCCTGGCTAATGAAGAAGGATACGAGTCCTTCGTAGTTCCGGACGACGTAGGCGGAAGATTCTCCGTTCTCACAGCAGTAGGCCTGCTCCCGATCGCTGTCAGCGGAGCAGATATCGACGCCCTTATGGAAGGCGCGGCTTCCGGAAGAAAGAAAGCTCTTGAGAGCCCATTTGAGTCCAACCCTGCTCTTCAGTACGCGGCAGTACGCAACATCCTTTTAAGAAAAGGAAAAACAGTAGAGATCGTAGCGAACTACGAGCCAAGTCTTCACTATGTATCCGAGTGGTGGAAACAGCTTTACGGCGAGAGCGAAGGAAAAGACCAGAAGGGCATTTTCCCGGCAGCAGTAGACCTGACTACAGATCTTCATTCCATGGGACAGTTCATCCAGGACGGCGCCCGGATCATGTTTGAGACAGTCCTTAACGTAGAGGATTCGCCGGAAGAGATCGTTCTTCAGAAAGAAGAAGTAGATACAGACGGTATGAACTACCTTGCCGGAAAGAACGTGGACTTTGTCAACAAGAGCGCTATGAACGGAACGATCCTTGCCCATACAGACGGCAACGTACCGAACCTGATGGTCAAGATCCCGGAGCAGAACGCGTTCTATCTTGGAGAATTATTCTATTTCTTCGAGTTTGCCTGCGGCGTCAGCGGCTATATGCTGGGCGTTAACCCGTTCAACCAGCCAGGCGTTGAAAGCTATAAGAAGAACATGTTTGCTCTTCTTGGCAAGCCAGGATATGAGGCAGAGAGAGAAGAACTGTTAAAGAGATTATAATAATATGTGATCGAAACCTTTTCAAGCACCGGTGAAACATGAGAGAAAGTGTTTTGCCGGTGTTTTTATATCTCGGAAGCGGCCTGCCCCAGACGGAGGATCCTGCAAAGTGATATTCTTTTCACGAATCCGTTAAAGAAATGTTATAAAATCATAAAATTTCAGTAAAACTGCAAAAAAATAATATCCGGACACGCGGTCGACCACTTTACAAACAAGATAAAGTGTAGTATACTGAGGTTAAATCAAAAGAACTTATTATTAAAATTTAACAGGGGGTAAGTATTTTATGGTAAACAAAGACAGGCTTTTTAACAGACTTATGGAACTGGGCCAGATCGGAAACACCGAGGACGGCGTATACTGTATGGCTCTTTCACCGGAAGAGAACGAAGCGCACGCACAGGTTAAAAAGTACATGGAAGAAGCCGGCATGACCGTGCATATGGACGCAGCCGGCAACCTGGTAGGAAGAAAAGAGGGCACAGATCCTAACGCTTCCGTAGTTATGACAGGTTCCCACATCGATACTGTATACGGCGGCGGCATGTTCGACGGAAGACTCGGCGTCATCGGCGGCATTGAAGCCGTACAGGCCATGACCGAGGCAGGGATCCAGACAAAGCACCCGATCGAAGTGATCGCGTACCGCGACGAGGAAGG